>NZ_JAPKFM010000005.1:0-274914 GCF_026262595.1 Gordonia aquimaris | reverse complement strand
ACTGGCAAAAAACTCCACAGACATCCCACACACGAGGAGTGCAGGACATCCACAAAACCAATGCCACAAAAAATGGCATCAGACAATCCATCAACACACTATCGAGTTCTCAAAGAACACACACCCGCTGATACGTCCCCTTCTAAGAGGCGTTCATCTGCGAGCTGATGTTCAGAAGTGTTGCTCTCGTCTCCGAGGCAACTCTTCTAGCCTACCCGGTCGGATTCCGGTGCGCAAGTCTTTGCGTCCCGGATCCCTGGCCGGCTCCGCAATGTTCCGAAACGGCTAGGTTCGGACACTCTGCTTCTGCCCGGTTCCTGTCGGCTCCGGGAAGTTGCTCTCTGCGGTGCGTCGATTAAGTTACACAGACGAGAACAACGCGTCAAATCGCCTGGTCAGAGGACTACGCGTGCTCCAGCGAAACTCTTCTTGCCTCGGCGGATCACCAACCAGCGACCGTGTAGTAGATCGCCTGCCTCCGGCCGCCAATCCGCGTCGCTCATCTTCACGTTGTTGACGTATGCGCCGCCTTCACCGATCGCACGGCGCGCCGCCTTGTTGCTCTCGGACAAACCCGTGTCGACGAGCAGTTCCACCAGTGTGGGGCTCGTTCCCGCGTAATCGGCGACCGTGGTCTCACCCACGGCCGCGGCGAGCGTGCCCTCATCGAGATCAGCCAACTCAGCCCTACCGAACAGAGCCTGACTGGCCAATTCGGCGGCGGCGGTATGCGCGGCGCCGTGGATCAGCGTGGTCATCTCCGCGGCCAGACGCTTTTGCGCGAGCCGGAGCTGCGGCGTTTCCTCGGTAGCCCGCGCGAGGTCGTCGATCTCGTCTCGTCCGAGGAAGGTGAACCACCGCAGGTACCGCACCACGTCGGCGTCTGCGGTGTTCACGAAGTACTGATACCAGGCATATGGGCTGGTCAGCTCCGGGTCCAGCCACAGGCTGCCGCCGCCGGTGGACTTCCCGAACTTCTTGCCGTCCGACGACGTGACGAGTGGCACCGTCATCCCGTGCAGTGACGTCGCGTCCAGTCGGCGCGCGAGATCGACACCGCCGACGATGTTTCCCCATTGATCGGAACCACCGACCTGGAGTACACATCCGTGCCTGCGGTTGAGTTCCACGAAGTCATTGGACTGCAGCAGCAGGTAGCTGAACTCGGCGTAGCTCATTCCGTCCGACTCGAGCCGGCGCTTGACGGTGTCGCGAGCCAGCATCACATTGACGGAGAAGTGCTTGCCCAGGTCCCGGAGGAACTCGACGGCACTGAGCTGTTGAGTCCAGTCGAGGTTGTTGACCACCAATGCGCCGGTGGGCGAGTCGTCAATGCTCACGAACCGGCGCAGCTGTCCGCCGATCCGGTCGGCCCAGTCGGCCACGGTGTCAGGTGCGTTCATCGCGCGTTCGCCGACATCGCGTGGGTCACCGATGAGTCCGGTCGCGCCACCGGCCAGCACGATCGGTCGATGCCCCGCCTCCTGGAACCGGCGCAGCGTGAGCAGTGGGACGAGGTGTCCGGCGTGCAGGCTCGATGCCGTCGGGTCGAATCCGGCATACAGGGTGATCGGTCCGCGCGCGATCTCAGCGCGGAGATCGTCGAGGTCGGTCGACTGCGCGATCAGGCCACGCCACTCGAGTTCGGAGAGGATGTCGGTCGTCGGCCGGTCAGACGTCTCGGTACTCACGACTCGATCCTGTCACCTGGGCGGTCCGTCGCGATCACCTACCCACAGGTCAGACAGACCCGGATGCGTCGCCGGTGATCCGGGCGTGTTCGTCGTCGGCCACGGCACGCGCCTCGTCGGCGAGCATGACCGGGATGCCGTCGGAATCGATCCGGTAGGCCACCCGCAGCCGTGGGTTGTACAACTCATCGCCGGCATCGAGCAGCGGACCACGATCCTGCGGGCACACCAGCCGCTCCCGCGTGATCGGATCGATGGATTCGGCTCGTGTCGCCATGTCCGCGCAGTCCCCTCGTCGTTCACCGTGTACTAGGGCTTCACTCTATCGCCCGCCGCGCTGACCTCAGTGATCACTGGCAGCCGGGGCGTTGCCACCGGCGCCGGCTTGTACCGACCACCCCATCGTCGCCGCCGCCGACCGCGTGTACCTGCGATAACGCCCCTCGCTGTCCCGGTACCACACCTTCGAGCCCGGTCGCGGTAGACCGCGTTGCGCGAAGCCGGACGACAGTGGGCGGTAGGCGTCGGAGACGGGAATCTCATCGACCAGGTGGATCAGATGGGGACGCTGTTCGGCGACGAATTCGCCGAGGGCAATGCGCAATTGGGTCACGGTCAAGGATTCCGCCGGGTGATCTGCGCGTAGCGTCAACGCGGCTACCGCCACTTGCCGGCCCGGCGCACCGACTCCATAGGCAACCGCTTGATCGACCGGTTCCATTTGCGACAGGATCGCCTCGATCGGCGGGATGAACACCGGGCCGTCGGAGGTTCGGATGATGTTGTCCAGCGACCCCAGGAACCACAGATCGTCATCGACGTCGCGGACGAACAGATGTCCGGAAACCTCCCACCGGTCCTGAGGGGTGAAGACGTCGCGTAGCACTGTCGCCGAAGTGTCGAATCGATGCCGGGCGCGGGCCAGAAGCAGCCCAGGCTCGCCCACCGCAGCCTTGCGGACGAAACCATGGTCATCGATCACGAGCCGATCGGCGGCGAGGTCATAGGCCGCCACCTCCAGCGGGTTCGTCTCCGGCAGCGGACGCCCCATCGACCCGACCTTGTTCGCGGACACGTTGGCGAGAATCGCCGAGCCGTCCGCGGTGGCGAAGAACTCCAGCACGCGTGCGCGGGGGAAATGCTCCATGACGTCGTCCCACAGTCCCACCGGCATTCCCGAACCCATGAACAGCCGGATCGGGTTGTGCTGGTTGATGCGGAACCCTTCGGCGCGCACGATCTCCCGCATCATCGTCCACGTGTAGGAGACCACGGTGATCCCGTAGCGGTTGACCTCGGCGGTGAAGGTGTCAGGATCTATTCCGTTGGACAGCGCGATCCGTGACCGCCCCACCACGGTGGCGCCGAGCGTGGTGAGCAGGCCGGATGCGTGATGTAGCGGCGGCAGGCAGTACACGGTGTCACGATCGGTGAGACCCGCCGCCGATGCCGCTCCGAATGCCGACTGCGCGAACCGATGGTTGGTCACCGGCCACGGAGCCAACTGACCCGCGCTGCGGGTGAACAGGATGAACGCGAGGTCACCGGCCAGACCGGGGTCCGGTCGATACCACGTGGGCATCACCACTTCGGCGGGATCGATCTGTTCCATGTCGATCACCGATGTGCCGTCCGCCTCGGAGATCGACCGCGACCCGCCACTGCCGCCACCGAGCACCAACACCCGGTCGCACACACCGGACGCCTCCGACAGATGTCCTGGGTCGGTGACCACGACCGAAGCGTCGGCCAGCCGCAGCATCTCCCGCATGTCGCCATCGGCGGCGAGCATGACGGCGACCGCGCCGAGTCGTGACAAGGCCGCCACCACCACCAGCGCACTGGGGCGCGTCTCCATCAGCACGCCGATGTGCTGGCCCGGCCGCACCCCGCAAGACACGAGGCCGGCGACCACGTTGTCGATTCGCGTGTTGACGTCCGCATGGGAAAGCACACGGTTCTCGAACAGGAACAGTTCCTGCTCGGGTGCACGCTTGCAGTTCTCCGACATCAACTTTCCGAGCGAGATCCGGGTACCCGACTGGATCTGGCCGAGCCGGAACAGGCGCGGCACGGTGCGCACCGATTCCTGTGCCACTGCCCGCGTGGTGCGCTGCAGCGAGTTGGCCATCACCAGCAGTTCGCGCGAGACGCCACCGCCGGCGTCTGCCAGTGAGCCGAGCCCGTGGGTGATCCGCGACGACAGGCTCACGCCCGAGCCGTGCGGATCATCGTCGTCGGTCATGTCCTCGACGAGCGGCGGACGTTCGCCGAGTCCGGCTTGCCACAATACCCAGTCCGAGGTGGTCGGCCAGGTATGTGCCCCTGCGGTACTACCCACCACCAAACCGAAATGTCCGACCGGTACGCGGGACTCGAAGACGGCGGCAGCCGGTGCCGCGCGGCGTATTCCACGTACCGCCTGAGGCTGACCGATGTCGTCGGCCTCACCTACGAAAGCCAGTACCGGGCAAGTGATCTCGGTGAGTGAAACCAGGTCTCCATTGATCACGAACCCACCCGACATCATCCGGTTGTGCACCACGAACTGCCGGAGTAGTTCCGCGACCGCCGGGCCCGACCACGCGACCCACCCCTCGGCCTCGATGAAGCGCCGCTGGTCCTCCCGCGGCAGCAACGCGTCCCGGTTGTGTAGTTTGCGCAGAAAGTCGATCCGGCTGCGCGCGGTCTTCACCGGGTCGACCAGCTGGAATCCGGCTCGAGCCATCCAGCCGGGTACCCACAGACGGTTGAACACCTTGTCGGCGAGGATCTCGGCACTCGGGACCACCAGGGCCGGCGGCAGCCCGAGCGGCAGCGCCGCGAGCACATCGACCGGACTACCGAAGGTGATCAGGCTCGCGATGCCCGTGGACTGGCGATACGCCGCGGTCTGATACGCGAACATGCCACCTTGCGAGTAACCCGCGAGATGGACGTCTTTCCCACTGGACTCGATGATCAGGTCGATGGCACGGCTCACGGCCACGATGTGGTCGGCGAGGGTCCGCTCCATGCCGCCCTCTTCGGAGTCCGGTGAGCCGAAGTCGATCACGAACGGGGTGATCCCCGCCCGTTGCAGCACCGAGACCGCACCATTGTGTTCGGTCACGTCATAGACGTTGGCCGACACCATCATCGGCGGGACGAGCAGAATCTGCGGTCCGGTGCTGGGGGTGTCCGGGAAATACCGGCGGAGCCGGAACATCTTCGATGTCTCCACCACGTTGAACGGCGCCGGCTCGGTTCCGGTGTCGAGTCCGCCGAAACGCAGCACCTCGAGGCCGTTCTGCGCGGTGGCGAGAACCCGGTCCACCGCGGCGCCGACGTCGGGCAATGCGGGTAGGCCCACCATGACGTCGTTCCCCTCCCGTAGTCGTTCACGTGATGCACGTCACTGTACCGACCTCCCCGCGGGCGGCGTCATCAGCGTACTCAGATGGTTGGCGTCTCCACGCCTCTCGACCATTCGGCGCGCCGCCGGGCCACGTCGGCGCGGACATCGGACAACTGACGGGCGACCTGAACCGAGGCCGTCCCGCCCTGGGCGTTGCGTGATTCGATGGAACCCCGGACGGTCAACACTTCACGCACCTCCGGCCGGAGATCGGGGCTGATCGACGCGAGCGTGGCATCGTCGAGATCGGCCAGGCCGACTCCGCGCTCCTCGGCGGCACGAACACTCGCACCGGCCACCTCGTGCGCTACCCGGAACGGAATTCCTTGGCGCACCATCCATTCAGCGATGTCGGTGGCCAGGGTGAAACCAGCCGGGGCGAGTTCGGCCATGCGGTCGGTGTGAAACTCCAGCGTCGCGACCAGGCCGGTGATCGCCGGTAGCAGCAGGTCCAACTGGGCCACCGAGTCGAATACCGGCTCCTTGTCCTCCTGAAGATCGCGGTTGTAGGCCAACGGTTGGGCCTTCAGCGTCGCGAGCAGACCGGTTAGGTTTCCGATGAGCCTGCCGGACTTGCCGCGAGTGAGTTCGGCGACATCCGGGTTCTTCTTCTGCGGCATGATCGAACTGCCCGTCGACCAGGCGTCAGCAAGCGTCACATACCCGAATTCCGGTGTGCTCCACAGGATGATCTCTTCGGACAGCCGGGACAGATCGACCCCGATCATCGCCAAAACGAAGGCTCCCTCAGCGGCGAAATCGCGCGACGAGGTGGCATCGATGGAGTTCTCGGCCGCGCGGTCGAACCCCAGGTCCGTCGCGATCGCCGCCGGATCCAGTCCCAGTGATGACCCGGCCAGCGCGCCGGAACCATACGGCGACACCGCGGTTCGCCGGTCTGCGTCGGCCAGCCGATCGATGTCGCGGAGCAATGGGTGCGCGTGTGCGAGCAGATGATGCGCCAGCAGAACCGGTTGCGCGGCCTGCAGATGCGTCTTACCCGGCATCACCGCGTCCGGGTGCGACTCGGCCTGGTCGGCCAGGGCGTCGACGACATCGAGCAAGCCAAGGGCCACACGACGCATCGCGGCGCGCAGCCACATCCGGAACAGCGTGGCAACCTGATCGTTGCGTGAACGACCGGCGCGCAGACGCCCGCCGAGCTCCGGCCCGACCCGCTCGATCAGCCCGCGCTCGAGCGCTCCGTGCACGTCCTCATCACTCTGTGCTGGGACAAAGGTGCCGTCGGCGACGTCGGCGGCGAGCTGCGACAACCCGGCGAGCATCGCCGAACGGTCCGCGTCGCTGAGCAGGCCGGCGCGATGCAGGACCCGCGCATGCGCCATCGACGCCTCGATGTCGAAAGGTGCCAGCGCCCAATCGAAGTGGGTGGACTTACTCAGGGCGGCCATGGCGGCGGCGGGTCCGTCGGCGAACCGACCGCCCCACAGCGAGCCCTCGTTGGTGCCGTGCGAGCTCACAGGTCGAGATCTCGCTTGGCCGCGATCTTCGAGGACAGTCCGTGCAGCTCGACGAATCCGCGTGCGGCGGACTGGTCGAAGCTGTCGCCCTCGTCGTAGGTGGCGAGGTTGAAGTCGTAGAGCGACTCACCACTGCGCCGGCCGGTGACCGCGATGTGCCCGCCGTGCAGGACGAGGCGGATGTCGCCGCTGACGTGCTCCTGGGTGGAGGCGACGAAAGCGTCCAACGACCGCTTCAACGGAGAGAACCACAGTCCGTCATAGACCAGTTCGGCCCACTTCTGGTCGGTGTGCCGCTTGTAGCGGCCCAGCTCTCGTTCCAACGTCACATGTTCGAGTTCCTCGTGGGCGCGGATCAGCACCATGGCGCCGGGGGCCTCGTAGACCTCACGGCTCTTGATGCCCACCAGTCGGTCCTCGACGACGTCGAGACGGCCGACACCCTGTGCACCGGCGCGGCGATTGAGTTCCTGGATGGCCTCGAGGACACTGACCGGACGGCCGTCGATGGCGACCGGGCGACCTTTCTCGAAGGTGATGATGACCTCGTCGGGCGAGTTCCAGTTGATGGTCGGGTCGTCGGTGTAGTCGTAGACGTCCTTGGTGGGCGCGTTCCACAGGTCCTCGAGGAACCCGGTCTCCACTGCTCGGCCCCACACGTTCTGGTCGATAGAGAACGGCGACTTCTTGGTGACGTTGATCGGGATGTCGTTCTCCTCGGCGAAGCTGATCGCCTTCTCACGCGTCCACGCGTAGTCGCGGACCGGTGCCAGGACCTGCAGGTCGGGAGCCAGGGTGGCGAAACCCACCTCGAAACGCACCTGATCGTTGCCCTTGCCGGTGCATCCGTGGGCCACGACGGTGCCGCCGTGATTGCGGGCGGCGGTGACGAGGTGCTTGGCGATCAGCGGGCGCGAGATCGCCGAGACCAACGGATAACGATCCATGTAGAGCGCATTGGAGTTGATCGTCGCCAGGCAGTACTCGTCTGCGAACTCGTCGCGTGCGTCGACGACGACGGCCTCCACCGCACCGCAGTCCAGCGCACGTTGACGGACGACATCCATGTCCTCGCCGCCCTGACCGAGGTCGAGGGCAACCGCGACGACCTCCTTGCCGGTCTCCTTGCCGATCCAGCTGATCGCGACCGAGGTGTCGAGACCTCCCGAGTACGCGAGTACGACGCGTTCCGCCATGTGTTGTCTCCTCTGTGTGCTGCGCGCCGGCGCGGGCGTCCTCCCGCTCGTGGCGCGTTGTGAGTTGATTGTTCTCTTGTGGGCTGTGGCGCGTGGCCACTATCTGAAGCTGTCGGGAACGGGCCGCGTGGTTACACGAGGCCCTCGATTCGTCGGGCGAGTTCGGCACCGTCGATCGGTTCCCGGGCCACCACGAAGATGGTGTCATCCCCGGCGATCGTGCCCACCACGTCGGGTAGGCTCGCGCGGTCGATGGCGCTGGCGAGGTAATGGGCGGCGCCGGGCGGGGTCCGCAGCACAGCCAGATTGCCACTGGAGTCGGTGGACACGAGCAACTCCGCCAGCAGTCGGGAGAGACGGTCGGTACCGCCGAAGACGCCGCGCACCGGCGACCCGTCCTCTGGGACCACGTAGCGACCGATGCCGCCGTCGGCGCCGCGTAACTTGATCGCACCGAGTTCGTCCAGATCCCGGGAGAGCGTCGCCTGGGTGGCCTCGATGCCCTGGTCGGCGAGCAGGTGCTGCAATTCGGCTTGGCTGCGTACCTGGTGGGCGGCCAACAGATCGACGATGCGCGCGTGCCGTCCGGCCTTGGTCGCCGCCAGCCGGGTCTCGCCCGCGGTGAGGCGGGACGAGGGGGCTGCCGACCGGGCCGTGGGAGTGCGTTCTGCGGTCATCACTGCCTCAACAACCAGACCAGCAGCGCCTTCTGGGCGTGCAGCCGGTTCTCCGCCTCATCGATGACCACGCTGGCCGGGCCATCGATCACGGCGTCGGTGATCTCCTCGCCGCGGTGTGCGGGCAGGCAGTGCAGCACGATGGCGCCGGGGTCAGCTTGTGCCAGCAGCTCGTCGTTGATCTGGTACGGCCGGAAGGGTCCTTTGCGATCCTTCCCGTCGGTCTCCTGACCCATCGATGTCCAGGTGTCGGTGACCAGCACATCTGCGCCGGCCACCGCGGTCGCCGGGTCGGCGACGACCCGCACCGAGCCGCCGGCCTGCTCGGCACGCGCCCGAACCGCCTCCAGCACCTCGGCTGCCGGCTCGAAACCGGTTGGCGCACTGATGGTCACATGCATCCCCGCGGTGACGCCACCGAGTGCCAGCGAATGGGCCATGTTGTTTGCGCCGTCGCCGAGGTAGGTCATCGCCAAGCCGGCGGGTGGCCCCTTGCGTTCGATGATGGTCTGCAGATCCGCGAGTACCTGGCACGGATGGAAGGTGTCCGACAACGCGTTGATCACCGGCACCGTCGCCGTGGATGCCATCGCCTCGAGGCGGTCCTGACCGAAGGTCCGCCACACGATCGCATCGACGAATCGCGAGAGCACCCGCCCGGTGTCCTCGATGGTCTCGTCACGCCCCAGTTGGGTGGTGGTGCCGTCGACGACGACAGCGTGCCCGCCGAGCTGCGCTATCCCCATTTCGAAGGAGAAGCGGGTACGGGTCGAGTTCTTGTCGAAGATCACCCCCACCCCGCGCGGCCCCTCGAGGGGCCGCTGTGCGAACGGCGATGCCTTGAGCTCGGCGGCCAGAGCCAACACCTCGGCCTGCTCCGCCGGCGACAGGTCGTCGTCACGCAGAAAGTGCCTCGTCATGCCTTCTCCCCCTGCTCGTCTGCGGCCGCCTGGTCCAGGATCGCGGGCAAAGCGGCGACGAAGCCTGCCCCCTGTTCTTCGGTGAGGATCAGCGGTGGCGCCAACCGCAGTACATCCGGCGCGGGCGCGTTGATCAGGAATCCCGCGTCACGCGCGGCCCTCTCGGCCCGCGCGGCGAGCGGGTTGCGCAGCACGACACCGAGCAGCAGACCCGCCCCGCGCACATGGGACACCTGTGGATGATCGAGTTCCTCGATGCCCGTCGCGATCGATTTGCCCACCGCGGCCACCTGATCGACGAGCCCCTCTTCCTCGATGACCCGCAGAACCGCAAGCGCCGCAGCCGTACACGTCGGATTCCCACCGAAGGTGGTGCCGTGCTGGCCCGGCTCGAACAGGTCGGCGGCGCGACCGGTGGCAATGCAGGCCCCGATCGGCAACCCGCCGCCGAGCCCCTTCGCCAGGGTCATCACGTCGGGTACCACGCCTGCGGACTGGTGGGCGAAGAACGCGCCGGTACGTGCGATTCCGGTCTGCACCTCGTCGAAGATCAGCAGCGCTCCGCGTTCGGAGGTGATCCGCCGCGCTTCGGCGAGGAAACCGTTGGGCGGCACCACGACACCACTTTCCCCGAGAATGGGTTCGAGGATGACCGCCGCGGTGCGGTCGGTGACCGCGGCGTCGAGCGCCGCGACATCTCCGTAGGGGACGAACCGCACACCGGGCGGCATGGGCTCGAACGGAGCACGTTTCGCCGGCTGACCGGTCATCGCGAGCGCACCCATGGTGCGACCGTGGAAGGCCCGCTCGGCGGCGATGATCTCCGGCCTACCGGTCAGCCGGGCGAGCTTGAACGCCGCCTCGTTCGCCTCGGTGCCCGAGTTGCAGAAGAACACGCGACCGGAATGGCCGAACTTGTCGAGCAGGCGCTCGGCCAGTTCCACTGCGGGCGCACTGACGTAGAGGTTGGAGACGTGCCCCAGGGTCTGCATCTGAGTGGTGACGGCGTCGATCAGGGCCGGGTGGGCATGTCCGAGTGCATTGACCGCGATCCCGCCGAGCAGATCAAGGTACTCCTTGCCGTCGGCGTCGCGCACCACGGCACCGGACCCACTGGTCAACGCGATCGCCGGGGTGCCGTAGTTGTTCATCAGTGCGGCCGACCACCGCTGCTGCAACGGTTCTGTCATGCGAGTTCCCCCTCGTTGTCGGCGGTCACGGTGGTGCCGGTCGAGCTCTCGGTCAGGAGTTGGGCGATCACCGAATGCGGTACGCGCCCGTCGATCACGTGGGCCGCCCGCACCCCTCCGGTGACGGCTCGCAGGCAGGCCTCCATCTTCGGCACCATTCCAGCGTCGAGTGATCCCAGCAGCGCCGCGAGGCGGTCGGTGCCGATCTGCGCGACCAGCGACGTACGGTCTGGCCAGTCGGTGTAAAGGCCCTCGATGTCGGTCAGCACCACCAGCCGCGACGCGCCTAGCGCCTCCGCGAGCGCACCCGCGGCGGTGTCGGCGTTGATGTTGTGCACCACTCCGTCACGATCCGGGGCGATGGTGGACACCACCGGAATCCGGCCGGCGGCCACGAGATCGAGCACCGCCGAGGTGTTGACCGAGGTGATGTCGCCGACGAGACCGATGTCGGTCGCGACACCATCCACCCGCACGGTTCGCCGGGTCGCGGTGAACAAGTGCGCGTCCTCGCCGGTGATACCGACCGCGTACGGGCCATGCGAGTTGATCAGGCCGACGAGTTCACGTCCGACCTGTCCGAACAACACCATCCGGGCGACGTCCATCACCTCGGGAGTGGTGACGCGGAACCCGCCGCGGAACTCACCCTCGAGGCCGAGTCGCTTGAGCATCGCCGAGATCTGCGGTCCCCCGCCATGCACCACGACAGGATGAATTCCACAGGCGCGCAACAACACCATGTCTGCGGCAAAGGCACATTTGAGGTCGTCGTCGACCATCGCGTTGCCGCCGTACTTGACCACCACGGTCGCACCGTGGAGTGACTGCAGTGCCGGCAACGACTCGGCGAGCACCATCGCCTTGTCGAGAGCGCTCAGCTCTGATTTCCCGCTCATGACGAATACGCCGAATTCTCTTCGACGTACGCGTGCGAGAGGTCGGTGGTGCGGATACTGGCCGACGCGTCTCCCTGCCCGAGTTCGATGCGGACCGCGATGTCCTCACCCGACAGGTCGACATCGCGTGCGCCGGCCACTCCACAGCCGGCCTCGCAGACCGGGGTCCCGTTGAACGACACCGCGATCCGGTCCGGGTCGATCGTCACCGATGCGATGCCCACTGCAGCCAGCACGCGACCCCAGTTGGGGTCGGATCCGAACAGCGCCGTCTTGACCAGGGAATCCCGTGCGACGCTCCGCCCGACCGTCACGGCGTCGTCCTCGGTCCGGGCGCCGGCCACGGTGATCACGATGCGCTTGGTGACGCCCTCGGCGTCGGCCATCAGCTGCGCGGCCAGGTCGTCGCACACGGCGAGTACCGCGGCGTCGAGATCGGCCTGGTCGACCGGTATCTGGCTGGCCCCGGAACTCAGCAGCAACACGGTGTCGTTGGTGGAGCACGAGCCGTCGACGTCGAGTCGGTCAAATGTCAGTGCGGTAGCGCGACGCAACGCGGCGTCGAGTTGCTCGGCACCGACCTGTGCGTCGGTGGTGAGCACACACAGCATGGTGGCCAGCGAGGGCGCGAGCATGCCCGCCCCCTTCGCCATGCCGCCGACGTTGAATCCCTGCGGATGATGCAGGGCAGCCTGTTTCGGAACGGTGTCGGTGGTCATGATCGCGTGCGCGGCGTCGGTTCCGCCGGACAGTCCCCCGCCCATCTCGTGCACGATCTCGGTGACCCCGCCCAGCACACGATCCATCGGCAGCCGATCACCGATCAGTCCGGTGGAGCACACCGCAACCTCGACGGCACCGGTCTCGGTCCCCCAGTTGCTGAGCGCATCGGCGACCGCCTCGGCTGTTGCGTGAGTGTCCTGGAAGCCACCCGGGCCGGTACAGGCGTTGGCGCCGCCGGAGTTGAGGACGACGGCACGCAACCGGCCGGCGGTGAGCACCTGTCGGCTCCACAGCACCGGCGCCGCCTGCACCTGATTGCGGGTGAAGACTCCGGCCGCGGCGTACTCCGGTCCCTCGTTGAAGACCAGCGCGAGGTCCGGAGCGCCGGAAGCCTTGATGCCGGCGGCGATTCCCGCCGCCCGGAATCCCAACGGCGCGGTGACACCCTGCGCCCGCACGAGGCGGGGCGCGTCGAGCGGGGCTCCCGGAGTGATCCGATCGTCTGCGGTCACGGTGCCACCCCCACGGTGCTCAGACCCTCGGCCTCATCCCAGCCGAGCGCGAGGTTCATCGATTGGACTGCTGCGCCGCCGGTGCCCTTGGTCAGGTTGTCGATGGCGCCCACCGCAACCAGCGTCTGGGCTCGCTCGTCGACGGTGACCGCCAGCTGGACGGCGTTGCCACCCATCACCGATCCTGTGCTCGGCAGTGCGCCTTCGGGCAGTAGATGCACGAATGTCTCGTCACCGTAGGCCTTCTCGTAAGCGGCCCGCACCTCAGCAGTCGACGCGGAGGTGCGCGCGGTGCAGGTGGCGAGGATACCTCGCGCCATCGGCGCCAACACCGGGGTGAACGACACGGTGACCGGCGTGCCGGCCGCCTCCGACAACGCCTGAGAGATCTCGGGGGTGTGCCGATGGACGCCACCCACGCCATACGCCCGTGCCGAGCCGATGACCTCCGAGGCGAGCAGATCCACCTTGGGGGACCGGCCGGCGCCCGACGCCCCGGTCACCGCGACCACCGTGACATGCGGGTCCACCAGACCGGCTGCGATGGCCGGCCGCAACGCCAGAATCGACACGGTGGGATAGCAGCCCGGGACCGCGATCCGCGAGGCGTCGCGCAGTCGGTCACGGTTGCCGGGCAGTTCGGGCAGACCGTATGGCCAGGTCCCGGCATGTTCGCTGCCGTAGTAGTCGAGCCAGTCCTGCGCGTTCTGCAACCGATGATCGGCGCCGCAATCGATGATGAGCGTCGACGGCGGCAAGGCATCGGCGATCTCGCCGGACGTACCGTGCGGCAGACCGAGGAACACGACGTCGTGACCGGCGAGCACCTCGGGGGTGGTGTCCTCAAGGATCCGGTCGGCCAGCGGCAACAGGTGCGGATGCAGGGATCCCAGCGTGCTACCGGCGTTGCCCCCGGCGGTCAGTGCACCGATCTCGAGGTCCCCGGTGCGCAGGCGCGGATGCCCGCAGAGAAGCCGAAGGATCTCACCACCCGCATAGCCGCTCGCACCGGCGACTGCCACCCTGATCGTCATATGATGATTATGCACGCTGATGCAAATCAATTCAGCGGCGGGGTCTCGATACGCCGGCTCGCTTCGCTCGCGCGGCTACTCGACCAGCAGAAAGGGCCAGCCCACTTCACTCACAGTCACACCACCAGCAAAAAGGGCCAGCCCACTCCACTCACAGTCACACCACCAGCAAAAAGGGGCAACCCACTCCACTCACGATCACACCACCAGCACAAAGGGGCAACCCACTCCACTCACAGTCACACCACCAGCAGAAAGGGCCAGCCCACTTCACTCACAGTCACACCACCAGCAAAAAGGGCCAGCCCACTCCACTCACAGTCACACCACCAGCACAAAGGGGCAACCCACTCCACTCACGATCACACCACCAGCACAAAGGGGCAACCCACACCACTCACAGTCACACCACCAGCAAAAAGGGGCAGCCCACACCACTCACGATCACACCACCAGCACAAAGGGCCAGCCCACACCACTCACAGTCACACCACCAGCAAAAAGCCAGCCCACGCCACTCGCGATCACGTCATGAGCAGATGGGCAGGTCTGCGTCAGCGCATACGCGCGCCGACCTGTGCACCTGCATGGGCGACGGCGGCGAGTTTCGCCTCGTTGGCCTCGTCTTCGGTCAGCGTGCGGTCGGCGGCGCGGAAACGCAGCGCGAACGTGAGCGATTTGCTGCCCGTACCCACCTGTTCGCCCGTGAACACGTCGAACAAGTCGATCGCCTCGAGCAGCTCTCCGGCGCCGTCGCGCAACGCGGCCTGTACGTCGGCGGCGGCAACGGTGTCGTCGACCACCACCGCCACGTCCTGCAGGACGGCCGGGAATGGTGACACCTGCGGGGCGGGCAGCTGTTCCACGATGGGCACCGCATCGAGATCGATCTCCACCGCGCACAACCGCTTGGGTAGGCCCGCACGTTCCAGCACCGCCGGATGCAGTTCACCGGCAAATCCTACGGTTGTGCCGTCAACGCTGATCCGTGCACACCGACCCGGATGCCATGGACGACGCTCGGCCGAGGTCAGCTGTACCTCGACCCCGGCTGCGCGCGCAATCGTGCGGGCGGCCTCGAAGGCGTCGACATGGTCGGCCACTCGCCCGGGGCCCCATGGGCCGGCGGGATCGCGCAGTCCGGTGAGGGCGACCGCCACATGTAAGGGCTGATGCGGTAGCGACGCGTCGAGAGCCGCGATATCGGATTCGGCGGGTCGTTGCGAGACATCAAGAGCGCCAACCGGCTCGACATTGTCGCCGGCGAAAACAACCTGCCCGATCGTGTACAGCGAGAGATCGCGCTGGCCGCGCGCGATGTTGCGTGCCGCCATTTCCAGCAGCCCCGGCAACAGTGTGGTGTTCAGTTCGGGGCGTTCGGATTCCAGCGGGTTGAGCACCGTGACGGTACGCCGGCGATCGTCGTCGGCCGGCAGATCCCAGACGTCGAACACCCCGGCCGGCATGAACGGATAAGGCAGGACCTCGACAAAACCGTCGAGCGCAAGCGTGCGCCCGACTGCGCGGCGCCGACGCTGCGGGGCGGTCAGGCCGGTGCCGGCCGGTGCGCGCGGCACCACAGCCGGGATGTCCTCGAGCCCTTCGAGCCGAAGGACCTCCTCGACGAGGTCCGCACGCTGGCGAAGATCCGGCCGCCAGGACGGCGGGGTCACCTCGAGGCGTTCGCCACCCTCGACCACGCATCCCACCTCCCGCAGCCGCACCGCAGTGGTGCCGGCGGGATAGGTCAGGCCCGCGGTCCGGTCGGGTTCGTCGGCGGGGATCGAGATCGCCGACGGTGTCGGCACAACCGCCCGCGCCTCACTCAACGGCGAGGTCACCGAACCGCCCGCGATGTCGACGATGAGCTGTGCCGCGCGATCCGACGCCGCCGCCGTGACCTCGGGGTCGACGGTGCGTTCGAAGCGCTTACTCGCCTCCGAGGTGAGTTTGTGGCGTTTACCGGTGCGGAAGACACGGACCGGATCGAAGGTGGCCGACTCCAGCAGGACCGTCGTGGTGGCGGCACCGACCTCGGTGGCTCCGCCGCCCATGACCCCGGCGAGCGCGACCGGACCGCTCTCGTCGGCGATCACCACGTCCTCGGTGTCGAGTACCCGATCGACACCGTCGAGAGTGGTGAGCTTCTCCCCCGGCTGCGCCGAGCGCACCGTGATGGTGCCGGTCAGCTTGTCGGCGTCGAACGCATGCAGCGGCTGGCCGAGCTCGATCATCACGTAGTTGGTGATGTCCACGATCGCGGAGATCGGGCGGATACCGGCGACCATCAAGCGCTTCTGCATCCACCACGGCGACACCGCCGTCGCGTCGACACCGGAGATGACGCGCGCCGTGTAGCGGGTGGCCGACGAGTCGTCGTCGATGGCGACCGGCCAGGCGTCACCCGTCGCGTCCGAGGCGGTGGCGGCGAGCGCAGGATCGACGAACGGCACACCGAAGCTGCCGGCGAGTTCGCGACCCAGGCCGCGGATCGAGAATGCGTATCCGCGGTCGGGCGTGACGTTGACGTCGATGGCCGCGTCATCGAGGCCGAGCACCTCACGGGCATCCGCACCCGGCTCGGCGGTGCCCGGCGCCAACACCAGGATTCCGCTGTGATCGTTGCCGATCCCGAGCTCGGAGACCGAGCAGATCATGCCATCGGAGATACGCCCATAGGTCTTGCGGGAGGCGATCTCGAAAGGACCGGGCAACACCACACCCGGCAGCGCCGCGACGATGAGATCACCTTCAGCGAAATTGCGTGCGCCGCAGACAATGCCACGGGGTTCGTCCTCCCCGACCGCCACCGTGCAGAACCGGATCGGCTTCTTGAACTCGGTGAGTTCCTCAATGGTCTCCACCCGACCGATCACCAGCGGGCCGGTGATCGTCGGGAATGCGTCGATGTCCTCGATCTCGAATCCGACCCGGACAAAGGCCTGGTCGATCTCGTCGGCGGTCGCCGACCACTGCGGATCGCCCTGCCGGAGGACCTCGGTGTACCAGGACTGTGGGGCACGCACGTCAACCAACTACTTTCATCGATCGGGTCTCGTGGGACGGATTTCCGGGCGGTGGCGTCGGTCAGACTGCCGGGCCGAAGGGGACGGTGAAGCGAATGTCACCTTCGACCATGTCGCGCATGTCGGAGATGTCGTTGCGGAACTGCAGGGTCCGCTCGAGCCCCATGCCGAAGGCGAAACCGGAGTAGACGTCGGGGTCGATTCCGCTGGCCCGCAGCACATTCGGATTGACCATGCCGCAACCGCCCCACTCGACCCAGCCGGGTCCACCCTTCTTACCGGGGAACCACACGTCGACCTCTGCCGAGGGCTCGGTGAACGGGAAGTAACTCGCCCGCATCCGCGTGGTGGTCTCCGGACCGAACAGTGCGCGGGCGAACACCTCGAGGGTGCCGCGCAGATTCGCCAGGGTCAGCCCCTTGTCGACGGCCAGTCCCTCGATCTGATGGAACACGGGGGTGTGCGTGGCGTCGAGTTCGTCGGTGCGGAAGGTTCGGCCCGGGCAGGCCACGTAGATAGGCAGGTCGCGACTGAGCATCGAACGCACCTGCACCGGCGAGGTGTGCGTGCGCAGGACCTGGCGCGATCCTTCGGGTGCGATGTAGAACGTGTCCTGCATAGAGCGGGCGGGATGGTCGGGCAGGAAGTTGAGTGCGTCGAAGTTGTGGTGCTCGGTCTCGACCTCGGGCCCTTCGGCGATTTCCCAGCCCATCCCCACGAAGACGTCGGCGACCTGTTCGGCGATCACCGTGATGGGATGGCGCGCGCCGACGCGGCGCCGCGCACTGGGCAGGGTGACGTCGACTGCCTCGGCGACCAGAACGGCGGCATCGCGTTCGGCCTGCAACGATGTGGTGCGCAGATCGAGCGCGGCACTGACGCGACCGCGGACCTCGTTGACCAGTTTGCCCGCTGAGGAACGCTGGTCCTTTGGAAGGCTGCCGAGCGCCCGCCGCGCCAGCGCGACGGGAGACCGATCGCCGAGGTGCGCGGTCTTGGCCCGCGCGAGTTCGTCGAGATCTCCGGCGGCGTCGAATGCCGCGACGGCGGCCGCCGCTGCGGCGTCGAGTTCCTGCGGTTCGGGGAACCGGATCTCTGGGGCGTCGTCGGCAGAGCTGGCCACGGTCGGCGGTCTCCTCGGGATCGAAAACGGGCGTCTAGGTGCGGCTACAACAGTAGACGAGCCGCTGGTGGTGCCGCGGCGCAGGTTCCTCGCCGGCGGCCCGCTTCAACGCCGACCGGCCATCGCTCTCGCGAGTAGAGCGCCGGTAACCGCGACTGCAGCCCACACGAGCCCGTCGTCGACGAGACCGTTGCGCGCAGTCATCAACGTCGCGCCACCGGTGACGACGAGAGCACCCGACACCATGAGGTCACGCGACCGGGCGGCGCCGGTCGCAACCGGCCCATCCCACCAGGGCAACAAGCGGTTCTCGAACACGGACAAGGCAGCGACCGCCGGAACCATGGCACCCAGCAGCAGCACCGTCTGGGTGCCGACGACCACTCCGAACAGGGCAGCACCCTGCGCGGGGTCACGGCTGAGTCCGATCGACTGCCCGGCGACGATGAGCAGCGCAAGCATCGGCAGGTGCCAGAGGTACAGGGTCATCGCACCCCGGTTGCCCGACACCACCCACCACCAGATGCGAGCCCTCGAGGCCAGCCTCGCCAACGGGCGGCGCACGGCGATCGCGGCGCCACACAACACGATCGCGTGACCGGCGAGCAACAGACTGGGCGGGTTCATGTTCGACACCTGTTGCCCCGGCACGGTCACCAGCGACTTCTCGTACGGACCAACGGAGACCAGTGCGATGTCGACGATGAGTAACCCGAGTGCACCGGCAGCGGCCTGCCGTGGTGACACCAACCCTTTGGCGTACGCGACACCGAGGATCGCGGGAATCGACCACACCGTCAGAAACGACAGATAGCCGACTGTCGGCCAACCCACGGCGAGTCTGAGCACGTCGACCACTGCGGTGATCCCCCACGCCGTCGCGAGTGCGACCACAACATGCACCGGTACGCAGATGCGTTGCAGCAGCGGGACGATGGCGAGCACAAGGAGGTACGCACCGAGGAACCAGAGCAATTGCACACCGAGACGGGCGACCACATCGGCGGCGGCGTCGGCGCCGACCGCGGACGTCGTCATGCTCGTGGCGAGCACCGCGAGCAGATACCAGAACACCGGCCGGAGCAACCGTTGGGCCCGGGTGAACAGCCAGTGGCCGGCGGCGGGCATGGGTCCTGCGGAGAGTCCGTAGGTGGCAGCTGCCGCGCCTGCGAAGAAGAACAACGGCAGGACCTGCAACAACCAGGTGGCGGCCTGCAGCATCGGGAAGTCGGCGAGCAGATTGCCGGGCGTGAGGCCCCCGGCGTCGACGGTGACCGTCAACATCACCGAATGACCTGCGATGACGACGACGAGCGACGTCAACCGGATCAGGTCGATCACCCGGTCTCGGTCACCGGTCAGTGCGTCGAGATCAGATGCGGAGGGCAGACGCCCACGACGGCGCGCAGTGTCGGTGCTGGTCATGGCGCCAGCGTGGCCTGTCATGAGCTGCCGGACCTGAGCACAACTACTCAGATCGGCCGCGCAAACACCCGCCGCTGTGTGAGGTGGCGGGACGCGGGGATCACGCGAGGTGATGCTGTCGGGCGCTCGCGTACAGACAGATCGCGGCTGCCGACGCCAGGTTCAGGCTCTCGGCTCGACCGCGGATGGGGATGGCGACACGATGGTCGGCAGCGGCTGCGACATCGTCGGGCAATCCGTGGGCCTCGTTGCCGAACAACCATGCGGTCGGTCCGGAGAGGATGTCGTCGGCGTCGTCGAGGGATAGTTCACCGTCGGCGGCCGTCGCCAGGGTGGTGATGCCAGCGGACCGGATTCCGGCCAGACCGTCGGCCACGTCGCGGTGGCGTACGACCGGGAGGTGGAACACACTGCCCGCCGAGGCCCGCACGCATTTGGCGTTGTGTGGATCGACCGCGTCGCCGAGCAGGATCATCGCGTCCGCACCCATGGCGTCGGCGCAGCGGATCAATGTTCCTGCGTTGCCGGGCTCGCGTGGTTCGATGGCGACCGCGAGCAGCGCCGGCTGCGCGTCGAGCACCGCCGACAGGGTCCGGTCCAGCAACGTGCAGACCGCGAAGATCCCCGGTGGCGTGGTGGATTCGGAGAGCTTGTTTACCGCGCGGTCGGACAGCATCTCGATCACCACGCCGGCGGACCGGGCCTCATCGATCAAAGGCGCGTGGCGCTCGACATCGCCCTCGCCGACGAGTACTCGTTCGGCGCGTCCGGTCGCCAGCGCGGCACCGACGGAATTTGGTCCCTCCACCAGAAACCGTCCCTCGGCCCGACGAACCGAGGTGCGATGGAGCTTCGCATACGACACGACCCGTGTGGAACGTTCGGAGAGAACTTCCATCACGGGTCGTGTGCGGGTGTGGCGGTCGCGATCAGGCAGCCGGTGCGTTCACGTCGGAGGGCAGCGCCTTGCGGGCGACCTCGACGAGACCGGTGAATGCCTCGGGATCGGTGACGGCGATGTCGGCGAGAACCTTGCGATCCACCTCGACACCGGCGGCCTTGAGGCCCTGGATCAGCCGGTTGTAGGTGATGTCGTTGGCGCGGGCCGCGGCGTTGATACGCGAGATCCACAGCTTGCGGAACTCACCCTTGCGGGCACGACGGTCCCGGTAGGCGTAGGTCATCGAGTGGAGCTGCTGCTCCTTCGCCTTGCGGTACAGACGCGAACGCTGTCCGCGGTAACCCTTGGAGGCCTCCAGGGTCGAACGACGCTTCTTCTGGGCGTTCACCGCCCGTTTCACGCGTGCCATGTGTCAATCCTTTGTTCGTCAGATGTCGGTGTCGACCGTCGCCGGGGGATCCCCCGGTCGGGTCACTTGTTCAGCAGTCGCTTGATGCGCGGGGCGTCGCTGTCGCTCACGACGGCGATGCCGTCGAGGCGGCGGGTGCGCCGCGAGGACTTGTGCTCCAACAGGTGGCGACGATTGGCCTTCTGGCGAACGACCTTGCCGCTGCCGGTCACCTTGAAACGCTTGGCGGTACCCTTGTGGGTCTTGCTCTTCGGCATGTTCTTCCTTCATTCGGGCGAACGAAACCACCCGTGTCGCCACGGGTGTGTCTCGCACGCTGCGGTCAGTGTCTGAGCGACCGGACGGCTCTGAGCCATCCGATCGGCTACTGGCTGGTCTTCTCGTCCTGGGCGGCGGCCGCAGGCTTGGGACCGCGGTCGCGACCCTGCTGGGCCTTCTGTCGCGTCTTCGCACCCTTGTGCGGTGCCAGCACCATGGTCATGTTGCGGCCGTCCTGCTTGGCCGAGGTCTCGATGAAGCCGTAGTCGGCGACGTCGTTGCCCAGGCGCTGCAGAAGTCGGTAGCCCAGTTCGGGGCGCGACTGCTCGCGACCGCGGAACATGATGGTCACCTTCACCTTGGATCCGGCCTCGAGAAACCTGACGACGTGACCCTTCTTGGTCTCGTAATCGTGGTCGTCGATCTTCGGGCGGAGCTTCTGCTCCTTGATGACGGTCATCTGCTGGTTGCGACGCGACTCGCGCTGCTTCTGGGCGGCTTCGTACTTGAACTTGCCGTAGTCCATGATCTTGCACACGGGTGGCCGTGCGTCCGGCGCGACCTCGACCAAGTCGAGATCGGCCTCGTAGGCCAGGCGAAGCGCATCTTCAACACGCACGATGCCCACCTGCTCCGAGTTGGGTCCGACGAGTCGGACCTCAGGGACGCGGATGCGCTCGTTGATGCGGGTCTCAGTGCTGATGGGGCCTCCTTGATCAGTTCTTCTCTGGTGACCGCCAGGAGTCGTGACTCCGGTGGCAGGAGGATCGCTCTCAGCAGAAGAGCCCCGGGACGCTGATCGCATCCGCAGGGCTCCGATACCGACCGGTTCGCCGACGCACACGTCGAACCGACGCGTTCGCGCAGCTCAGCAGCTTCGCGACCATCGGCGTGAACCGGACCGTACAACTGCGGACTGGCCGCGTCGTGACGGTGGGAGCGGAACTCCACTTGCGACCCCGGCGCGAACCGGGGCGGTCGTACTGTGGGAGTCTAGCAGCCATGGCCGAGAACTCCTATTCGTCACCTGCGCAGATGCCCGGTGAGGGCGATCCGGGAGGGAGCGACGGGGCACTCGGTCCGGAGCAGACCGACATGGATAACGTGCGCGATCTGGCCGATATTCCGTCCATCGAGGTCATCACGCGCGCGATCGTGATGTTGATGAGCGCGTCCGCGGAGAAGCTCGGTCTGGCGGAGGGTGCCGACCCCGACAGCGTGGACCTCGACGAAGCACGCAAACTGATCACCGCCCTGGCCGGGCTCGTCGATGCGTCGAAGGCCGACCTCGGGGTTCATGCCGCGCCCATCCGCGACGGCCTCAAGCAACTGCAGTTGGCGTTCCGCGACGCGAGCGCCTATCCGGACGAGCCGGGCGAGGGTCCGGGAGAGAAGTACACCGGTCCGGTGCGCGACCGACGTCGCTCACCCGGAGGCGCGACGTAGGCTGGAGGGGTGACCAGCCACACACCGAAGGACCCGAACCCGGACGTCATCGAGGGTGAGGTCGTCGCCGACCCGGCATCGGCTCCCCCGGCGACGTCCGAGTCCGTCCCACCGGTCACCGACCCCTATTACTCCGAGTCGGGCGTGCCCACCTTCGACTTCGTCCGCGACAAGATCGAGAACCGCATCTCCACCGCTATCGGCAGCGAGGAACTGGCCCATGCCAGCCCCGAGGGCCGGCAAGTCGACGAGATGATGCGCACGCGCGACGAGGCCGCCAAACGCAAGCTCGACGAGATCCGCAAGTCCATGGGCAAGTAGCCCCCAGCCCCCGGTTTCGTAGTACGAACCGGCGTTTTTCGTACAGTTCGGACTACGAGAACTGAGGTGGAACCGTCAGTGGCGCCGGTGCGTCCAATCCGCATGACGGATTTGGCAGCGTTGCGCAGGATGATCGCCGATCACGACGGGGTGTTCAGCCTCACCCAGGCGACTGCCTGCGGCGGCAGCGCCGACGGTGCCCGACGTCGTGTCGCTTCCGGTGAGTGGATTCGCGTGACCCGCTCGGTCTATCGCGTCGCGGACCGGCTGCTCGACGACCGCATGCGTGCCCGAATCGCGGTTCTCTCCGCGGGACCGGGCGCGGCGCTCTGCAGCGGAAGCGCTGCGTGGTGGCACGGCCTGATCCCCCACCCACGGTCGACGATCACGGTGATCACGCCGCACGGCCGACGCGGTCGGCCGGTGCCGGGCGCCCGCGTTTGGCACCGCACGCTGCACGCCGCAGATCTGACCGCCATCGACGGCCTGCCTGTGACGCAGGTGCCGCTGACTGTGCTCGACGCCGCCGTCGACATCGGCGTGCGGGTGATGGACAACGCGCTGCTCAATCAGCACACAACACTGTCTGCGCTCATTGAGGCGCAGAAGCGCAACGCGGGACGACGAGGCTCGCCGCGTTCGCGTGCGATGTTGGCCGCCATGTCGTCCGGTGCGCGCTCGGAGGGCGAACGCAAGACAGTGGCCCTGCTCGAGTCGTCGGACATCGTCGGATGGACGCAGAACCATCCCGCGTGTGGGTACGTGCTCGACATCGCGATCCCCGACCACAAGATCGACATCGAGATCGACGGCTTCGCCTTCCACAGCGATGCCGACGCGTTCCAACACGACCGGGAAAGACAGAACAACCTCATTGCCAACGGCTGGACCGTGCTCCGGTTCACGTGGCACGACATCACCACGCGCCCGCTGTGGGTCCTCGCCCAGATCCGGGCCGCCGTCAAGCAGGCGACCGCGGCATAAGCCTCCCCGGATCCGTAGTACGAACGTGTG
This sequence comes from Gordonia aquimaris, assembly GCF_026262595.1. Classification (NCBI taxonomy): domain Bacteria; kingdom Bacillati; phylum Actinomycetota; class Actinomycetes; order Mycobacteriales; family Gordoniaceae; genus Gordonia; species Gordonia aquimaris. Next base: position 251,271 of record NZ_JAPKFM010000005.1, on the reverse strand, counting down.
AAATATCGACGGTTCGTACTACGAAATCGGGGTTAGCCAGCGGAGGCGACCGTCTCGTCGACGTCGAGGATGTCGGCGAGGAACTTTCCGGTGTGGCTGGCGGGCTCGAGTGCGATGTCCTCGGGGGTGCCTTCGGCTACCACGGTGCCGCCCCCGGTACCGCCCTCAGGACCCATATCGATGATCCAGTCGGCGGTCTTGATGACGTCGAGGTTGTGCTCGATGACGATCACCGTGTTGCCCTTGTCGACGAGACCGTTGATCACCGCGAGCAGCTTCTTGATGTCCTCGAAGTGCAGACCGGTGGTCGGCTCATCGAGGATGTAGACGGCCCGACCGTTGGTCCGCTTCTGCAACTCGGACGCCAGCTTCACGCGTTGCGCCTCACCACCCGACAGCGTCGGGGCAGGTTGACCCAGCCGGACGTAGCCCAGGCCGACGTCGACCAGCGTCTTCAAATACCGGTGGATCGACGTGACCGGTTCGAAGAACTCGGCGGCCTCCTCGATCGGCATGTCGAGGACCTCGGAGATGGTCTTGCCCTTGTAGTGCACCTCGAGGGTCTCGCGGTTGTAGCGCGCACCGTGGCACACCTCGCACGGGACGTAGACGTCGGGCAGGAAGTTCATCTCGATCTTGATGGTGCCCTCGCCGGTGCACGCTTCGCAGCGACCGCCCTTCACGTTGAACGAGAATCGGCCCGGCTGGTACCCGCGCACCTTGGCCTCGGTGGTTGCGGCGAACAACGTGCGGATCTTGTCGAAGACTCCGGTGTAGGTCGCCGGGTTGGACCGCGGCGTGCGCCCGATCGGTGACTGGTCGACCCGGACGAGCTTGTCGAGTTGGTCGAGTCCCTTGACCCGGGTGTGCCGACCGGGCACCTGTCGTGCGCCGTTGAGCTTGTTGGCCAGCACAGTCGCGAGGATGTCGTTGACCAGCGTCGACTTACCCGACCCGGACACCCCGGTGACGGCGGTGAGCACACCGAGCGGGAACCCGACCTCGATACCCTGCAGGTTGTGTTCGCGCGCACCCACCACGGTCAGTTGCTTCTTGCGTGAGATCGGACGGCGGATCGCCGGGATCGGCAACTCGTCGCGGCCCGACAGGTAGGCACCGGTCAGCGAACGACGATTCTTCAACAGATCTTTGTAGCTTCCACTGTGCACCACCTCACCGCCGTGTTCACCGGCGCGTGGGCCTATGTCGACAATCCAGTCGGCCGAGCGGATGGTGTCCTCATCGTGCTCGACGACGATCAGCGTGTTGCCGAGATCACGCAGGCGCGTGAGGGTTTCGATGAGGCGACGGTTGTCGCGCTGATGCAGACCGATGGACGGTTCGTCCAGGACGTAGAGAACCCCGGCCAGACCGGAACCGATCTGGGTCGCCAGTCGGATGCGCTGCGCCTCGCCGCCGGACAACGAACCCGCCGCACGCGACAGCGACAGGTATTCGAGACCGACGTCGAGCAGGAAGGTGATTCGCGCCTGTACCTCTTTGAGCACCCGCCCGGCGATGGCCGCCTGCCGTTCGTCGAGTTTCAGGCCGTTGAGGTAGTCGGCGCATTCGGCCACCGACAGTGCGCACACCTCGGCGATGGACATCGCGCCGTAGCTGGGATGGTCGAGGGTCACCGACAGGATCTCGGGCCGCAGGCGTGCGCCCTGACACGCGGGACAGGGGATGTCGCGCATGTAGCCCTCGTAGCGTTCCTTCATCTGCTCGGACTCGGTCTGATCCATCCGCCGCGCGAGAAACGAGAGCACACCTTCGAACTCGGTGTAGTACGAGCGGGTTCGGCCGTAGCGGTTGCGGAACTTGACGTGCACCTGATGGTCGCTGCCCTTGAGGATGGCGGTACGCGCCTTGGCCGGCAGTTTCTTCCACGGAGTGTCCACCGAGAAGCCCATCTGATCGGCCAGGCCGCCCATGAGTCGCAGGAAGTAGTCGGCGTTGTGACCAGTCGACCACGGCGCGATGGCGCCGTCGGCCAGCGACAGCTCAGGGTCCGGGACGACGAGTTCCTCGTCGACTTCCTTGCGGATGCCGAGGCCGTCGCATTCCGGGCACGCACCGTAGGGCGAGTTGAACGAGAACGACCGCGGTTCGAGGTCGTCGATCGCGATCGGGTGACCGTTGGGGCATGCCATGCGCTCGGAGAAGCGTCGTTCGCGGTGCGGGTCATCTTCCTCGAGGTCTACGAAGTCCAGCACCACGATGCCGTCGGCCAGCCGCAGCGCGGTCTCGATCGAATCGGTGAGACGCTGCTTGGCCGTCGGTTTGACGGCCAATCGATCCACGACAACCTCTATGTCGTGCTTTTCCTGCTTCTTCAACTTCGGCGGATCGGTCAGCTGGTGGACGACGCCGTCGATGCGGGCGCGGGAGAAACCCTGGGTTTGCAGTTCGGCGAACAGATCGACGAACTCACCCTTGCGGGTGCGCACCACCGGCGCGAGCACCTGGAACCGGACACCGGCCTCCATCTCGAGCACCTGGTCGACGATCTGCTGCGGCGTCTGCTTGGCGATCAGCTCGCCGCATTCCGGGCAGTGCGCACGGCCGGCACGGGCGTAGAGAAGCCGCAGGTAGTCGTAGACCTCGGTAATGGTGCCGACGGTGGACCGCGGGTTGCGGTTGGTCGACTTCTGGTCGATCGACACCGCCGGCGACAGCCCCTCGATGAAATCGACATCCGGCTTGTCCATCTGGCCGAGGAACTGCCGGGCGTACGCCGACAACGATTCGACGTAGCGACGTTGGCCCTCGGCGAAGATGGTGTCGAAGGCCAACGACGACTTCCCCGACCCCGACAACCCGGTGAACACGATGAGACTGTCGCGCGGGAGGTCGACATCGATCCCACGCAGATTGTGTTCTCGGGCGCCGCGGACAATGAGACGGTCAACCACTGGATAAGTCCTCGTTCGTTGCTGTCCGGCATGCCGGAAGTGCTGGCAGGTGAGCTGGGTGGAGGCGGTCGGCCTGCTGGTTGGACCGCTCCGCGCGTACCTTATCGACGGACTCCGACAACTACGTCGTGCCGTCGACCACTGCTCCACGATACGCGCGTGGCATGACCGCTGATCGGGGCAGAACCGTCGGGCACACCGACCACGGCGCCGCACCGGTGGCATAGCCTGGCCTCATGAGCCCTCAGGATGTTTCGATCAGCGACAGCTACAGCGGCGACCTGTCCGAATCGCCATCCCCGCAGCGCAGGAACCTCTCCTCTGCGTCGATCGTCAAGATGTCGGTCGGCCCGATGGACAACAACGTGTACATCATCACCTGTTCCGCGACCGGGAAACAGCTCGTCATCGACGCCGCCAACGACGCGGACCGGATTCTGGCGGTTGTCGATGGGCTGCCCGGAACACCTGAACTCATCTTCACCACCCACCAGCACCCCGACCACTGGCAGGCACTCGCGGAGGTGGCCGCCCGACTCGATGTCCCGACCGCCACCGGCCGGCTCGACGCCGACCCCCTGCCGGTGACGCCGGATCGGTTGATCGACGACGGCGACACCATCTCGGTGGGTGACCTCACCCTGGAGGCCATCCATCTGGTGGGACACACTCCCGGATCCATCGCGCTGGCCCTCCGCGACGGCGACGTGGTGCATCTGTTCACCGGCGACTGCCTGTTCCCGGGTGGCGTCGGCAAGACCTGGCAGCCCGGCGACTTCGAGACGCTCCTCGCCGACGTCAGCGCGAAGGTGTTCGACCGCTACCCGGATTCCACCGTCGTGTACCCGGGCCATGGCACCGACACCACGCTGGGCGCCGAACGACCGGCCCTCGCCGAGTGGCGCGAACGCGGCTGGTGACCCCGGGGCAGACCCTGACCGGACCTCCGAACAGGGCACCTGCAGACGCTGCCGGTGACCGGTAACCTCGATAAGGTTCGCCACTCAAGCCATGGGGGTGAGCATCCGAGTCATGTCACGAGGAGGCCGTCAGTGTTGATCCGCCGAATTGCCCGACCCATGCTCGCCACTGCGTTCGTTGCCTCCGGCATCGACGCCCTGCGGAGCCCGACCGCGAAGGCCGAGACGGCACGCGGTTTCATCGACAAGTCCGTCGAGACCCTGCCCGACGATGTGACCGAGAAGGTGCCAACCGACCCGGAGACGCTGGTCCGGATCAACGGTGCGGTACAAGTGGGTGGCGGAATCCTGTTGGCCACCGGCAAGTTTCCGCGGATCGCGGCATTGGCGCTCGCCGGGTCGACGGTTCCCACCACGATCGCCGGCCACGCGTTCTGGGAGGAGACCGATCCCGAGGCCAGGGCGCGACAGAAGACCCAGTTCTTCAAGAACGTCAGCCTCGTCGGCGGCCTGCTGATCGCCGCTGTCGACACCGAAGGCAAACCTTCGTTGGCCTGGCGTGGAAAGCGCAAGGCATCCGACGCCAGCCATGCGATCGCGGCCGCCTTGCCGCTGACCGCAGCCGCATCGGAATCCGGCTGGGACTCCTTGGTGGAACGCTCCCAGGAGGGTGCGCATGTCATCGGTGAGCGCTCGGCCGAAGCGGCCGACGTGATTCGCCAGCGGGCACCGGAGTTCGCCGAGCTGGCACGCGAACGGTCCACAGAGGCAGCTGACCTCATCCGCAGCCGGGCACCCGAACTTGCCGAGGCCGCCCGCGAGCGGTCCGTCGAGGCGGCCGAACTGATCCGTCAGCGCGCCCCCGAGCTCGCCGAGGCCGCACAAAAGCATTCGACCGAATTCATCGAGGCGGCGCATAAGCAGTCGGAGAAGGCCGGCAAGGCCGCCAAGGCAGCACAGAAGAAGTCCGACAAGGCCACCAAGACTGCGCAGAAACGCGTCGACAAGGCGGCCAAGACTGCGCAAAAGCGTGCCGACAAGGCCACCAAGACCGCGCAGAAGCGAGCCGACAAGGCGATCGCGGAAGCTCAGCGACGCTCCGACAAGGCTGCCGGCGTAGTCCGGGACCGGGCTCCGGAGTGGGCCGACGAGGTCAGCTCGCTCGCCGATACCGCGCGCGACAAGGCGTCCAAGGGCGCCGACGAGGGTCGGCGCCGGTTGCGAGAGGCCCGCTCATAGCTCCGTCATCTGATCCCGCCCACTCGGGCCGGGGTTCGTCACCTCGGCTGCCCGCCCACGAGTATCCGTGGGCGGCACCCGATATGGACGGCGACCTACTCACCCGGCCCCGTGACATCGAGGGCCGCGACCTCGTCGTGGCGGTGGGATCCAACGCGTCACCGGAGGTGATGCGGACCAAACTCGCCCGCATCGCCACCGGTGACCCCGGCCCGCCGATGGCCCGGGTGACGGTGTCGCACGTCGCTGTCGGTCATTCCGCGCACGTCTCGGCGCGGGGCTACATCCCGGCGGCGCCCTATCACTCGCCGGGCGCCGTGCTGCACAGCGTGGGCGCCTGGCTCACCCCGGCCGAGGTGTCGATGCTCGATCACACCGAGCCGAATTACCGTCGCGTCGAGCTGGCCGTCGGCGATCATCCGGGCATCGACCATCCGAGCGGCATCGGCGCGACGTTCTCGGTGTATGTGTCGCTGCACGGCGTGCTCGCCGATCCCGATGCCGAACCTGTGCCTCTCGGTGCCCAGCGCGAGATCGTCGACTGGCTCGGCTCCCGCATCTGCGACAACGCGTTACACGGTCCGACAGCGGAGGCGTGCCATCGCCTGGCCGACCCTCGTGTGGGGGCACGGGTATCGGCGTCCATGCGATCGGCCGGCCTGTCGCGACCGGCCGGACTCCCCATCCACGACCCCGAGACAGGACCAGCACCGCGGTGAGTTCGACAGAGACCGACGTCGACACCCGCATCACCGAGGAACAGGAACACCTCGACCAGGTGTATGCGCGGCTCGACCGAATGCGCTCGAATACCCAGCGACGACTCTCGTCGACACTGCGCGAGAGCGGCGGAACCCCCCAGGCCCGCTCGGAACGCGAGTCCTACGAACGGATGTACACCGACGACCTCGCCAAATTCGATGCGGCCGAACATAACCTGTATTTTGGGCGCCTCGACCTGGACGACGGCGAGACCCGCCGCATCGGCCGCATCGGTGTCCTCGACGACGACGCCGCCGACACCACACTGCTGCTCGACTGGCGCGCGCCGCTGTCACGGCCGTTCTATCTCGCCACCCCGGCCGCACCTGAGGACGTCGACCGGCGCAGGCACATCCGGACCCGTAACCGTCGTGTCCGCGCGGTCAACGACGAATTCCTCACCCTGGGTGAGGCCTCCGCCGACGACGTGGGACATGGCGACGTGGTAAATGAGAACGCGCTGGTCGCGGCGTTGAACGCCGCACGCACCGGCGAGATGACCGACATCGTGGAAACGATCCAGCGCGAGCAGGACCTGATCATCCGGTCGACACATCGCGGCGTCACCGTCATCCAAGGTGGCCCGGGGACCGGAAAAACCGCGGTGGCCCTGCACCGTGCCGCCTACCTGCTCTACACCCACCGAGACATCTTGTCGCGCAGCGGCATCCTCATCATCGGACCCAACGACGACTTCCTCACCTACATCGGCCAGGTGTTGCCGTCGCTCGGCGAGTCCGGGGTGCTCCTGTCGACCGTCGGCGACCTGTTCCCCGGCGTCCACGCCACCGCGCGCGACGACCGCCAAGCGGCGGCGATCAAGGGCGACCTGCGAATGGTCGACATGCTCAAACGTGCGGTGCGGGCGCGTGAGTCGTTGCCCGCCAAGCCGGTCCCGGTGGATTTCGACACCTATGAGGTGATGATCGACTCCGCCCTCGTCAAGGAAGCACGCGCCAAGGCCCGCAGCACGCGCAAGGCGCACAACCTTGCGCAGCCGACATTCCTTCGTGCCGCACTGGACGGTCTGGCCCGCGCGCACGCCGGCACGATCGGTTCTAGTCTGCTGGACGGCTCACAGTTGCTCAGTGGTGCCGATATCGCCGACATCCGGACCGAGATGAGTCAGGATCCGGAGATCCGACGGGCCTTGCTGCAGTTCTGGCCCACGCTGCACCCGCAGGAGATGCTGCGCGACCTGTACGGCGATCCCGCCGCAGTCCGGAAAGCCAGCCCGGGATGGTCGGACGCGGACCGGGCAGCACTACAGCGCGACACCACGTTCCGACAGGATGATGGCAGCGACTTCTCCCCTGCCGATGTGCCGTTGCTCGACGAGTTGGCCGAACTGATCGGGTTCGGCACCGATGACGCCGAGCGCGCGGAACGCGAACGCTGGCGCCGACAGCTCGCCGATGCCCAGGATGCGCTCGACATCCTCACCGGATCGGCCCCGCAGGATCTCGAGGACGAACTGGATCCGGAGATCCTGATGGCCTACGACCTCATCGACGCCGAACAGCTCGCCGCCCGGCAGACCGACACCCAACGCCTGACCACGGCCGAACGCGCGCACGGTGACCGTAACTGGGCCTTCGGACATGTGATCGTCGATGAGGCACAAGAACTCTCGACGATGGCGTGGCGAATGGTGATGCGGCGCATCCCGAACCGATGGATGACGATTATCGGCGACACCGCCCAGACCGGCGACCTCGCGGGCACCCGCGAGTGGGGCGAGGTGCTCAGCCCCTATGTGGCCGCACGGTGGCAACTGCGGGAGCTCACCGTGAACTATCGGACGCCCGCGGAGATCATGACCTACGCGACCCGGGTCCTTGCCGCGATCGATCCGCAGATGACCCCGCCGACGTCTTTGCGCAGCAACGGTGTGGAGCCGGTCGCGATTCGTACCGAAGCTGCTGATCGCGCGCCAACCGCCGTTGCCGCCACCGGACGACCCGATCTCACGGGTCTCAGCGTCGTGATCGTTCCGTCGGAGCTGCACGAGCAGGTCCGAGCCGTCGCCGATGCGGCGGCCGACGACTCCGGGCACCCACCACGAGTGCTCACCGTTGCCGCGTGCAAGGGTCTCGAGTTCGACAACGTCGTGCTGGTCGAGCCGAGCGCCGTCGTCGCCGACTCACCGTTGGGCCTGTCCGATCTGTACGTCGCGCTGACCCGCGCGACGCAGCGACTCGTGGTGGTGCACGCCGACGATCTGCCCGCGGAACTCGCCGACATGCCTGCCGGGCAAGTCTGACATTCCCCGTCGGTCAGGCTGCCCCGGTTGCCCGCAGCTGCGACACCGCCTCCTCGAGGTCGATCACATCGGCGTATTTGGCCTGCAGGTCCAGCAGATTCGCCTCGTGCAGCCGGGGTTCGCGGTCGCCGCACGCATCGGCCACCACCAACGGTCGGAACCCGTGCTGCATGGCGTCGGTGGCGGTCGCTCGTACACAGCCGCTGGTCGACAGCCCACACAGGTAAACGGTGTCGATGCCCTGCGCGGTCAGCGTGGACGCCAACGACGTCCCGAAGAAGGCACTTGCGTACTGCTTGGTGACCACTACGTCGTCTGGCTCCGGGCGACACCCCGGAACGTGGTCGGCCAGCGGTGATCCCTCCTCGAACACGTTGAGCGACGGAATCTTCCGCATGAACAGACCACCATCCGCACCGCCCGGCCGATAGCTGACACGGGTGAAGATCACCGGTACCGCAACCTCCCGTGCCACCGACACCAGCGTGGTGGCGGCGGTCACGGCGTCCTCGACGGGAGCCCGCAGCGGTGATGAATCGTCGAGATAGGCCATCGTCAGATCGATCACCACCACCGCGGCCCGCGCCCCGGGACCCAACCGCCCGGCGAACCCCGACGCCCGGTAGTCCCCGAGGGTATCGGTCACGCCCCGACCGCCTTGCGCACGTTCACAGGTGGGCGTGGTGCCGGCAACCCCGTCTCCTCCTCGCACCGTTCGAGCAGCTCGGGGATCGACGGCCCCTTGTCGAATACGGGCAGTTCGCCGCGCTCGGCGCGGATCGCTTCGCGGCGTGCGCCGGTGGCGGCCACGTCGACGGTTCCGTCGGCGTCGCACACCACGCCGTAGGCGTCGGCCGCGGCGTCCGCACCCACCAGCCGGCGGCGGACCTCAAGGGCGACGAGCTCCGGATCGCGTTCGAGCGGATCGCCCCACCCGCCACCGCCCCAGGTCACGAAGTGCAGGACATCGCCGCGCGCCACCGGGACGTCGTGGATCTTACTCGGCAGGATCTCCACCTCACCGGTGGCGCGCTGAATCCACTTGCGGCCCCGCGCACCCGGTTTCCCACCGTTGACGCCCCACGGATAGGTCAGCCACCGGTCGTCGTGGATCGCGATCGTGCCCGGCTCGCCGAAGCGGTAGGCGACGTCGACGCCGTTGCCACCGCGATGCAGACCCGCACCGCCGGTGTCGGCGATCGTCTCCCATCGTTCGATGCGCAGCGGATAGTACGACTCGAGGTACTCACACGGGATGTTGACGAATGACGGCCACAGCGAATGGCCGTCCGGGCCGTCCCCCATGGGCCGGCCGGGAATGCCGCCGAATCCGATGGAGTACAGCTGGAACCATTCGCCGTCGCGCGGTCCGCCGTCGTAATGTCCCGAGTACATGAAATGCGGCGACGACGAGAAGCCGGCGGCGTTCAGGATCTCCGGGTTCTTCTTGCCGAGCAGGCCACCGAACAGGTCGAACACCCGCCCGATCCCGTGGTTACGACCGTTCAGTGCCGCAGGGTATCTCGGCTTCCAGAACGAATCCTCCGGGATGGTGACGTCGATGAGCGGATAGAAACCGTCGTTCCAGAGAATCTGCGGGTCGGCAACGGTGATCACGTAGATGCCGAAGAACATCCGGACCAGGTTCTCGTTGATGAAGTAGTTCACCGGCCCGACGGCCTGCGGGGCGGCCTCGCTGAAGTCGAGATGGATCTTCTCGCCGGTGCGGGTGAGCTTGATGGTGAGCTCGTACGGCCCGTAGCCGCACCCGTCGTCGCAGATGAAATCGCTGAACTCGATGGTCTCGCCGTCGTCGAACAGTGTGGCCAGCAACACCTTCATCGCCTGATAGTTGCGGTCGAGCAGCGCGTCGAGCGCCGAGAGGTACACCTCCACCCCGAACCGGTCGCACAGTTCGACGATGCGGCGCGAAGCCGTGGTGCACGCGGCGACGAGGCCGTTGAGGTCGGCGCGGTTCCAGTCGGGCATCCGCACCTGATTGAGGATAATGTCGAGCGCCGTCTCGTTGAGCTCACCGGATTGGTAGAGCTTGAACGGCGGGATCACCACGCCCTCTTCGTAGATGGTGTGCGCATCGGCCGGCATCGAACACGGTGTCTTCCCGCCGACATCGGACATGTGCCCGAACATCGACGACCAGCCGACGACGCGTCCGCTGTGGAAGATCGGCAGCACGATCAGCCAGTCATTCGCGTGGCTGATCGCCGCCCCGCAGGCGTACGGGTCGGAGGTGAGCAGGATGTCGCCCTCGCCCACGGTGCCGGAGAAGTTGTCGAGGAAGTCGGGCACCGACAGCCCGAACTGTCCGACGACCATCTTGCCGCTCGGGTCGGCGATGAGCGGGAACTCATCGTGCTGCTCCCGAATCCCCGGCGACAGCGCGGTGCGGAACAGGACCTCATCCATCTCGTAGCGGGCGTTGCGCAGCGCGTTCTCGATGATGTCGAGGGTGACCGGGTCAACCGGCACCTTGGTGACGGGGTCGGTGGTTGTCTCGATGATGGTGGCCATCGTGGCTCCTGGGGGTGAGAGGTCGAAATGCTCTGGTGGGTCCGGGAGGTCGTTCGGGCGGAGCTGGCCGGGTCAGGCCGTGGCGCCGCCGGACGGCCGAATGAGCAGGCTGGCGTTGGGATGCACGGTGGCCGCGTGCCCACTGAGCACGAGCGTGGTGGAGTCCATCTCGGTGATCACCGCCGGACCCTCGATCACGTTGCCGGCAGACAGTTTTGCCCGGTCGTAGATGCCCGCACTCACCATCGCGCCATCCATCCACACCTTGCCGGTGCGGATGAGCGCCGCCGACGGATCGGCGTCGCCTTCGGTGAGCGGCTGCCAGGCCACGTCGGGCCGCGGACCGCTCACCGTGACGCGCAGATTGATCACCTCCCGCTCGTTCTTGAGCAGGAACGAGAACAGTCGCTGGTGTTCGGCGTCGAAGGCCTCCCCAAGACGGGACAGGACATCGCCGCCGGTCAGTGCGTCGGCGTCGAGATCGACCGGGATCTCGAAGCCCTGACCGTGGTAGCGGAGGTCGACCTGGAAACGCACGGTCTGCTGCTCGCGCGGGACCCCCTCGGCCGCGAGCCGTTTGGCGGCCGAGTCGGCCAGCTCCGAAAGCGCCTGACGCACCTCATCATCGGAGGTCTCGGAGAATGCGCGGATGAGGGTTCGTGCGCTCTCGTCCCGGACGCAAGTGGTGGCATCGCCGTAGGCGCAGAGTACGCCCGGCGACGGCGGCACGATCACCGGCCACGATCCGGTGAGCCGGCCGAGCGCATTGGCGTGCAGCGGCCCGGCACCGCCGAATGAGACGAGTGCGAAATCCCTCGGGTCGTATCCCTGTTGAACGCTCACCAACCGCAGCGCGCCGAACATGTTCTCGTTGACGATGTCCACGATGCCGGCAGCCGCAGCCTCCGGGCCGTCGAGTCCCATCGCATCCGCGATGGACGCCACGGCGGCTCGACTGGCAGCCGTGTCGAGTTCGACCTCACCGCCGGCGAGTTCGCTGGGCAGGTAGCCCAACACCACATTGGCGTCGGTGACGGTGGGTTCGGTGCCGCCGTTGCCGTAGGCGGCCGGGCCGGGATCGGCTCCGGCCGACTGCGGGCCCACGCGCAGTGCGCGTGTCAGTTCGGGCACGTGGGCGATCGAACCGCCACCCGCACCGACGGTTCGGACGTCGACGCTGGTGGCGCGCACGGCGAGGTCCCCCACCTTGGTCTCCCGACCGATCCGTGGTTCACCGCCGAGCACGAGGGCGACGTCGGTGGAGGTTCCGCCCATGTCGAAGGTGAGGAAGTCCGTGTAGCCGGCCTGCTCGGCAAACCATGCCGCGCCGGTGACGCCCCCGGCCGGTCCGGACAGCAACAGCGATACGGGATCCTCGGCCGCCTTCTCCGCCTGCACCAGGCCCCCGTCGCTCCGCAGGATCGACAGTGGCGCATCGATCCCCTCGTCGGCGAGAGACCGTGCGAGATTGTTGACGTATCTCGAGACCTCCGGCTGCACATAGCTGTTGGCCACCGTAGTGAGGGTGCGCTCGTACTCGCGCATCTCGGGTAGCACATGACTCGAAATGGACACCGGGATACCGGGGAGCTCTTCGCCCGCCCACTGCGCGACCTGCTTCTCGTGCGTGTCGTCGACGTAGGAGTTGATGAGTGAGACAGTCAGCGCCTCGATACCCGCACCGGAGAGGCTGCGCAGTTGATCGCGCGCCTGGTGCTCGTCCAGCGGGGTCACCTCCGCGCCGTCGGCACCGATTCTCCCCACCACCTCCACCGTGTGCTCCAGTCGTGCCAGCGGCTCGGGTTTCGGCCAGATGATCCACCCGGCGAGGCCGCCCGGGACGAACGACCGCGCGATCTGCAGCACCTGCCGGAACCCGTCGGTGGTGACCAGCCCGACTCGCGCGCCCCGTCCCTGCAGGATCGCGTTGGTGGCAACGGTGGTGCCGTGGAAGATCTGCCCGACGTCGGCGAGGGCGATACCAGCCTCGGCACACACCTTGCGGATGCCGTTGAGCACGCCGATCGACTGGTCGGCCGGGGTGGACGGAGTCTTGGCCCGGTAGGTGGTGCCGGAGGTCTCCTCGAGCAGCAGCACGTCGGTGAAGGTTCCTCCGACGTCGACGCCCAATCGATAGCGCATGTGATTCTCCAGGTGTTCGGTTGTGCAGGGGTGGTTTTCAGATGACGCCGCGCTCGGTGAACGCCATGCGCTCGTCATCGGACAGGCCGAGAACCCGGCCGTAGATGTCGGAGTTGTGCTCGCCCAGTTCGGGTCCGGCGTGCCGGACCGACCCCGGGGTGTCGCCGAGTTTCGGGAACACCCCAGCCATCGGCAGCTCACCGAAATCGGGGTGGGCCACACGGACGATCGCATCTCGGGCGGCGAAGTGCGGGTCGTCGAACATGTCACGGGCGGTGTAGATCCGGCCCGCCGGGACACCGGCCTCGTGCAGGATGTCGAGCACCTCATCGGTGCCGAGGTCGGCGGTCCAGTCCGCGACGAGCGCGTCCAGTTCGGCCATGTTGACACCGCGGGAGGCGTGGTCGGCATACCGCGGATCATCGATCAGATCCGAGCGTCCCATCGCCGTTGCGAGACGGGCGAACACGGTGTCCTGGTTGGCCGCCACCAGCACCATCTCACCTCCTTTGGTCGGATAGACGTTGCTCGGCGCGATGTTCGGCAGTACCGACCCGGTGCGCTCGCGCTGATATCCGCCGACCTCCCATTCCGGCAGCAGAGATTCCATCATCGCCAGAACGGCCTCGTAGATCGCGGAGTCCACGAGTTGACCGCGTCCGGTGGTGGTGCGGTTGTGCACCGCGACCAGGATTCCGATCGTCGCGAACACCGCAGCGAGCGAGTCACCGAGGGATATCCCCGCACGCGAGGGGGTGCTGTCGGCATCGCCTGTCACATAGCGGATCCCGCCCATCGCCTCGCCGATGGAGCCGAAGCCGGCCCGCGACGCATACGGCCCGGTTTGTCCGTAACCGCTGACCCGCGCCATGATGAGTCGCGGATTGAGCTCGCGGAGCTCGGCGAAGCCCAGCCCCCACCGCTCGAGGGTGCCGGGCCGGAAGTTCTCGATCACGATGTCGGATTGTGCGATCAGCGACCGCGCGAGCTCCTGCCCCTCGGTGCTGCGCAGATTGCAGGTGACTGATTTCTTGTTGCGGGCGACGACCGGCCACCACAGTGACTTTCCGTGGGCCTTCTCCCTCCCCCACTGGCGCATCGGATCCCCATTGCCGGGCGGCTCCAGCTTGATCACCTCGGCACCGAAGTCGGCGAGCAGCTGCCCGCAGAACGGCCCGGCCAGCAGCTGGCCCATCTCCACCACCCGCAGGTCGGCCAACGGCCCGGTTGTCGTCATGTCATCTGCCTCTCTCGTCGTCGTCGACGTGATCCGCGGCCGCTGGCCCGGGTCCATCCGGAAGCGACTGCAGGAGAACATGCTTGGCCGCACGCACGTGGGACCGCATCACCGAGTCGGCCCACACCGCGTCACCGGCCCGCAGCGCGGCGATCAGATCACGATGGTGTGCGCCGCTGCGTTCGAGGTCCGCTGGCGAATATCGATGAAATGTGCGCAGCACCAACGGGAGCTGGATCACCGCGCCCAGCATCGTGGTGAGCCGGCTGCTGGCCGCCGCCGCACGAACGATCGCGTGGAACTCGTCGTTGAGTTGCGCCACCAGATCGAGCTGCGGCCGGGGACCCGACGCGGCGTCCTCCATCAGGCCGGAGAGCTCCTCGAGTCGATCGATGTCCTTGCCGGCGATCCGTGATGCCGCTCGTTCGGCGGCCATCGCCTCGAGCGTCATCCGCAGGTCGTAGATCTCCTCCAGATCCTCCGCGGTCCACGCGCAGACCCGCGCGCCGCGATGGGGCAACACCTCGACGAGACCTTCCATCTCGAGTTGTCGCAGCGCCTCGCGGACCGGTGTCCGGCTGGCCTCGGTGAGGTCGGCGATCTCGACCTCCCCCAGCCGAGTTCCGGGACCGTAGGTGCCATCGATGATGCCGTCCCGGATGTGGGCGTAGACGCGATCCACGGCGCGGGCCATGTAGTACCTCCGCTCATCGAATTGTTCACAATGTAAACGCTGCACACCTCTGGCGCTGGGCCTTTTCGTAAACATTGTGTTTCGATGGCCTCTATTGCATACAACTGGCGCCTACCGCAAGATGGAGCGATGAGTGAGTTCACTGTGGTCGAGGTGGGTCCGCGCGACGGACTGCAGAACGAGAAGACACCGCTGTCGGTCGACGACAAGGTCTCACTGATCACCCGGCTCGTCACCGCGGGGGCGCGGCGCGTCGAGGCCGTTAGCTTTGTCAATCCGAAACGTGTTCCGCAGATGGCCGGCGCCGAGGAGGTGATGGAACAGCTCCCGCGGGATGCGGGGGCCTCCTACATCGGCCTGGTGCTCAACCGACGTGGACTCGATCGGGCGTTGGCCGCCGGCGTCGACGAAGTCAACGTGGTGGTGGTGTCGACCGACGAGTTCAGCACCCGCAATCAGGGTTGCACTGTCGCCGAAGGGATCTCCGCGGCCCTCGACATCGTGCGGGAGGCGCGTGCGGCAGGCGTGTTCAGCACGGTGACCATCGCCGCGTCGTTCGGTTGCCCGTTCTCCGGCGAGGTCGCTGCCGATCACGTGGTGGACATCGTGCGTCAGGTGGCCGCGGCCGGACCCGATGAGATCGCACTGGCCGACACGATCGGCGTCGGTGTCCCCGCGCAGGTGCGTGCGCTGGCCGCGGGTGCGGGCCGGGTGGCGTCGGAGATCCCGCTGCGGTGGCATTTCCACAACACCCGCAACACCGGGTATGCGAATGCTCTCACCGCGTTCGACTTGGGCGCCGCTGCACTGGATTCGAGCGTCGGCGGTTACGGGGGTTGCCCGTTCGCACCCGCCGCGACCGGCAACATCGCGTCAGAGGATCTGGTGTACGCACTGGAACGGTCCGAAGTGTCCACCGGAATCGACCTCGCCGCGATGGTCGAGACGGCCGAATGGCTCGCCGGCAAGCTGGGTCAGGACGTCCCGGCCTTGTTGGGTCGGGCGGGACCGTTCCCGGGCCCGGCCTGAGGCAAAGACGAACCGCTCACCGGTGGCCGGTGAGCGGTTCGCGAAAAGTTGCGTTACTAGGTCGTGTGCACGATCAGTACGTCGCACGCCGACTTGCGCGCCACGTCTGCGGGCACCGATCCGAGCAGTCGTCCAGCGATGGAGTTCAATCCTCGGTTGCCCACCACCAGCAGGTCCGCCTTGGCATCGGTCACGAGTTGCAGCAGCGCGTCGACCGGAGCGCCCTTCACCGAACGCGGGTCTATGTTGCCTGCGCCGGCCTTGGAAGCCCGCTCCTTGGCGGTGCGCAGGATCTCCTCGGTCGGCGAGGAACCCATCACCTGATAGGCCTCGTCCTTCAGCACGTCGGCTGCCCCGCCCGCACCACGATCGTTCGGGAAGTAGGCGCACGCGATGACCAACGTGGCCGACTCGCCGGCGATTGCCCCCGCACGGTCGACCGCCTTGAGCGATGACTCGGAGCCATCGGTGCCGACGACGATCGTCTGATATGCGCTCATCCATCCTCCACGTGTCAGTCCGCCTCGACCGGCGTCGAGGCAGGTGTCATCCCCACACTGTAGAACCCCTGATCCGGCAGATTAGTTTGCGGCGCCCGGTTTGTCCGCCGTTCGTGGGGATCGGCACAATTACTTGATGCCCGCGGCGTCCATGCCGCGCAGTTCTTTCTTCAGGTCGGCGATCTCGTCGCGGAGCCGTCCGGCCAACTCGAATTGCAGATCCCGGGCCGCAGACATCATCTGATCGGTCAGTTGCGACACCAGATCGGCCAGTTCGGCGCGCGGCATCGCCGATGTGTCACGCTTCTCGATGACGCCCGCGCTGCCCGCCTTGGACACCTCGCCTTGGGCCCGGCGACCGCGACTGGCGTTGCGGCCGGAACCGCCGACCGTGACCGCTTCATCCTCGGCTTCGCGGTACACCTGGTCGAGAATGTCAGCGATCTTCTTGCGCAACGGCTTCGGATCGATGCCCATCTCCTTGTTGTAGGCGATCTGCTTCTCGCGGCGACGTTCGGTCTCGTCGATCGCGTTACGCATCGAATCGGTGATCGTGTCGGCATACATGTGCACTTGTCCGGACACGTTGCGCGCGGCGCGGCCGATCGTCTGGATCAGCGAGGTGGTGGACCGCAGGAAGCCCTCCTTGTCGGCGTCGAGGATCGCCACCAGCGACACCTCCGGGAGGTCGAGGCCCTCACGCAGCAGGTTGATGCCGACGAGCACGTCGTACTCACCGGATCGCAGCTGCCGCAACAGTTCGACGCGACGGAGGGTGTCCACCTCGGAGTGCAGGTATCGCACGCGGATACCCAGTTCCAACAGGTAGTCGGTGAGGTCTTCGGCCATCTTCTTGGTGAGCGTGGTGACCAGCACACGCTCGTCGCGTTCGGTGCGTTCTCGGATCTCGTGCACGAGATCGTCGATCTGCCCCTTGGTGGGTTTCACGACGACCTCCGGGTCGACGAGACCGGTGGGCCGGATCACCTGCTCGACGAACTCGCCGTTGGCCTGACCGAGCTCGTAGGGGCCCGGCGTTGCCGACAGGTACACCGTTTGTCCGATGCGATCGACGAACTCATCCCACGTCAGCGGCCGGTTGTCGATCGCCGACGGGAGCCGGAAACCGTAGTCGACGAGGTTGCGTTTACGCGACATGTCGCCCTCGTACATCCCGCCGATCTGCGGCACGGTCACGTGCGACTCGTCGATGACGAGCAGGAAATCCTCGGGAAAGTAGTCGATCAGGGTCGCCGGGGCACTACCCGGCCCACGTCCGTCGATGTGCCGCGAATAGTTCTCGATGCCCGAGCAGAAACCTACTTGCCGCATCATCTCCAGGTCGTAACTGGTGCGCATGCGCAGCCGCTGCGCTTCCAGAAGTTTGCCCTTGTTCTCGAGTTCGGCGAGACGCGCCTCGAGTTCCTCCTCGATGCTCTTCATCGCTCGCTCCATGCGCTCCGGGCCGGCCACGTAGTGGGTGGCCGGGAAGATGCGCAGGTTGTCCACCTCGCGCACCACGTCGCCGGTGAGCGGGTGCAGATAGTACAGCGACTCCACCTCGTCGCCGAAGAACTCGATGCGTACGGCGAGCTCCTCGTAGGACGGGATGATCTCCACAGTGTCGCCGCGTACGCGGAAGCTCCCGCGGGTGAACGCGGTGTCGTTGCGGGTGTATTGAACATCCACCAGGAGCCGCAGCAGGGCGTCGCGATCGATTTCGTCGCCCACACTGACCTCGACGGACCGGTCGAGATAGGACTGTGGGGTACCGAGACCGTAGATGCACGACACCGAGGCGACCACCACCACGTCGCGCCGGGAGAGCAGACTCGACGTGGCCGAATGCCGTAACCGCTCGACGTCGTCGTTGATCGACGAGTCCTTCTCGATGTAGGTGTCGGTCTGCGCGATGTACGCCTCGGGTTGATAGTAGTCGTAGTACGACACGAAGTACTCGACGGCGTTGTTGGGCAGCATGTCCCGCAGTTCGTTTGCGAGCTGTGCGGCCAGGGTCTTGTTGGGCGCCATCACCAGCGTCGGGCGTTGCACGCGTTCGATGAGCCATGCGGTGGTCGCCGACTTGCCGGTACCGGTGGCGCCGAGCAGGACGATGTCCTTCTCCCCGCCGGTGATGCGCTTCTCGAGGTCGTTGATCGCCGTGGGCTGATCACCGGCGGGTTCGTACTCGCTGACCACCTCGAAGTGGCCACCGGTCCGTTCGATCTCCCCGACCGGCCGGAACTCGGAGTGCGCCACGACCGGGCGTTCTGCTGCAAAAGCCATAGTGCCAGGGTAAACGCGGGCTATGACAGTTGTGTTCCGTCGCCTGACCTGCGGGTTAAGGTGTTGGTCATGCCCAGCGGACCGCCTACCCCCAAGCGCCACCCACCCAAGCGCGAGGTGTTCGACGTCCCCGCGATGACCAACACCGACAACAAGGGCTTCGTGCGGCCGGTGGAACGCTACGTGGTGGCCGACCACGGGCTTTACATGTCTCGGACCGCGGATCACCCACGGTTCAACCGCCTCGAGTCCTGGCTGCTGCCCGCGCTCGGGCTGCGGGCGAACATCTTCCACTATCGGGGTGGCTACCGCGACGGTCAGCGCTTGTATCTGGACGTGGGACGGTTCTCCGGACCCGACGAGCACGGCCTTTGGCATGCCGAGGACTGGTACCTCGATCTCGTCGACGTACCGGGCCGGCCGTTGGAGTTGCTCGACGTGGACGAGTTGTTCGATGCTCGCGTCGCCGGCCTACTCGGGGCCGACGAGTGTGAGCAGGCGGTCATGATCGCGGCGCGAGCCCTGGTGGGGTCGGCCGAACACGGCCACGACGTGCAGGCCTGGCTGGACGCCGCGGCAGGCGGGCCGGTCTTCTTTCCAGACCGGCCCGCCTGAGCGCTCAGTAGATGGGCAAGACGAAGCAGGCGCCGGCCCGGATGAAGTCCGGGAACTGCACGCCCGGTCCGACGGTGACCGTTCGCTTCTTGGTGACGCCGTCCAAGGTGGCCGTCAGCACGTGCCGACCGGGCTCGGTCGGGCGCCAGACCGGATGCTCCATCACGCTGGTCGGCTTCTTGTTGTAGAACGTCACGGTCTTGCCGTTCACCGTCGACGTGAGCTTCAGGTTGCCCTTCGCCGAGCGTGGACCGGCCACCGGTACGTCGAGGCGATACGTGCACCCCGCGCCGTAGACGTTGTAGTTCAGCGAACCGGTCGCCGACGATCCGTAACCGGCGGGTGTGTCGACCGCGACGCCTTGCAGCGTTGCCGCACCGGCCGGCGCCCCAACGGCCACCCCGCCCATCGCCGCCGCACTGAAAGCGATTGCGCCCCCGACGATCCGCAAACGATTTCGACTTCCCCGACCAGTCATGCTCAACTCCACTTCACTGCGATTGCACTGTCAGATCGCGCCTCCAGCGGGCGCGATGATGACGCTAGCAGGCACAAATATGAAATATGACACATTGGGTCACAATCGTGACCAGATGTCGCAATCAGTCACAACGCCAAAGCGGGACGCCTCGGACCTACGTGTGGTCCGAGACGCCCCGCACGGCGTCATGAGTGGTTCGGCGTCAGGAGGACGTGACGATGCACGATCCCGCGAGCGGCAGCTGGATGGTGATCTTCCCGAGTTCCGGAGCCGGAACCTCGAAGCCACTTCCGACCTGCAGTTCGCCGGTGGCCTTGCCCGACTCGCCGGCCTGGGTCGCGGCGATCACGTAACTGCCCGGCGCGCCAGGAGTCCAGGAGTACGTCGCCTTACCGTCTTCGGCCTGCACCTCGTCGAGTTCGGTGGCGTCGTCGCCGTCCTTGGCGACCCAGAACGTTACCGGCACACCCTCGTTCTCTTCGTCGACGGTGACCTCGATGTCGTAGGAACACTGGTCGCCGTACACGCCGGCGGTCGAGCCGTAGCCCGACGGGGTGGTCACCTCGATGCCGGTGACCGCGGCGTTGGCCGGCGCGGCCATCATCATCGTGGCGGCTCCCGCACCGATGAGCGCTGCGGCGCCACCGGCGATCCGGGTACGGCGGGTCGAATTCACAGCCATGCGCTGTTCTCCTTTGATTAGGCATGCTGATCGCGTCGTTCTACACGATCGATTAAATGTTCACACTTAGTCGCCCAGAGGGCGACAAAGGCCACTGACACTCCCTTGACATCGACGACGGAGGCTGTGCGGGTAACCCGCACAGCCTCCGTATGGCCCGTCTGCTATCAGAGAACGATGCAGCTGACCGGTATCGGCGAGATGATGTTCAGCGAACCGGTGTCCAACGGGATATCGAGATTGATCCCGGTACCGACTTCAGCTTCCGTAGACTTAACGGCCGACGACGTCCAATCCGGTGTTCCAGTGGACTGAATCGCTTGCAGCGTATACGTGCCCGGCACCTCCGGCGCAAAGGTGAAGCCAGCCGTGTTTCCGCTGGGAACCTTGCTGGTAGCGGTACCGGGGACCACGACGTCTTCGCCGTCAAGCACTCGATAGTAGACCGGATCGCCCGGTGTGGCGTTATTGACGCTCACTTCCACTGCGTAGGAGCAGCTAGCACCATAGCGATCGGCGACCGACCCATATCCAGCGGGCGTCGTGATCTCAACACCGGTGACGGCAGCGTTTGCCGGTGCCGCCATCAACATTCCGGCGGCACCAACGCCAACAAAGGCAGCAGCGGCGCCGAACGCGCGGCGGGTCTTACTAACAGCCATGTGCTTCTCTCCCTCGGTAAATCCTGGGTTCACGATCGCATCCCGACGATTGCGATCAGTTCAGGTATTCCACAGAAATCACGATTCGGCAACTTTCAAGAGGCAGAATCGCCGTTTTGTTCCTGACTGTTCACGCAAGCTGCTAGCGCATCAGTAGAGGATGATGCATGAACTGCCGGTGTAGACACCGACTCCGACGTTGAGTGGGCCGATCGACTCGCCCTCATCGCCCGCGCCCTGAGTCGCCTTGATCGTGTATTGCCCCGGATTGAATGGGAACCAGGGATACACCGCCTTGCCGCCGTCGGGCTTGATTGAACCGACCTGGTTGCCGTTGATCCTGAACACGACGTTTTCAGTGCTGTCCTCGGGCACGGTGGCAATTACGCCGTACCCGCAGCTCGCTCCATACCGCTGATCGAGCGACCCGAGTAGCGCAGAGTTGTCGATCTCGAGCTTGCTGACGTCCGCACTCGCAGGCGCGGCCATCACCGCCCCCGCGGCCGCAACACTGGCAAACGCTACGGTCGCCGCCGCGGCGCGCCCCTTCGTGCGTGCACCCATGGCTGTTCTCCCTCGACTAGAGCAGTGATGTAGGTCGCACCCGTGGGTGCGGCTTCACGCTAGCAAAGGTTCACGTCATGCACGATGCCGAAATGGGTTTCTGCGCACACCCGTTGCCAGAGTTCATCCGATTGTGTGAATCGGTGCAGGTGCGAGCCCTTCGTGACGCTCGGCTGGCGCCTCGCTCCTCAGGGATCAGGAACAACACGCGGTAGGTTCCCCGGTCCGCAAGCAACACGAACAACGCACACCGGCGTCAAGACTTTGTGGCCTTCCAGGCGGTGACCCGCCGGTAGGCATCGTCGAACCACTGCTCTTTGGCCGCGACATAGCGACCGAGATCGCCCTCGGCCGCCTGCAGCGCCACCCGCTTGACCTCGGCGTACTCCGCTCGGGCCGCGGCGTCGTCACGGAGCCAATCGCGGAAATCCAGCGCAAACGCGCGGCCCGGCGAGTCCGCCGCACGCAGGTGTACATTCACCGGTCGCCCCGGGTCGGCCGATCCGTGCAGCCGCCTTCCCCAATCCCCCTCGTCCACCGACCCGGTCGCCGGATCGGGTTTCGGATTGTCGCCGTCGATACCGGGCACTCGGGGAAATCCGCCGTCGGCGAGCACTTCGGCCAGTTGATCCGCGACACCAAGGTCGGCGACAGTGATCTGCAGATCGATCGTGGGCTTGGCGGCCAGACCCGGAATCGCGGTCGATCCGATGTGATCAACGGCCGACACCTTGTCGCCGACCACCGCCCACAGTCGGTTCACCAGGCGGATGCCCTCGGCGGCCCAGCCGGGATCGGGATCGGCCAACTCCAACGGACCTGCTACCACCGTCCGCGACCGGACGTTCTGCTCGAAGGGAACCAGACGTTCCTCCCAGAGCGCTGCCGCCGCAGCGGCGAGATCCTCGGGACTACCGGAGTTGTCGAGCCACACATCGGCCACCGCTCGGCGCTGCTCGTCGCTGGCCTGCGCCGCAATTCGCGCACGCGCGTCATCTTCTGGCATGCCGCGCGCCGTGGTCAGACGCTGCACACGTGTCTCGGCGTCGGCGTGCACGATCAGCACGAGATGGAAGAACGGAGCCATGTTGCCCTCTACGAGCAACGGGATGTCCTGCACCACGATGGCGTCGTCCGGCGCGGCCTCGAGTAACTCCTGGGTGCGCGCACCCACCAGCGGATGGGTGATCGAATTCAGCTTCTGGCGCTGTTCGTCGTCCACGAAGGCCCGGGCGGCCAACGCGGGTCGATCCAGGCTGCCGTCATCGGCCAGGACCTCGTCGCCGAATGCCTCCACCAGGGCGGCCAGTCCCGGTGTCCCCGGTTCCACCACTTCACGCGCGATCTTGTCGGCGTCGATGTGGTAGCCACCGCGGTGGATGAATGTCGTGGCCACGGTTGATTTGCCGGCCCCGATTCCGCCGGACAGCCCCAGTCTGATCACCCGACCAGTCTGACAAATCCTCCGCGAACCGATCACCGCTCCCTCGTTTCGTTCGCGCTGCATCGTTCCGAGCAGGTGGAACGAAAGGAGGGGGCGACGATCAGCGCTGCTCGAGCTCAGCCGGTGACACCGGTGAGTTCGATGGTCGGCTGCGGCAGTTCGGCCTGCGCCGTCTGCTCTCCGGTGGCCAGATCGACCGCGGTCACGGTCCTCGCATTCGGGTCGGTGACGTAGGCGACGCCCTCCTGCACATGAACGTTCGGCATCGGCGACTGCCATTCATCGGGCTCGGTCCACGCGTCGATGACGTCGATCTTGCGCACCTGATCCCCGGTCATCGGGTCATAGACGTACAGTGCACCATCGGTGCCGAGGATCACGGCTTCACCATCGGGTCCGCGTTCGATCGACCGGAAGCTGTAGCTGGCCGGGAAGTCGACGATGCGAAGATCGCCGGTCCGAGTGTCGGTGAGAGTGAACCGGTTCGGCCGCTCGAGTTCGGCGTCCTCGTCGGTCTTGTAGTCACCCAGGACGATCGGCGATGTTGCCGAGCCGGCCTGGTTGCCGATGCGTCCGTAGCCGTCGGGGCTGGCCACCTTCTCGATCTCGTTGCCGCGCACGACGAGAATGCCGTCCTGGCAGCCGAAGGTGAGGACACCGTCGGCGGCGGCGGCCTCACCGTGGACCCCGGGGCACTCGTCGGTGCTCGCGATCTCGTTGCGCTCCTTGTCGAGGATCGCGATGCCGCTGCGCTCAGCCTCGTTTCCTCGTGTCACCACCAGGCTGCCGTCCGCGCGGAAGACCGCCACGCCATGATGAGGCTCAGGCACCGTGTACTCGGTCGATTTCGCATTGCCGCGCAGCAGCTCCGCCGGTTCGACGATGTCGACCTCCCCCGTGCCGTCGCTGAACAGCGTGATGCGGGAATCGTGCGGCACCACATGGCCCGGTTCCTCGCCACCGAAGGTCATGTCGGTCAGCTCGGGTTCTGATGTGTAGTAGTGCCCGTGGTCGCCGTGCTGGACGGTCCAGGTCCCCATGTCCAGAACGCGGAAACCGCCCGATTCCGAGACGAATACGTTGCGTCCGTTATCGGCGCTGTTGAGTCGGATGAACCCCTCGGTGGGGATGTCGGCCACCTGCTCCAGGTTTTCCGCGTCCAGCACCAGAATGCCGCCGTCGTAGCTGAGCGCCAGACGCGGTGTGGCGCTGTGCTGTTCAACTCGTTCACCAGAAGCGTCGGCAGTGCTGCTCGGCGCAGCATCGTCGGTGCTATCGGTGCCACACGCGACCAGCGCGAACGATGCGGCAGCACACAGCGCCGCCACCCTTGTCAGATTTGTCTTCTTCACATGCACGGGAGACAGTCAACGTGTTAATGAAAATTATTGTCAACTGCTAATGGTTCGATTCCGCTGACCCAGGTCGACCAGCATTGGCAGGCTGGTCGAGTGGGTAGCGATGCTCCGCTCCGGTCACTAACTCAGCGGTCCGTGATACCGGCACCGATCGACGCGGTGTGGGATCGCGTCAGCCGAATGGAGGGCATCAACGATGAGCTGATGCCCTACCTCAAGATGATGCTGCCGCGCCGGCATCGCGGGAAAACACTGGCCGACATCGAGGTCGGCACGAGCGTGGGCAAGGTGCGCTTGCTGTTCGGCGGTTTGTTGCCGCTCGACTACGACGAACTGACCATCGTCGAACTCACACCTGGGCGCGGATTTCGCGAAGAGTCCTCGATGGCCTCCATGCGGGTGTGGCATCACGCCAGAACACTGACACCGCTCACTCTCGAGCGCACCGAGGTTGTCGACACCGTCGCGTTACGCCCACGTCTGCTGCTGAGGCCGGCCGCACCCCTGCTCGCCCGGTTCGTCGAGCATCTGTTCCGGCACCGACACCGGCGGTTGGCCGCGCACTTTGGCGGTTGAGTGCGTCGGGTACAGACGCGACCACCATCAGGGTCATCTCCGCTGCTGCCGACGACACCTGGGCTCAGGACGATCAGCACGAAGAACAGAACTCCCCGACTCGTGATGAGCCGGGGAGTTCTGTGTCAGTGAGATTCGAATCAGGCGTTGCCCGACAGCTTCTCGCGCAGTGCGGCGAGCTGCTCGTCGCTGGCCAGCGAGCCACCCGACGATGCCGGAGCGCTGCTGCCGGTGCTGCGGCTCTCCGATGCCGACGAGTAATCCGACGGGGCGTTGGCGGCCTCGGCGGCGGCAGCGGCGAACTTCTCCATCTGAGCGGTGTGCATCTTGTGGCGACGCTCGGCCTCGGCGTACCGGGCCTCCCATGCCTCACGCTGCTGCTCGAAGCCCTCGAGCCACTCGTTGGTCTCCGCGTCGAAGCCCTCGGGGAAGATGTAGTTGCCCTGCTCGTCGTAGCTGTCGGCCATGCCGTACTTCGACGGGTCGAACTCCTCGGTGTAGTCCTCGTTGGCCTGCTTGAGGCTCAGCGAGATCCGGCGACGCTCCAGGTCGATGTCGATGACCTTGACCATCGCGTCGTCGCCGACGGAGACGACCTGATCGGGCACCTCGACGTGGCGCTCGGCCAGCTCGGAGATGTGGACCAGGCCCTCGATGCCCTCGTCGACACGGACGAACGCACCGAACGGCACCAGCTTGGTGACCTTGCCCGGCACGATCTGACCGATCGCGTGGGTGCGGGCGAACTGACGCCACGGATCTTCCTGGGTGGCCTTGAGCGACAGCGACACACGCTCGCGGTCCAGGTCGACGTCGAGGACCTCGACGGTGACCTCATCGCCCACGGCGACGACCTCGGACGGGTGATCGATGTGCTTCCAGGACAGCTCGGAGACGTGGACCAGACCGTCGACGCCGCCGAGATCGACGAACGCACCGAAGTTGACGATCGAGGACACGACGCCCTTGCGGACCTGTCCCTTCTGCAGCTGGTGCAGGAACTCGCTGCGGACCTCGGACTGGGTCTGCTCGAGCCATGCACGACGCGACAGGACCACGTTGTTGCGGTTCTTGTCGAGCTCGATGATCTTGGCCTCGATCTCCTTGCCGATGTACGGCTGCAGATCGCGGACGCGACGCATCTCCACCAGCGACGCCGGGAGGAAGCCGCGCAGACCGATGTCCAGGATCAGGCCGCCCTTGACGACCTCGATGACGGTGCCCTTGACGGCCTCGTCCTTCTCCTTGAGCTCCTCGATCGTGCCCCAGGCGCGCTCGTACTGCGCACGCTTCTTGGACAGGATCAGGCGGCCTTCTTTGTCCTCTTTGGTGAGAACCAGGGCCTCGACCTCGTCACCGACGTTGACGACCTCGTTGGGGTCGACGTCGTGCTTGATCGACAGTTCGCGCGACGGGATCACGCCTTCGGTCTTGTAACCGATGTCGAGCAGAACCTCGTCCCGATCGACCTTGACGATGGTGCCTTCGACGATGTCGCCATCGTTGAAGTACTTGATCGTGGAGTCGATGGCGGCGAGGAAGTCCTCAGCCGAGCCGATGTCATTGACGGCTACTTGCGGCGAGGTGATCGTGGGGGACGACATATTTGTGAGTTGCTCCGGACAGGTGTGTTGTAGGTACAGTTCAGTTGCCGCCGTCGGTGAACGGATGCTGAACTCCGGGCACGACGGCCGCACGCGCCGAGGGCGCATGCGCGTAGAAGGTTACGCCAGTCCGCTTGCCCTGGGCAAATACGCTCTCCCCGGCCGGTCCGGTGACGCCCGACGACCCGGTGCCGCGGGGTCTTCTCGCGGGCGAAGGGTCACCGTCCTCGAGGTGGGCGGTCCCTCATTTCGGCTGGTCAGCAGCTATCGGGCGCGGCTGAGAACACTCACCGGCCACGACGAACCGCTCACCGGCACTGCCTGCTCCCTCACCTCGATACCCACTCGATACCCAGGTGCTCGCCATTCTGGTTGACTGGCGCCGTGGCGCATTCCATCGAGCTCCTGCCCGATGAGTCGATCGACGCCCGTGTCCGCGCCGAATGGCAGGCGCTGGCCGACGCCGGGCTGCCCAGCGCCGCCTGTATCCGCGCCTCGACCAATCGCCCACACGTCACATTGATCGCGGCCGGGCACATCGACGGCGGTGTCGATGACGCACTCGGGGCCTGTGCGAAAGACCTGCCTCTGCCGTGCCGGATCGGCGCTCCGGTGCTGTTCGGCCACGGGACCCGCCGCACGTTGGCTCGAGTGGTGGTGCCGAGCGCCGCGCTGTTGGCGCTGCACCGCCGGGTGTGCGACATCGCCACACCTTTCCTCGGTGACAACGGCGCCTTCGCTCATGCCGCCCCGGGCGACTGGACCCCGCACATCACACTCGCCCGGCGCGTCGACACCACGCAGCTCGCCGCGGTCCTCGACGTCCTCGACGCCGTCGGCTCGCTCGAGGATTCCGGCTCGTTCACCACGGTGCGTCGTTGGGATCCCGACAACCGTCGCGACCACATCGTCGCCGGCGGACCGGCCGCGTCGACACCGTGAGAGAACCTCACCACCGCGTGAGAGCGAACTGAGAGCGAGGAGACGCATCGTTGCCCCATGAGCACAACAACACCTTCGACAACGACACCCTCCACATCAACGACCACGACTTCCCCCTCCCCCGGACCGACGCACTCCGACGACCGGCCGGTCACGGCCGACGCCTTCGCCGAGCGCATCTTCACCTCAGCACTGGCGACCGCCGAGACGATGAGTATTTATCTCGGCGAACGCCTCGGGTGGTACGACTGCCTCGTCCAACACGGCCCGGTGTCGGCTGACGAGTTGGCCGACCGCACCGGCACTCATCGGCGCTACGCCAGAGAATGGCTGGAGATGCAGTCGGCCTTCGGGATACTCGACGCCGACCTGGATGCCGACCCGATCCGCTTCGGCATCCAACCGGGGGTGGCCGAAGCCCTCACCGACACCGCCAGCCTCGCGTATTTGGGCACGCTGCCGCGGATGTTCGCCGCATCGTTCGGCCAGCTTCCGGCCCTGCTCGACGCCTACCGCACCGGCGGCGGTGTCAGCTGGGCAGAACTGGGCGCCGACGCCCGCGAATGCCAGGCGGCACTCAACCGCCCGTGGTTCGACCGTCAACTCGCGCCTGCGCTCGCCGGCGTCGACGGCCTGCACGCGCGGCTCTCCCGTTCCGGCGCCCGCATCGCCGACGTCGGATTCGGCGCCGGTTACTCGACCATCGCGCTGGCCAAGGCCTATCCGGAGGCGACATTCGTGGGCCTCGATGTCGACGAGGCGTCGGTGCAGATGGCGCGTCACGCAGCAGCGGAGGCCGGCGTCGACGATCGGGTGGAGTTCGTGCTGGCCGACGCCTCCGACGCAGGGCAGCGCGGACCGTTCGACGTGGTGTTCGCCTTCGAGTGCGTCCACGACATGCCCCGCCCGGTGGAGGTGTTGGCCGCGGCGCGGGCGGCGCTGGCGCCCGACGGTGTCATGGTGATCATGGACGAGGCGGTCTCCGATGAGTTCGCCGGCCCCGCCGACGATCTGGACAAGATCATGTACGCCTTCTCGCTGTTCGTCTGTTTGCCCGACGGAATGAGTTCGACACCCTCGGCAGGCACCGGAACGGTGATGCGCGCGTCGACACTGCGCGCCTACGCCCAGCAGGCCGGGTTCGCCGAGGTGGAGGTACTGCCGATCGAGGAGTTCAGCTTCTTCCGGTTCTACCAACTCACGCCGGGCTGAGCGCTGCCAGCGCCGCGGCCACCACATCGACCCGCGGTCGATCGGCGCCGCGCATCATCGCCTCGTCGAGCGTCGGGTCCCCGAGACGCTCCCGCAACCGACGATGCGCGGCGTCGAGCCGTTGCGCGTCGCTGCCGTAGGCCCCCGCCCCGGTGATCTCATCGGCCCGGCGCATCGCACCCAGCAACTCGGCCGCCGCCTCAGGCCGATCGAGTTGTAGCAGTACGTCGACAACGGTGCGCAGCGACACCCACTGGTGTGTCCAGTTGCCGGCGTCGCGCCAGTGGTTGAGCACATCGGTGAACAGACGAGCGGCCACCTCCGGTGTCCCGCAACGGGCTTCGATGGATGCCCGGGACACCAGTGCCACACCCATCAGATAGCGGTCACCCGTGTGCGCAGCAGAAGCGATCGCATCGTCGAGCAGCTCGCCGGCTCGACTCGGATCGTCGTCGAGAATGCACTCACCGGCACCGTAGCGCGCCCATCCTTCGACGACGGTCTCCCCTGTCGCGGTGCATAAATCGGCGATCCGCAGCGAAGCCCGATGCGCGGCGGGCCCGTCGCCGGCGTAGGCGTTCATCAGCAGCACGCAGAGGTCGGCCATGCGGCCCGCGCCGGCCATCCCCGCGACCGTTCCCGCTGCCCGGAAATCGCGGGCCAATCGCGACGTCGCCGTCACATCCCCTTGGAACAGGCCGACCTCCACGAGCATCATCCGCAGGTAGACCTCCACGGCGGGTGCGGGGCTGCACGCCAGCCCACACCGAACATACTCCTTGGCGGTCAACAGATTCCCGTCGAAGCGGGCCCCGGCGGCGGCCACCGCCCACGCCGCGGGCAACTTCGGAGGATCTTCCACCGACACATCGGCGGCTGCGCGAAGCCGGCGTGACCAGGCGGTGGCCTCGGTGCTCATGGTCAGCTCCAGGAATGGGATCACCCCCGCCATCATCCGGTCGCCGAGCGTCGGATCGACCTCGCAGGCATGGTCGACCGCCTGTCTCACATCGTCGAGGCGCGCCGCGACCAGACCGGCTGCCGCGACGTGGCCGGGGCCGAAGAGATCCCGGACGAGTGGCGCGATCCGATCGGCCACCAGGTGCGCATGCGCCGCTCGCGCCGATGTGCGGCGACCGTTCTCGTCGAGTCGTCGAAGTCCGAAGGCGCGCAGGGTCTCGAGCATTCGGTAGCCGGAGTCGTCGGCCGAGAGCATCGAATTGTCGACGAGCTCACTGACGATATCGGCCACGTCGTCACGCGGTACCACCTCACTGTGCCCCGCGAGCGCTTCCGCGTCGTCGAGGTCGAAGCGCGCCGGAAACACCGCCAAGACATCGAACAAAGCGCGACCCGCATCACTCAACAGCGCATACGACCAGTCGACCAGCGCATGCAGACTCCGGTGCCGGGGGTCGGTGTCCCGGGGACTGTGCAGAATCCGGAATCGCCACTGAAGGCGGTCCACCAGCGCCGCCGGAGCAATGGCGCGGGCTCTGGTCGCGGCGAGTTCCACGCCGAGCGGCAGCCCGTCGAGTCGTCGGCAGATCTCGGCCACTGCTGCGGCGTTCTCCTCGGTGAGCACGAATCGATCGTTGCGGGCGTGCGCACGAGTACAGAAGAGCTGCACCGACGGGCTCTCGGCGATGGCGGCCGACGACGCGTTCGCCGCCGGCACCGTCAGCGGCTCCAGCACGCTGACCTGCTCGGCGGTCAACCCCAACGGAACACGCGACGTCGCCACCACCGATAGGTCGGCACATCGACTGATCACCGATTCGACCAGCTCGGCGGCCGCGTCGACCACGTGCTCGCAGTTGTCGAGGACAAGCAAACCGACTCGGCCCGAGAGTGTTTCGACGAGCGCCTCGAGATCGCCGAGATCCCGCCGCGGAGCGGCCCCGGTTGCCGACACGACGCTGTGTACCACGTCGGCCGGCGACGCCACGCCCGACAGCTCTGCGATCCAGGTGGCCCCTTGGTGACGAGCATGTTCGCGCACCAGCGCGGTCTTGCCCACTCCGCCTGGCCCCACTACCGTGACCACCGTTCCCGGGCGGATTCGAGCCGCGAGATCGGCCAGCTCGACATCACGGCCGATGACTCTCACGGACGCCTCCGGTGTGGGTCTGCGGCGTGTCGGCGGCGCGGTGCCCGTGGGCGTTGCAGGGGCGGTGGGTGTCGGCGCCCGTTCGCCGGCGAGGATACGTTGGTGCAGGTCACCGAGCCGAATGGTGGGTTCGGTGCCGAGGTCGGTCGCCAGCCGTGCCCGCAGTCGTCGGAACACCGCGAGCGCCTCGGCGGGGCGGTCGGCTTGCCAGAGGGCGAGCATCCGCGCCTGGTGCACACTTTCCCGGTACGGGTGTGCCGCGGCGGCGGGCTCGAGTCGACTCGCGGCATCTGCCGGTCGTCCCGAACGCAGCAGCGCATCGGCGGTCGCCTCGACGATCCGTACCCGGGTTTCCTGCAGCGCCTCGACATCGCCACGCACCCATGGCTCATCGGCGAACTCGCCGAATGGTCTTCCACGCCAGAGACTCTCCGCAGAATCGAACAGCGCCACCGCAGCGCCCGGGTCGGCCTCGGTCACCGCACACCCGGCATGGAAGCGGTCGGCGAACGCGAGGAGGTCCAGTTCGTCGCGGTCGACCCGAAGCGAGTAGCCGGGAGCGGCGGTGACGATCGCCAGTTTGTCGGTCACGCCGTGCTCGCGCAGTTGCGCACGCAAGCGGAACACCAGGTTGTGCAGCGCAGCCTCCGGATTGGTCGGCGGACTCTGCCCCCAGAGGATCTCCGCGAGCCAGTCGGCGTCGGCAGCGGCATTGGCACGGGCGCCGAGCGCGGCCAACAGGCACCGCAGCCGTGGACTACCGAATTGAGCAGCGCGCGCTTCCGTCGGTCCCGACACATCGATCGGGCCCAGGAGCAGGAGGCTGACCACGCGCGATTTTATCACCGTGTGCGCTGCTGGCGGCTCCGATCCAGCCGATACCAGTCGCTAGACTCACCGGCATGAGTGAGGAGCGCACCGACGATGCCGGCTCGACGCATCGACCTCCGCGCATTCTCGGGCCCGTCGACTCACCGACGAGTGACCGCGCCAACCGATGGTGGTGGGACCACGACGCCGACAACTATCACGCCGAACACGGCGCCTTCCTGGGAACCCATGCCGCCGGCGGGGACTTCGTGTGGTGCCCGGAAGGCCTGCGAGAAGCTGACATCGGCCTGCTCGGTGACATCGCAGACCGCGACATCCTGGAGGTCGGCTGCGGCTCGGCACCGTGTGCCCGGTGGCTGGCCGGACAGGGCGCTCGTGCGGTCGGCGTCGATCTGTCGCGTCGCATGCTCGGCATCGGACTCGCCGCGATGGAGCAAGACCGCAGCCGGGTCCCGCTGGTGCAGGCGACCGCCGAGGCACTTCCCTTCGCGGACAGTTCGTTCGACGTGGCGTGCTCGGCCTTCGGCGCGGTACCGTTTGTAGCCGACTCGGCGCATGTGATGGCCGAGGTGGCCCGGGTCCTGCGCCCCGAAGGACGCTGGGTCTTCGCGGTCAATCATCCGATGCGCTGGATGTTCCTCGACGACCCTGGACCCGACGGCCTCATCGTGCAGATCCCCTACTTCGACCGCACCCCTTACACCGAGGTCGACGACGCCGGCGCCATCACCTACGTGGAACACCATCGGACCATCGGCGATCGCGTCCGGGAGATCCGCGCGGCCGGGTTGGTGCTCGACGACATCGTGGAACCGGAGTGGCCGGAGGGTTTCGAGGAGGTGTGGGGGCAGTGGAGTCCTTTTCGCGGACAATACTTCCCGGGCACCGCGATCTTCTGCTGCCGAAAGGTGTGAGGTCGGGGCCCTTCGTGACACTCGGCTGGCGCCTCGTTCCTCAGGCAACAGTTGGTGACACTCACAGGACGCGCTCGGAAGCAGTTTCCTCACAACAACTTTGACAGGAAACCCTGAGTACGTTCGTGTTGCGGGTTGGCCAGCACCTCACGCGGATCACCCTGCTCCACCACCACACCGCCGTCCATGAACACCAGTTGGTCGGCGACCTCACGGGCGAAGCCCATCTCGTGGGTGACGACCACCATCGTCATCCCGCTGGCCGCGAGTTCACGCATCACGCCGAGCACCTCCCCGACGAGCTCCGGATCCAGCGCGGACGTCGGCTCGTCGAACAGCATCAGCTTGGGTTCCATCGCCAGCGCACGGGCGATGGCGACACGTTGCTGCTGTCCGCCCGACAGTTGGGCGGGGTAGGTGTCGGCCTTGTCGGCCAAGCCCACCCGAGCCAACAACGTGCGGGCACTCTCGGTGGCCTCCCGTTTGCTCTTCCGTTTGACCTGTGTCGGCGCCTCGATCACATTCTCCAACGCGGTGCGATGCGGGAACAGGTTGAAGTGCTGGAACACCATGCCGATGTCGCGGCGCTGTTTGGCTGCGTCCTTCGGGCTCATCTCGTGGAGCTTGTCACCACGTTCGCGGTAGCCGATTAGATCACCATCCACGTAAAGCCGTCCCGCATTGACCACTTCGAGATGGTTGACGCAGCGCAGGAACGTCGACTTCCCGGAACCAGACGGCCCGATGAGGCACAGCACCTCGCCACGGCCCACCTCGAGAGTGATGCCCTTGAGCACCCGCAGGGAGCCGAAGTTCTTGCAGACCCGGTCGGCGTAGACCATGGGGCGTTCAGCGACGCTCATCGCTCTCCCCTTCCGCGATCGTTGTGTTCGGTTTGGCAGCCATGGCCTTGAGCTGTCGGGCGGTCATCTGCCGGCTGGCACCCTTCGAGTAGTACCGCTCGAGGTAGTACTGGCCGACCATCAGGATGCTGGTGATCGCCAGGTACCAGGTGGACGCCACCAGCAGCAGCGGAATCGGCTCGAAATTCACCCCGGAGATGTCCCGCGCACGCCCGTACAGATCCCCGGTGAAGGGCACCGCAGCCACGAGGCTCGTCGTCTTGAGCATGCTGATCACCTCGTTGCCGGTCGGCGGGATGATCACGCGCATGGCCTGCGGTAGCACCGTGCGCCGCATGGCAAGCGACCATGACATACCCAATGCGACGGAGGCCTCCATCTGACCCTCACCGACCGACGAGACACCCGCCCGCACGATCTCGGCCATGTAGGCCGCCTCGTTGAGCGCGAGGCCGATCATCGCGAAGATGAACGCCGAATACAGTGCCTGGATATCGAAATGCGCGAACTGCACGACGAACGGGATGCCGAGGTCGATCTGCTTGTAGATCGCCGGCAACAGCCCCCAGAACACCAACTGCACATACACCGGTGTGCCGCGGAAAACCCAGAGATAGACCCACGCGGTCGACCGCAACACCGGATTCGACGACAGTCGCATCACGGCGAGCAGCACGCCCAGCACGATCGCGATGATCATCGACAGCACGGTGAGCACGAGCGTGTACCACATGCCCGTGAGGATGCGGGTGTCGAAGAGATAGTTGGCGTAGGTGTTCCACGCGTACGCGCTGTTGGTGGCCGCGCCGTAGACGAACAGCACCACCAGCACGAGCACGATGGCGGCGGCGAACCACTGGCCCGGGTGACGCAGTGGCACCGCCTTGATGGGTTCGGGCTCAGCGGAGACGCGGTCGGCCCCGCTCGGGCCAGTCGCTGGTGCCGTCACCGGTCAGCTGACCGCACCGTTGATGACCGACGTCGGGATCGTGCCCGCTCCGAGACCCCAGTGCTCGGCGATCGTCTGGTACTGGCCGTTGTCGATCAGGTACTGGACCGCCTGCTGCAGCGCCTGCGCCAGCTGCGATCCCTTCTGCACGGGATAGCCGTACGGCGCCGAGTCGAACACACCACCGGCCGGCTCGAGCTCGCCGTTGGACCGCTCGATCGCGTACGAGGTGACCGGCGAGTCCGCCGACATCGCGTCGACGCGGCCCAGCATCAGTGCGTTGGTCGCCTCGTCCTGGCTGTCGTAACGCACCTTCTCGATGGCGGGCTGACCGGCGTCGGTGCAGGCCTGGCTCTTCGCCGGGATCTCGTCGGTGTCCTCATAAGTGGTGGACTGCACCGCAACCCGCTTGCCGCAGGCATTGTTGGGATCGATACCCGCGCCGACCTGCTGGGCCCACTGCACACCCGCGCTGTAATAGGTGACGAAGTCGACCTGTGCTTCGCGCTCCTTGGTGTCGGTGAACGACGACATGCCCACGTTGTAGGTTCCGGCCTGGACCGACGGAATGATGGTGTCGAACTGAGCTTCTCGGTATTGCGGCGTCAGGCCGAGCACGCTGCCTACCGCGTTCATCAAATCGACGTCGAAGCCGATGATGTCGCCATTGGCGTCCTTGAACTCGTTCGGCGCGTACGGCACATTGACGCCGACGATCAGCTGTCCGGACTCACGGATCGGGGCGGGCACCAGGTCGGCGATCTCGGCCACCGGTTCCACCTCGACGCTGGTCGGCGAGATGTCGGCACCCAGGCCCTCACTCTCCTCGTTGTTCGAACAACCCGCCAGTGCGAGGACCAGGATCGACAACAGTGCGATGAGCACACCGACCGGTCGCGACGATCGCAGAAAACGCATCAGATACCCCATCTGTTCTCTTCCCCACCATGCAAGCGCATGATCGGGCGCGCACTCGAGACGCCGGCGGCAGCCATCGACGCACTGTTCGAACACTAGTGGCTGGCAAGCCGTTCCACCTGACGGTTACGAGAGATTTACGCCGCGGCGACCAGACGCATCGGTCAGTGCGCTGCGTCGTCCCATGACCGGCCGAAGCCCACCGACACCTCCAGCGGCACCGACAGGGTGATCGCGCTACCCATCTCGTCGCGGACGACGGCCTCCACCGCTTCGCGTTCCCCGGCCGCGACCTCGATGACGAGTTCGTCATGTACCTGTAGCAGCATGCGCGACTGTAGCCCCTCCCGCCGGAGCCTGCCGTACACATTGATCATCGCAACCTTGATGATGTCGGCCGCGGTGCCCTGGATCGGCGCGTTGAGAGCCATCCGTTCCGCGGACTGGCGACGCTGCCAGTTGTCGCTGTTGAGGTCGGGTAGGTAGCGGCGCCGACCGAACAGGGTCGCGGTGTATTCGTTTCGGCGTGCCTCGTCCACGACGTTGTGCAGGTAATCACGCACTCCGCCGAACCGCGCGAAGTAGGCCTCCATCTGTCCCTTGGCCTCGTCGCGACTGATCTTGAGTTGGGCGGCCAGCCCGAAGGCGCTCAACCCGTAGGCGAGCCCGTATGACATGGCCTTCACGCGATGACGCATCTCGGTGGTGACCGCGTCGATGGGCACGCCGAACGCCCGCGAGCCGACGAAATTGTGCAGATCCTCGCCGGTGTTGAACGCCTCGATCAACCCGGCGTCCTCGGACAGGTGCGCCATGATGCGCATCTCGATCTGGCTGTAGTCGGCGGTCATCAGACATTCGTGGTCCGATGCCACCACGAAACCCTCGCGGATCTGTCGGCCGGCCTGCGTGCGCACCGGGATGTTCTGCAGGTTGGGCTCGGTCGACGAGAGCCGACCGGTGGCCGCGATCGTCTGATTGAACGTGGTGTGCACCCGCCCGTCGTCGGCCACCGATTTGAGCAATCCATCAACGGTGACCTTGAGCCGGGTGGCGTCACGGTGCTCGAGCAGATGCGCCAGGAACGGATGCTCGGTTTTCTCGTAAAGGCTCTGCAGCGCATCGGCATCGGTGGTGTAGCCGGTTTTGGTCTTCTTGGTCTTCGGCATGTCCAGTTTGTCGAAGAGCACGGTCTGCAACTGCTTGGGTGAACCCAGGTTGATCTGTTCGCCGATCACCTCGTAGGCGGAGTCTGCCGCGGTGCGGATGCGTTGGGCGAAGTCGGCTTCCAGTTCGCGGAAGTGCTCGACGTCGACAGCGATGCCGGCGGCCTCGAGTTCGGCCAGGACGAAGGCCAGCGGCAGCTCCATCTCGGTCAACAGGGCCAGCGAGTCGATGCGCTCG
The DNA here is from genome assembly GCF_026262595.1 of Gordonia aquimaris. Lineage (NCBI taxonomy): Bacteria > Bacillati > Actinomycetota > Actinomycetes > Mycobacteriales > Gordoniaceae > Gordonia > Gordonia aquimaris. Next base: position 214,623 of record NZ_JAPKFM010000005.1, on the reverse strand, counting down.
AGCTCGGTGTCGAGGGTGTCGGCCAGCTCAGCCACCGCCCGGGCCTCCAGCATCTGCTGCTCGGCGTGCTTGGCGTCACCGCCGTCGTCGTCCAGCAACGACATCTGACCGTCGTCGGGCGCGGCGTCGTCGCGTAGTTCACGCCGCAGATATCGCAACGTGAGGTCGTCGAGGTTGAACGTCCGTTGCCCGGGTCGCACCAGGTAGGCCGCCAGCGACGTGTCACTGGTGACCCCTCCCAGGGTCCAGCCGCGCGCTCGGACCGCGTGCACGCCCCATTTCGATTCATGCATGGCCTTCGGTCGCTCGGTGTCGGCCAGCCACCCCGCCAAGGCCTGCTCGTCGTCGGCGTCGACGGACGTGACGTCGATGTAGGCCGAGACGCCGTCGGCAGCGGCAATCGCGATCCCGGTCGCATCGGCGCCGACGACCTGATGGGGTGAGGTGACCGCGATGCCGCTGCGGCCCGTCGTCGTGTGGTCGGCCAGCCAGGCGCGGACCTCGCCCGGTTGCAGTACCGCGCCATCGAGGTCGAAGCCGGCTTCGGCTTCCGGTTCCACCGACGTCAACGTCGAGAACAACCGATCACGCAGGACACGGAACTCGAGATCGTCGAAGAGCACGTGGATGCGGTCGCGGTCCCAGCCCACCATCGCGAGGTCGTCCGGCACGGACGGAAGCTGCATGTCCCGGACGAGCTCGGTGAGCTGCCGGTTGGTCTGGACCGACGCCAGATGCGTGCGTAAGGCATCGCCCACCTTGCCCCGGACCTCGTCGACATGATCGACCAGGCCGGCGAGCGACCCGTACTCCCGAATCCACTTGGATGCGGTCTTCTCCCCCACTCCGGGAATCCCGGGCAGGTTGTCGCTCGGGTCGCCGCGCAGAGCGGCGTAGTCGGGATACTGCGCGGGCGTCAATCCGTACTTCTTCTCGACCTCGGCCGGGGTGAAACGGGTGAGGTCGGAGACACCTTTGCGGGGATAGAGGACGGTGATCGAGTCGTTGACCAGCTGCAATGAATCGCGGTCGCCGGTGACGACCACCACCCGGTAACCCGCGGCGTCTGCCTGTGTCGCCAGGGTGGCAATGATGTCGTCGGCCTCATAGCCCTCGATGGCCATCACCGGGATGCCCAGCGCGTCGAGCACCTCTTTGGTCAGATCGACCTGACCGTTGAACTCGTCCGGTGACTTCGAGCGCTGCGCCTTGTACTCCGGGAACATCTCCGACCGGAAGGTCTTGCGGGAGACGTCGAAGGCCGCCGCGATGTGGGTGGGCTCCTCATCACGCAACAGATTGATAAGCATGGAGGTGAAGCCGTACACCGCATTCGTGGTCTGGCCGGTCGCGGTCTTGAAGTTCTCGGCCGGCAGCGCGAAGAACGCCCGGTAGGCCAGCGAATGCCCGTCGAGCAGCATCAGCAGCGGGCGTCCGTCCGAACCCGACTTGCCGGCGGCGCTGGCGGACTTCTTCGCGGGCACGGTGGAACTCTTGGCAGGACTCACGGTGCTGAGTCTAGTGACCCGGCCTGACAGGTCGGCGGGGCCCGCAGGCGTGCGGGGCCACCTGAACACTCCCGTACAGCTCAGCCCCGGCGAAACATCGGCCAGACCGTCGGCCCATCCATCGGCAGCGTGATCTCGCCGGTCACCGCGAAGCCGTACCGCTCGTATAGCGGCACGTTGGCCTCATTGGAACTCTCCAGGTAGGCCGGTCCGTCGACGCGGTCGATGCCGGTGCTCAACAATGCGCTACCCACGCCCGCTCCCTTGATGGTGGCACCCACCTGCCCCAGGTACCAATGCGGCTCGCGGGGCCTCACCTTCGCGAATTCACGTTCCAGGGCTGCGCCGCGAGCCACCCGACCACGCAGAACACGAACGAACCCCACCATCGAGCCCACCTGTTGAACCGTCGACAGCTTGTGCCCCGGTCGATCCCAGACCGCGGTGCCCACGGGAACGCCGTCGCGAACGGCCAGGTCGATCGACGCGGCCTCGCCATGTGCCCACCGCAGTAACGTGTGGAAGATCTGTTTGTCCCGCGCCGGGTCGGGATTCATCCAGCGCACCACCGGGTCGTCGGCGAAGGCCTGCGCGAGCAACGCACTCACGAGGCCGAGGTCCCGGGAGCTCGTCACGGCAATCGACGTCATGCCCCCACGGTAGAGCCCGGTCCGGTCAGAAGAGCCCGATCGCATCAGAGGTGTCCAGGACGCCTTCAGCGGTCAGCCATTCCGCCCACATCGCGGCATGGGTGGCTGCGGTGGTGGCGGGTTCGGCGAGGCCACGGCCGCTGACCCAGGCGGCCGCCCGGACACTCTGGAAGAACAGGCCGGTCGCACGTTCCTCGCCGATCGTGTCGCCGACGATGGACGCGGTGAACAACTCGCTGAGGTCCGTGCCGTAGTCGGCCTTGATCGACGCGACGATCTGCGGGGTCGCTTTCCCGAGGATCTCGCCATAGAGGTTGAAATCGGCCCACCGTTGCCGGCTGGTGTCGACGGCGTCGAGCGCGGTCGGCAGGTCCAGTATCAGATGCGAGTTCATGCCGGAGGTTGCAACGCGTCCGCCGCTGTGGCGGCAGTCGGTCGCGTACTGATAATACCGCTGCCATTCACGAGGGACATCGGCGCCCGTCGCGTGCGCGTGAACCAAGGCGAGGTAGCGATTGACGAAGTTCAGCGCGAGCCGGCGAGCCCACTCCGAATTTGTATAGACCCCTTGGCGGATAGACGGCACGGTGGTGTCCAGGATCGGCGCGTACACGTCGGCGAAAGCGCCGCGCGGATCACCCTGGTCACCCCAGATGTCCGCGATCTGATGCACGTTGGACTGGGCATCGACCAACGTCCGGTTGGCGGATGGAGCCGACAGCGCGGCGATGTGCTGCGCTTCGACGCCGGGTAGCTGCGGGCGGCACGTGGTGGTGCCGTCGGCGGCGTGGGCGGGCACGAGAACCCCGGTGACCGTGAGCAACACGAGCCCGAGGACGACGGTGGATCTGCGTAACAAGGTCTTGGTGTGCGGACTGTAACGAGCAGCACCTCGCGTCTCAACCCGAGCGGACATCAGGCGACCCCGAGGTACGCCTCGCGCACGGCGTCGTCGACGAGAAGGTCTGCGCCCGCGCCTTCTTTGGTGATCGATCCGGTCTCCAGGATGTAACCGCGAGTCGACCGACTCAGGGCCTGTTGGGCGTTCTGCTCCACCAGCAAGATGGTGGTGCCCTCGGAATTGATCGTGGTGATGATCCGGAAGATCTGTTGGATCACCATGGGGGCCAGACCCATCGACGGTTCGTCGAGGAGCAGTAGTCGAGGCCGGGCCATCAAAGCCCGCCCGATGGCCAGCATCTGCTGCTCGCCACCCGACATCGTTCCGCCGAACTGCTTGCGCCGCTCACCGAGCCGCGGGAACAGCTCGAAAACATGGTCGATCGATTCGCGGTAGGCGGATTTGGACGAGAATCTCCTTCCGTAGCAGCCCATGTCGAGGTTCTCCAGAACCGTCATCCCGGGGAAGATGCGCCGCCCCTCCGGAACCTGGATGATGCCGCGTTTCACCCGCTCGTGCGGCGCGAGACCGGCGATGGACTCGCCGTCGAACAGAATGTCGCCCGACGACAGGCGGTTGAGTCCGGATATCCCCCGCATCGTGGTCGACTTGCCGGCGCCGTTGGCCCCCAACAGCGTCACCAACTCGCCGGGCGCCACGTGCAGGGAGATACCGTGCAGCGCACGGATCCGACCGTAGTAAATCTCCACATCCCGCAGTTCCAGGACCGCTGTGGCCGAGGTGGTCTCAGGCGAGTTCGTCATCGGGCACTCCCAGGTAGGCGGCGATCACGGCAGGGTCGTTACGCACCCGTTCCGGGCTGCCCTCGGCGATCTTGCGACCGAACTCGAGCACCACGATCCGGTCCGTGACCCCCATCACCAACCGCATGTCGTGTTCGATGAGCAGCACCGTGTAGCCGTCGTCGCGGATCTTCTGGATCAACTCCATGAGTGCGGTCTTCTCGATCGGGTTGAATCCGGCGGCTGGTTCGTCGAGGCACAGCAGTTTCGGTTCGGTGGCCAACGCGCGCGCGATCTCCAGCCGACGCTGGTCTCCGTAGGGCAGGTTGGCCGCCTTCTCTGCGGCGCGCGGTCCGATTCCGACGAACTCGAGCAGGGCCATGCCCCGGTCCACCGCGTCGCGTTCTTCGCGGTAGTGGCGAGGGGTGCGCACGATCCCGCCGAACACCGACGTCTTGTGTCGCGCGTCGGTGCCGACGCACACGTTCTCGAGCGCCGTCATCTCACCCCAGAGGCGTACGTTCTGGAAAGTCCGAGCGATTCCGAGCCGGGTGATCTTGTGGCGCTTGATTTTCCCCAGCGGAGAGCCGTCGAACAAGACGCGTCCCCGGGTGGGCCGATAGACGCCCGTGATCGCGTTGAAACACGTCGTCTTGCCGGCCCCGTTGGGCCCGATCAGCCCGAGGATCTCCCCGCGCCTGATGTCGAAAGTGACGTCGTCGAGTGCGGCGAGACCACCGAAGTCCACCGTCAGTCCCGACACCTCGAGCAGGACATCTCCGGCGGCAGTGTGGATGTCGCGCTGGGGAGCGACCGCGTCGGCGACCGCATCGGGATCGGCGAGTTCGGGATCGATCGCGGCCGGGTCGACGATCGCCCGGGCCTGCGGGTCGGCCACGGCGTCGGCCAACTGTTCCTCGTTTTCCGACCTCGCGACGGTATCCGGGCGTCGGGCCGGGGCTTTCGGTGTCGAATCGTCGTCGCGCCGATGGCGGCTCATGCCTCGGTCTCCTGCCGCTGGGACTGCGCGGCGATCGGGGCGCGGGTGACCGCACCATAGATCCGACGGCCGAAGGTGACCAGTCGCGCTCGCGCCGGGAAGAGCCCCTGAGGTCGGAAGATCATCAGGACCACCAGAGCGAGCCCGAAGAACAAGTACTTGAACTCACTCAACGATTGTCCCCCGATCTCGACGCCCTGCACACGAGCAGGGAGGTAGACGATGATGAACGCGCCGGCGATCACACCCAACTTGTTGCCTTGTCCGCCGAGCACCACGGCGCACAGGAACAGCATCGAGTTGATGACGGTGAACGCTTTCGGGTCCACATACTGCACCTGCCCGGCGTACACCGCTCCGGACAGACCGCCGATGCCGGCCCCGATGACGAAGGCCCACAGCTTGTATTTGAACGTCGGCACACCCATGATCTCGGCGGCGTCCTCATCCTCGCGGATGGCCACCCAGGACCGACCGACGCGGCTGCGCTCGAGGTTGCCGACCACGATGAGGACACCGATCACCAAGACGATGCCCAGCCAATACCACCACACCCCGTAGTTGAGGGTGCCGGCGTTGTTGGCGGTTGAGAACACGCCGTTCGGGTACTCGGCGGTGCGCGCGATCTCGGGGTACAGCACACCTTGCAGTCCGGATGCTCCATTGGTGATGTCGCTGAGGTTGTCGGCCAGCAATCGGACGATCTCACCGAAGCCCAGGGTCACGATCGCGAGGTAGTCGCCGCGAACACGCAGCGTGGGAGTGCCGAGGATGACACCGGTGACGCCGGTGAGAACGATGGCCAGCGGTACGCACGCAAGCCAACCCCAAGGACCCGAGAAGATACCGTGGTCGGCCGTGTCCCACAACGGGCTGGCCGGGCTCGTCAGCAAGGCGACGACGTATGCACCGACAGCGTAGAAGCCGACATAGCCCAGATCGAGGAGGCCGGTTTGCCCGACCACCACGTTGAGCCCGATCGCGATGAGTGCCGTCATCGCGAAAGTCGCCATGACGACGCCGAAATCTGTTGCCGTGGTGGTGATCAACGGTGGATTGAGGACCGGAAGCAAGGCGATCAGGATGATAGCGGGAACACCGACCAACCACTGCATCACGCGAGGCAGGCCGTTCCACCATTGGCGGATGACGTCACCGATGCCGCGCGGCGGCGTGGCATGTGAGGGCTCCGGAGCGGACGGTGGTTGCGCTGAGGTCATACCCGTGCCTTCCCGAGTTTCTCGCCGAGGATGCCGGTGGGGCGGAACATGAGCACCAGGATCAGCAGGACGAAGGCCACGACGTCGCGCCACTGGTTGCCGAGCACCACCGACCCATAGTTCTCCATCACGCCGAGCAGCAGGCCGCCCAACAGCGCACCCCGGACATTGCCGATGCCACCGAGGACCGCCGCGCAGAACGCCTTGATACCGAGGATGAATCCGCCGTAGTAGACGATGTTGGTGGGGACACGCAAGGTGTAGAGCAAGGCTGCGGCGCCGGCGAGCAGACCACCGATCAAGAACGTGACCATGATGATCCGCTCTCGCGAGACCCCCATGAGCAGCGCCGCGTCCGGGTCTTGGGCCACCGACTGGATACCGCGGCCCAGGCGCGTCCGGTTGATCAGGAAATCGGTCCCCAACGCGAGGACAAGCGCGGAGATGATGATGATCAGCGTCAGGTTGTAGACCGGCGCGCCGAAGATGTTGAACTCCTGCACGGGCTGGACCAGCCGGATGGTCGGTTGGGCGCTCGATCCGCCCAACGGCGGATCCACCGGCACCTTGGGCAGCAGGTAGTGCACGAATTCCTGCAGGACGAACGACATGCCGATCGCCGTGATCAGGAAGGCCAACGGCTTCGCCTTGCGTTTGCGCAGCGGGCGGTAGGCGACGAACTCCAAACCGACTGCGGCACTGCCTGACACCGCCATGCCGCACAAACCCGCCAGCAGCAGGTAGAGCACGGTCATGACCGTGCCTTCGGAATAGGTGTTGCCCGACGGTGTGAAGCCGAGCAACAGCAGGCCGATGTACTGCCCGAACATGCCAAGCATGAACACCTCGGAGTGGGCGAAGTTGATCAGCCGCAGAACTCCGTAGACGAGGGTGTACCCCACGGCGACGAGCGCATAGATCGCGCCATAGGTGAGTCCCTCGATGGTGAGTCCCCAGAACCCTTCCCGGAGTGGGCCGAGATCGAACCCGATGGTCGAGGCCACCGCGGCCGTCTCGGCCATCGAGTACACGATCATACGTGCCTTTCAGCCACGAAACACCACAGAGACCACGGTGCGCCCGGGCCCGACCACCGCCCGGACGCACCGTGTTGTGCTGTGTCTTATTTGACCTCGTACACCCAGATCAGCGAGGACGTCAGCTCGCCGGTGGGACTCCACTCGTATTGACGCGCCAGGCCGGGGCCCTGGTAGTCGCTGACGTAGGAGAGGAGCTCGGGACGGGTGCGATTGCCCTCGGCGATGCCCTTCATCAGGATCGAGGCGAGGTCGTAGGCCTCCACCGAGTACACGCCAGGCGCCTGGTTGAACGCCGCCTCGTATTCGGACTTGAACTGATCCGGCGCCGGACCACACGGGCACGACAGAATCGCGCCCTTGGCGCTGTCGCCGGCCTGGGCGGTGAACTGCGGATCGTTGGCGCCGTCGCCGGAGACGAACGTCTCCTGGAATCCGGCCGTCTTCAGCTGCTGAGCGAGCGGCGCGGCCTCGGCGTAATACCCGGAGTAGAACACCGCATCCGGGTCGGCGGCGGTGACCTTCGAGATGATCGCCGAGAACTCGCGGTCGCCCTTCTTGACGTCACCGGAACAGTTCGCGTCAGCGGCCGGACCGAGCGACTCGGTCATCGCCTGGGCGAGGCCCACACCGTAATCGGTGTCATCCTTGATCACACAGACCTTCTTCTTGCCCATCGTGCCGGTGAGGTACTTGGCGACGGCGGGACCCTGCACGTCGTCGTTGGCGAGGCCGCGGAAGAAGGTCTTCCAGCCGTTGTCGGTCAAGGTGGGGTTGGTGGCCGAGGCGGTGACCGACACCAGGCCGGCCTGGTTGAAGATGCCACCGGTGGCCTTGGTCTCGCCCGAGAACGCCGGCCCGATCAGGCCGACGATCGAATCGTCGTTGACGATCTGCGGGGCCACCTGGGTGGCCTTCTGCGGGTCCCCCTCGGTGTCGAAGGTCCGTAGGACGATCTGGCAGTTCGGGTTCGCTTCGTTGTGTTGGTCCACGGCGAGTTGCGCGCCGTTTTTGATGTTGATGCCGAGCGCGGCGTCCGCACCGGTCAGTGCGCCGGCCATCGCGATGGTGGTCTCGAGGCAGTCGGCGTTGCCGTCACCCGCCGGTGTGAGCGCGTCGGCTTCCGAGGCCACCGGCACCTCGTTGCCCTGAGTATCGATCTGAGCGAGCGGAGCGATCGTCAAACCGGAACTCGCAGCAGCTGATCCGCTGGCCCCGCCCGATCCGGAGTCGCTCGATTTGTCGCTACACGCGGATACGGCGAGCACGCCCGCCAGCGCCACCGCGAGGGCACCTGTCGTCACACGACGATGCATTTCGTACCTTCTTCACTTTTCCCACCCTTCCGGCACAGGACGTTTCGCCCGTGCCGGCCGATCTGCTGAGGAGACCTTGAGAAAACATAGACCCAAACCCGGCAACGCGCGCTGGATTGAGAAGGAAGCCGCATGACACCGACGGCGGATTTTCACAGATTTAACGACGACCCCGCCCCAACCGTCAGTTGGTGGCTCCCAACGTCTCCACGACCACCTGCGCGACGGCCTTCATGGTGGTGCGACGGTCCATCGCGGCACGCTGAATCCATTTGAACGCTTCGGGTTCGGTCATCGAATGCTTCTCCATCAGCAAACCTTTGGCGCGTTCGACCAGTTTGCGCGTTTCGAGACGATCGGTGATGGTGGCGACTTCCTTCTCGAGCGCGACCACCTCCTGATACCGGCTCACGGCGAGCTCGATGGCAGGCACCAGGTCGGCTTTGGTGAACGGCTTGACCAGGTAGGCCATCGCACCGGCGTCACGCGCCTTCTCGATGAACTCGCGCTGACTAAAGGCGGTCAGCATCACCACCGCGGCGAGCTTGCGGCTCGCGATCTCCGATGCCGCATCAATGCCATCACGTACGGGCATCTTCACGTCCATGATCACCAGGTCCGGGGTGAGGCTCTCGGTCAGTTCGACGGCGACCTGGCCGTTGGGGGCCTCCCCCACAACGTCGTAACCCTCTTCGCGGAGCATCTCGATCAGATCCATCCGGATCAGCGAGTCATCCTCGGCCACGAGCACCCGGTGCGTCGTCTGTTCGCCGGTCCGAGCCGCAGCCCTGTCTGCCACCGTCACATCCCCTCCTCGGAACGCCTACCCCTGACCAGCATTATTCGTCAGAGCTGATGCGTGCAGAGTACCGGTTGGCCCGCGCATGGGCTGATCATCTAGAGTGGACTGTCGCGGCTGCCACACAGTGGCAGCGCAGCACACGCCCTCGTAGCCCAATTGGCAGAGGCAACGGATTCAAAACCCGTCCAGTGTGAGTTCGAGTCTCACCGAGGGCACCACGAAACCCCTGGTAACAGGGTTTTGTGCCGTTGATCGGAGTCACATGTTGACTCGGATCAACGGCACAATTTCACCAGGGACCGACCGTCGTCGGCTGCGTTCAGTAGACGGGCGGCTCCCCCTCCGCCGCAGGTCCCTTCTCGATCGGTTCGTGTTCGATGATCGCCTGGTACGCGTGGTTCTCGTGGCGGACCATTGCGACGAAGAAACCGATGAACAGCGCCACCGCGAGGATGAAGACGATCCACACACCCACCGAGAAGCCGCCGAAGGTGAACACCACTCCGGGGTCGTCGTAGGAATCGATCGGACTGAACATCTACTTCACCTCTTCTTTGGGAATCGTGACGACTTCGCCCGCATCGTCGGCCGGCACGGCGACGATGTCACCGGTGTCGCCGCGCATGACGGTCACCGGAATGCCTTCGGGGTAGGGCGTGGCCGGGACCTCGGCGAGGTCGAGGCCCTGCGCTTCGACCTCCGGCGGGATACGCAGCATGCCGATCTTCTTCATACCCAGGGACACCAGGTAGGCCGGGATGAAACCGAGCGCCATGAAGACCACGGCGCCGACGAGCTGGCCCCACAGCGAGATCGACGGGTTGCCATCGGTGTTGGGATACCCGGACAGGAAGACTCCCACCATGACGACCGAGTACAGACCGACACCGCCGTGGACCGCCACCGCGCCCACCACATCGTCGATCTTGAACTTCTCCAACAACTTTCCGATGTACGGGATGAGGCCGCCGGCACCGAGCGCGATGATGAACGCCAGGGCGGGATGGTAGAGGTCCAACCCGGCAGCGACGCCGATGACACCGGCCAGGCCACCCGAGATGGTCCAGAACGGCTCACCACGCGACATCAGGTAAGCACCGATGATGCCTCCCGCCAGACCCATCAGCGTGTTGAATGCGAAGGCGGACAGGGTCGTCGGACTCCCGTAGATGGTGGCGTAGCCCTCGTTGCTGTAGATGACGCAGCCCATCAGGAAGCCGAAGAAGCCGGTGAAGATCAGCATCAGTCCGACCATGGTCAGCGGCAGGTTATGCGGCCGGATCGTGACCGGGGTGCCGTCAGCCTTGAACCGACCCAGCCGTGGGCCGAGGTTGATCAGGATGCCGAGGGCGGCGAATCCGGCGATCATGTGGACGCAACCGGCGGCGCCCACGTCGTGGAAGCCGAGTTCGGTCAACATCCAGCCGGCGCCGTGCCAGCCCCACGCCGCGCCGATGATCCACACGACCGAGCCGACGAGCACGGTCAGCACGAGGAAGGCGCTGGTGCGAATCCGCTCCAGTACGGCACCGGACATGATGGAGCCGGTGGTGGCCGCGAACAGCGCAAAAGCGCCCCAGAAGATGCCGCTGGCGGAGTCCGCGGTGTTGGGCCCCATGTTGTCACTCCAGGGCAGGGCCGCCTGTGCGGCGTCTGTCATCTCGATGAACCCGCTGGGCATCGCATTGTACAGGAACCAGCCGACGAAGAAGAATGAGGCGATGATCGTCGCGAAGGCAAGCAGGTTCTTCATCGCCGTGGCGAGCACATTCTTCGAGCGTGATGCACCCACCTCATAAGCGAGGAACCCCGCGTGGATGAGCATCATCAGCGCGATGGACATCCAGTAGAAGAATTCGTTGTTGACCGACCCCATCGTGGTGATGGCGCCCTCTACATCTGGCGGCAATGCAGGACCTCCGCAGGCAAGGAGTGGGAAAAGGAGCGTTTCGCATCAGTGTTCGGTGCGCACTACCGGTGTACGCACGATTGACCATAAATTAGCGAACGTTCCTGTGCAGTCCTCGATGGTAAAACCGACGTAAACGGCGCGGCGCGGCAGAAGTTGCTGTTGCACAACCAGACCTGCGGATCGCCCGTGGCTATGTGCAACCCCGTGTTCACCAGAACAAAGTGCCGGGTTTCGCAGCGGCTACGCCTACTTGCGCCGGAAGAGTTTGTTGCCCAACCACACGAGTGGATCGTAATGACGATCGGCGACTCGTTCTTTCATCGGAATCAGGGCGTTGTCGGTGATCTTGATGTGCTCGGGACAGACCTCTGTACAGCATTTGGTGATATTGCACAGCCCCAATCCGTGCTCGTACTGGGCCGAATCCCGCCGTTCGGCCACATCGAGGGGATGCATGTCGAGTTCGGCCACCCGCATCAGGAAGCGTGGCCCGGCAAAGGCCTGCTTGTTCTCCTCGTGGTCACGGACGACATGACAGGTGTCCTGACACAGGAAGCACTCGATGCATTTACGGAACTCCTGCGAGCGTTGCACATCGACCTGTTTCATGCGGTACTCCCCCGGCGCCAGACCTTCCGGGGGTGTGAACGCCTGGACCTCACGAGCTTTCGCATAGTTGAACGACACGTCGGTGACCAGGTCACGGATGACCGGGAAAGTTCGCATCGGTGTCACGGTGATGACCTCGTCCTCGGTGAAGGTCGACATCCGGGTCATGCACAGCAGTTTGGGGCGGCCGTTCACCTCTGCAGAACACGATCCACACTTGCCGGCCTTGCAGTTCCAGCGCACCGCCAGATCGGGCGCCTGGGTGGCCTGCAACCGGTGGATGATGTCGAGAACCACCTCGCCTTCGTTGACGGGCACGGTGAAATCCTGGAGGTCACCGTCGTCGGCGTCCCCACGCCATACCCGGAACTTCGCGTCATAGCCCATATCGGTTCTCCTCGTTGCGGTCAGTTCTCCCTGGCGCCTCCGGCGTCTGGATGACCGGCGATCTCGTCGGCCGTGTAGTACTTCACGATCTCGTCGAACTCGAACACCTTCAACAGATCCGGACGCATCGGGACCTGTTGCTCGGTGACCACGGTGACCTCTGGGACCGGCGAATCGTCGCCGGTCACGGTCCTACAGACCAACAACGTGTTGCGCCATGCCGGGTCCATGTCCGGATAGTCGTCGCGGGTGTGCCCGCCGCGGCTCTCGGTGCGCATGAGCGCCGCCTTGGCAACGCACTCGCACACCAGCAGCATGTTGCGGAGGTCGACGGCCAGGTGCCAGCCCGGATTGAACTGACGATGCCCCTCCACCTGCATGCCGCCCAGGCGGGCGCGCATCTCCTCGAGCGCGGTGATCGCCTGCTGTACCTCCGCCTCCTTTCGGATGATGCCGACCAGATCGTTCATGAACTGCTGGAGCTCGGTATGCAACGTGTACGGGTTCTCCGGCGTCCCGTCGACGGGCGGATCGAAGGGCGCCAATGCGTACGCCGCCGCTCGCTCAATGTCATCGGCAGCGACCGTCGGGCGGTTGTGCAGCGACTCCACATACGACGCCGCACCCAGCCCCGCCCGGCGACCGAAGACCAGGAGATCCGACAGCGAGTTGCCGCCCAATCGGTTCGACCCGTGCATGCCGCCGGAGCACTCTCCGGCGGCGAACAACCCTGGGACGCGGGACGCCCCGGTGTCCGGATCGACCTCGATACCGCCCATCACGTAGTGACAGGTGGGCCCCACTTCCATCGGTTCGGCGGTGATGTCGACGTCGGCGAGCTCCTTGAACTGGTGATGCATCGACGGCAGCCGGCGAATGATCTCCTCGGCGGGCATACGAGATGCGATGTCGAGGTACACACCGCCGTGTTCGGTGCCGCGCCCGGCCTTGACCTCTTCGTTGATCGCGCGGGCGACCTCGTCGCGCGGTAGGAGATCCGGTGTGCGCCGGGCGCTGTCGTTGTCGGCCAGCCATTTGTCGGCCTCGTCTTCGGTTTCGGCGTATTGGCCTTTGAAGACGGGCGGGATGTAGTCGAACATGAAACGTTTGCCGTCGGTGTTCTTCAGGACGCCACCATCGCCGCGCACCCCCTCGGTGACCAGGATCCCTTTGACGCTCGGTGGCCACACCATCCCGGTCGGATGGAACTGGACGAACTCCATGTTGATCAGGCTGGCACCGGCTCGCAGGGCGAGTGCATGACCATCGCCGGTGTATTCCCAGGAGTTCGACGTCACCTTGAAGGATTTGCCGATACCGCCGGTCGCGAGCACCACCGCGGGCGCCTCGAACAGCACAAACCGACCCGACTCGCGCCAGTACCCGAAAGCCCCGGAGATGGCGTCACCGTCCTTGAGCAGTTCGGTGATGGTGCACTCGGCGAACACCTTGATGCGTGACTCGTAATCTCCGGTTGCCGCATGGTCTTCCTGCTGCAATGAGACGATCTTCTGCTGCATGGTCCGGATCAGTTCCAAGCCGGTCCGGTCGCCGACGTGGGCCAGCCTCGGATAGGTGTGGCCGCCGAAGTTGCGCTGGGCTATCCGCCCGTCCTCGGTTCTATCGAACAGCGCACCATAGGTTTCCAGCTCCCAGACCCGATCGGGCGCTTCTTTGGCGTGCAGTTCGGCCATGCGCCAGTTGTTGAGGAACTTGCCGCCCCGCATCGTGTCCTTGAAATGCGTCTGCCAATTGTCCTTGGAGTTGGCGTTGCCCATCGACGCGGCACACCCGCCCTCGGCCATCACCGTATGGGCCTTGCCGAACAGCGACTTGCACACCACTGCGACCGAATAGCCCTTCTGACGGGCTTCGATAACCGCACGCAGACCGGCACCGCCGGCACCGATCACGACGACGTCATACTTGTGGCGTTCCGGTTCGGTCATCTGGCAGAAACTCCCAACGTCAGATCGATTGCGCAGCAAACGCTGCGCGTCAAGCGAATCACCCCACGAACCTCAGGTCCGAGATGGTGTTGCTGGCGACCAACATGATGTAGAAATCGGTGAGCACCAGGGTGCCGAGGGTGATCCAGGCGAACATCATGTGCCGGGTGTTGAGCCGAGTCACCTGAGTCCACATCCAGTACCGAACCGGATGTGCGGAAAAGTGTTTGAGCCGACCACCGGTGGCGTGACGACACGAATGACACGACACCGTGTAGGCCCACAGCAGGATCACGTTGACCACCAAGATCACGTTGCCCAGGCCGAAGCCGAACCCCCCGTCCTTGCCGTGGAATGCGGTGATGGCGTCGTAGGTGTTGATCACCGTGACGATCAACGCGACATAGAAGAAGTAGCGGTGCGCGTTCTGCAGGATCAGCGGCAGCCGCGTCTCACCGGTGTACCCGCGGTGAGGTTCGGCGACCGCGCACGCCGGCGGGGACTGCCAGAACGACCGGTAGTAGGCCTTGCGGTAGTAGTAGCAGGTCAGGCGAAAGCCGAGCAGAAACGGCAGCACCACGAAGCCGAGGGGAATCCACATCGGCAGTTCCGGAAACGGTGTGCCGAAATGACTTGATCCCGGCACGCACGAGTCGCTCAGGCATGGCGAATAGAAGGGTGTCAGGTAGTGATAGTCGGCCACCCAATAGGCGCTGCGAACAAACGACCGGACCGTCGCGTAGACGACGAATGCCGAGAGGCCCAGGACAGTAAGCAGCGGCGACAGCCACCATCTGTCCGATCGAAGAGTACGCGCTGCGATGCGCGCCCGACCCGGGGAGAAAACCCCGGCAGTGTCCCGCTCAGCTGCGGGCGCGCTCACTTCGTCCGCTCACGCGAGTGGAAGCCCAGCCCTTCATCCTGCGCGCCGAGCCACGCGGCTTCGTCCGACTTGCTGTCCGGGACGTAGATGACGTCGTCCTTGCCTTTCGCGCGAATCCGCGGTGGTAGTGCGTGCTCGAACTCATGCAGGTCGATCTCGAGTCGGTCGAGGTCGTTGGCCATCCGTCGCACGGCATCGACATCCCCGTAATGCGCCTTCAGCGTGACGAGGTGATGCCGCAGCGCCCCGATGCTGCGATGGAGATCCTTCATGTCGGCCGCTACCATGGTTTTCCCTCCAGAATGATGTGACAAACACCACACTACTGGGTGGGTCGGCCGAGTCAACGGCTTTGCCCGAACGTGTCCCGTGACTTCTCGACCGGCGCACAATACGTTGTTGCCATGACGATCAAGACCCAGCCGACCGATGCGTCGGTGCAGGAGTTCCTCGATCGCGCCACACCCGCCCACCGGGTCACCGAAGGGCACCGCGTCGACGAGATCATGCGTACGGAGACCGGCGTGGAACCGGTGATGTGGGGGCCTTCGATCGTCGGGTACGGCTCGTATCACTATGTCTCACCGTCGAAAACCTCTCGTACGGAAGGAGACTGGCCCAAGGTTGGTTTCTCCCCCCGCAAGTCGGCACTATCCTTCTACGGCCTGAAGGATCTCCCCGAAGGAGCTGCGCTGCTTCCCGACCTCGGCACCTACACCGAAGGCGCCGGGTGCGTGTACGTCAAACGCCTGGAGCAGATCGACCTTGATGTGCTACGCCGACTGATCCGCATCGCCTACAGCCGAGGCGACGATCCACGTAGCTGACCACCGAGGTGTATGTGTCCGATTCACTTGCGGCGTGCCACTCAACGCCGGTAGCGCTCGGTGAAGCGCTTCAGAATGGTGGGCGGGTGCTGTGCGTCGGTCGCCCGCGCGGTGGCCTGTAGCGCGCTCGCCTCGCTCGGGTCGAAGTAGCCGAAGTCGCGGTAGACGTCGATGCGCGTGCACAGACTCTCCGCGTCGAGTTCAGGGTGGAACTGGGTGGCATAGACATTGGTCCCTACCCGAAAGGCTTGCACCGGACAGTCAGGTGAGGAAGCGAGGTGTACCGCGTGCTCAGGTAGCCGCGTCGCTGCTTCTTTGTGCCCGCCGTAGGCCGCGAAGCCGGCCGGTAGATCGGCGAACAGCGGATCGTGGTGCGCAGCGTCGGTCAGGGTGACCATCAGCGGCCCGACCGGCTCGCCGTGGGTGCGGTCGATTGCGGCACCGATCGCCGAGCCCAGTGTGCCCACGCCGTAGCAGCAGCCCAAGAAAGGGAAATCCGCGGCGACGATCCGTTCGGTCAGCTCAGACAGCTCCGCCTCCACGCGACGCTGGGTCGCGTTCTTCGCCGCGATGGGGTCGCTCACGTTGTACGGTCCGCCGCCGAGGATGATGCCCGACCAGTCGTCGAGATCGACGTGTCCCAACGGCCGCTGGGTCAGATTGATCGCGCGTAGTTCGTTCTCGGCCAAGGCACCCAACCGCAACACAGACCGATGCTCGTCCACGGCGGCCGCCGGCTCGGCGCGGATGGACAACAGCAGGAAAGGGCGCGCACCAGCTGTCGGCGGCGGATCCTCTCGTCTGGGCACGAACAATCATTGTGCCCTGACCGATCATCGTTGCCGCCCGAATTGCCAACGGCAGACCCGAATTGTCTCCGGCAGACTTTGTAGAGTCGGTTATGACAGTCAACCGACGATTCAACCCTCACGCCGGAGGAATCATGCGCCTCACCAAGCACACTCACGCGACCGTCACCCTCGACAAGGGTGCGGGCGTGCTGCTGATCGATCCGGGGGCGTTCACACCGAATGCGGCAGAGCTGCTGAGTCAGGCCGACACCGTACTGATCACCCACGAGCACTTCGATCATTTCGACGGTGACGCGATCGTGGCGGAGATGCAGCGCCGACCTGAGTTGCAGCTGTACGGGCCCGCCGCCGTCACCCGCACGCTCACCGACGTCGCCGACCGCGCGCATGCGGTCTCGAGCGGGGATACGTTCACCACAGCCGGATTCGACGTCGTCGCCTTCGTCGCCGATCATGCCGTGATCCACCCGGAGATCCCGATGGTCGACAACGCGGGCTTCCTCATCGACGGGCACGTCTTCCATCCCGGCGATGCGTACCTCAACCCCCACTGCGCGGTCGAGGTGTTGCTTCTGCCCATCAGCGGTCCGTGGATCTCGACGGAGCAGGCGATCGACTATGTACGAACGCTCGCCCCGAAACGCACGATCGCGATTCATGACCTCATGCTCAGTGACACCGGCAAGACCAGTTCGGAGATGTTCCTCGGCGAGAACTCGCTGACGAAGACGCCGATGGAGATCATGGGTGTCGGCGAGGTCACCACACTTATCGTGTCGGGCTGATCTGCTCGACTCGTCGATCACCTCGCCTGCCGTCGGACCCGGCGATCAGCGCCCACAGGACCAGTACCGGCTGGAAGAAGAGACGCACCAGTCGCTTGGTGTCGGTGTCGAGCCCGAATGCGTCGATGTGCTCGAGGTATTGATATACGTTGCCCGGGAACACGGCGACGAAGAACGCGGCCGCGATCCAGGACACGAGCTTGCGATACCTGGGCAACGCGATCAGCGCCAGACCCAGCACGATCTCGACACCACCCGACGCGAGCACGACGAAGTCCTTGTCCAACGGCACCCAGTCGGGCACCTGCGCCTGGAACTCGGCCCGTTGGGCCGTGAGATGCCCCACGCCGGCGACCACCAGCACGACGCCGAGCGCCACGCGTGCGATCGCTCGTCCGAGTGACTGACGAGTGGTGTTCGGTGACAACAACATTGATCCCCCAGACGCTCGTTCTCGGACGTCGCGACACCGTCCCGGCACGTCATCGACGGTAGCCGAGATTTATGTGGTGCACAACAATGTTGCACACCATAGAGATCAGAAGGAGATTCCTAGCGACCAGGCGAACAGCGTGTACCCGGCAAGCGTGATCAACACGATCCCGATGAGGTTGAGCCAGACCCCACCGCGGATCATCTGACCGATCGTGACGTATCCGCTGCCGTAGGCGACCGCATTGGGTGGGGTGGCCACCGGCAGCATGAACGCACACGTCGCCGCGAGGGCGACCGGCACCGTCAACGCCAGTGGGTCGATCCCCATCCCCATCGCCACCCCGCCCGCCACCGGCAGGAAGGTCGCCGCTGTCGCGGTGTTGCTGGTGATCTCGGTGAGAAAGATGATCGCCGCGGTCACCACGATGATCAGGACGATCACCGGGATGGCGTCGAGGCGTGCGGCGACGTCACCGATCCATGTGGTCAGGCCGCTGGAATCGAACTGTTCCGACAAGGCCAACCCACCGCCGAACAGCAACAGGACACCCCACGGCAGCCGCACCGCCGTCTCCCAGTCGAGTAGCCGGACTCCTGGTGTGACGCCACTGGGGAGCAGAAACAACAGGACCGCGGCCGTCATGGCGATCCCGGTGTCGGAGATGGGTGGGTCCTCATCCCAGATCAGCGGAACCGCAATCCACGAGGCAGCGGCGAGGGCGAAGATCACCGCCACCCGGATCTCGCCCTGTGACATCGGTCCGAGGTCGTCGAGTTCACCTCGGATCAGCTTCCGACCTCCGGGAATGTCATCGATCTCCGGCCGGAACAGGACGTGCGACAACAGAAACCAGGCGATGACGAGGAACACCACGGCCAGCGGCACCCCGGCGATCATCCACTCCAGGAAACCGATGTCGATGCCCTCACCCTCCAGGTACCCCACCAACAGTGTGTTCGGCGGGGTACCGATGATGGTGCCCAGCGATCCGATCGATGCGGCATACGCGATGCCCAACATGAGTGCGGTGCCGAAGTTGCTGGTGATCACAGCCTGGGTGATCGCGTGCTGATCGCTTGCTGTCGCCGCATCGGTGTCCTCCGTCGAGTTCGACGTCTCGGTGTTCGACCGCAGATCGAGGACCAGGATGAGCACCGACACCCCGATCGGGATCATCATCACCGCGGTGGCCGTGTTCGAAACCCACATCGACAGGAATGCGGTGGCGATCATGAAGCCCGCGATCACCATCGTGGGCTTGGTTCCATAGCGCTCACCGTGAGCAGGGCGATGCGGCGGTGCAGGTTCCACCGTTGCATCGCCAGCGCGAGGATGAAACCGCCCATGAACAGGAAGATGATGTTGTTCCCGTAGGAGGCGCCGACGTCGTTGACCGAGACGTCGGAATCGAACACCGGGAAGATGACCAGCGGAAGCAGCGCCGTAGCCGGGATCGGGATCGCCTCGGTCATCCACAGCACGCCCATCAGCACGGCCGTGGCAGCGGTCAGTCGCGCCGGATGTTCGACGTCTGCGGGCAACACGAGGTAGACGATGACCGCGAGGAGTACGCCGGCCCCGACTCCGAGCCACTGACGTCTGCGCCGGCCCGGCTTCACCTCCTCGGCCCGCTCGCCGGCGGATCGGCGGTCGACCTCGTCGAACTGATCCGCCGATCGCTGACCGTTGTGATCGCCACCGCCAGCCTGTGCCATGCGACCTCCTCGTCTGCGGTCACCATGGCACGTTTCCTGTCCGCAGCACGCGGGAATGGCCATAACATCGTTGCCAACCAGGTGGCGAGATCGCTCCTACCAGCCGGTACGAGGTGCGATCGACGCGTCGGGCACGACCGTGCTCAACGGGTGCCGGCGTAGCTCAGCAATTCCCGGATGTCCGCATCGGTGATCGGCTCGAATTCGTCGTAGGCCGCGCACGCACCGCGGAAGGACTCCAACAGAGTCGGGCAGATGACGTGGTCGACATCGCCGAACCTCTCCGACATTCCCGGCGGCCCCACGGGGACCGCAACAGTCACCTGTGCCGCACCGAGACGGCGTAGCGCGCCGACCGCCGCGCGCATCGTCGCTCCCGTCGACACCCCGTCATCGACCACGACGACGTGGGTGTCACGGACCGCAATCCCGGCACGTCCATGACGATGGACTCGGGTGCAGCGTTCGAGTTCGGCCCGCGTAAGACGTACCAGCGTGTCCCATTCATCCGGAGTGATGCCGAGGCCGCCGATGATCTCGTCATTGATCACCATCACCCCCGGGTACGCGATCGCACCAGCCGCGAGCTCCGGTTGATCCGGTACACCGATGGTGCGCACGGGCAAGACGTCGAGGGGGGCGTCGAGGTGTTCGGCAACTTGTCGAGCCACCGGCACTCCCCCGCACGGCAGCGCAATCACGGACGTCTCGGCGGCCGGTGCGGGCAGAGCGGAGAGGTGCCGCTCGACGTACTCGGCGAGGATTCGCCCGGCATGCACCCGATTGCGGTACGCCCGCCCGGCGAAGATGTGGCTCGTCATGACAACCTCGTTTCAGCTCAATGCCACGCGACCGGTTGTCTGAAGCCGCACCAACGCAAATGAGACTACCCGCGACGAACGGTCCGAAACATGACTGCGCGTAGGCTGCCGGTCATGGCCTTCACCGGTTTCCCCGAGGCTGCACTCGACTTCTACGACGACCTGGAAATCGACAACTCCAAGGTGTATTGGGAGCTCCACAAAGGCACCTATCGCACTGCGGTCGCCGTGCCGATGGCTGAACTCACCGACGAGTTGGCCGCCGAGTTCGGCTCAGCCAAGATCTTTCGCCCCTACCGCGATGTTCGGTTCTCCAAGGACAAAGCCCCTTATAAGACCCATCAGGGAGCGTTCGTCGCGGTCGGTCCGGCGACCGGCTACTACGTCCAGATCGGAGCGCCCGGCGTGCGGGTGGGCGCCGGGTTCTACGAGGCTTCCGGCGAACGTCTCGCCGCTCTGCGATCGGCTATCGACAATGCGATTCACGGCGCCGAACTCGAGCAACTGGTCAACAAGTACACCCGAACCGGATGGGAACTCGGCGGTGACGTGCTCAAGACCGCGCCGCGGGGTTGGTCAACCGATCATCCGCGTATCGAACTGTTGCGACACAAATCGTTGACGATCGCCCGCGACTACGGCTTCGACGAGATCATCCACTCGGCGGCCCTGGTCAAGCAGATACGCAAGGACTGGCGTGCCGCAACGCCGCTCATCGACTGGGTGTGCCGGCACGGGTGACGCTCAGCCTTCGACGGTTCCGTCCAGGTAGACCCACCGACCGTCGCGCCGTTCGAACCGGCTGCGCTGGTGCAGCGCTCTGCGCTCGCCGTCCGCCCGATAGTGCGCGGTGAACGTCACCTCGCCGGTGTTGTCGAAAGGCGTTCCCCCCGAGGCGGACTCGACATCGAGTCGATACCACTGGATGCCGTCGTCGACGACGAGCCGACGCGGACGGGTCCGCGGGTGCCAACTGTCGAGGATGTGGTCACGATCGCCGATGGCGAAAGCGCTGAACCGCGACCGCATCAATGCCTCGGCGGTCGGCGCGCGGCGTGCGCCACTCAGGATCGGACCACAGCATTCGCCGAACGTGAGACCCGAGGTACAGGGGCAGCGTCGATCTCCATCCGCAGCACCGGTCACGTCACTCATGTCGGCGAGGATAGCGTCGACCGCCGGGGTCGCCCGCCCCAGGTGCTCGCACAGACGTCCCCGGCCGGGCAGTGCGCAGCGAACTGACAGCCACGCCACACGTCCATCGCAGGGCGCGACGATGACATGGGTGCCATGAACAACACACGACAGCTCCATACGACCACTCCCACCGCCACCACAGACAGCATGCTGGTCGTGATGGACGGCAGTACCCGGGCGCAGTCGGTGGTGCACGAGATCCTGCGGTCTGGCCGTCGAGTCGTGTTGACCTCCGCCATCTCCCACGACCTCGTTCCGTTCATTGACGCGTCGGTCAGCGGCCGGGTGTGGGCGGTGGTGTCCGACCCGTCCGATCCGGTCCAGATCGAGTCGATCATCGAGCGCGCCGAGGACCGGATCGGTCCGGTGGTGATGATCGTCGATCCGGGTGGTCTGCTCACAGACGTGGCGGCCGCCGATCGTCGCGTGGCCTGACCGCGAGTCGTCTGACCGCGAGTCATCTGACCGGCTCACCGGCCCCGTACGAGGACATAGCGGGACCATCGACTCTGGTGCCACACATGCGAGATGACAGACTGTCGAAGGTGATTCGTCGACAGTGAGGAAGCGACATGCCGGACAGCATCGTGGTGGTCATCGGTTCGGGCGGCATGGGTCTGGCCATCGCCCGACGTCAGGCCTGCGGGCGTAAGGTCGTCCTCGCCGACGTCGACGACGCCCGCCTCGAACGGGACGTCGCCGCCCTCGGCGACGAGGGCTTCGATGCGGTCGGACGCACGGTTGATGTCGGATCGGCGGACTCGGTGACAGCGCTGGCGGAGTTCTCGGCGTCACTGGGCAACGTCGACCAGGTGATCCACACGGCTGGGCTCTCCCCGGTGCAGGCACCGGTGGAGGCGATCCTGCGGGTCGACCTGCTGGGCGTGGCGTTGTCGCTCGACGCGTTCGGCGCCGTGGTCGCCCAACGCGGTGCCGGGGTCGTCGTAGCCAGCATGGCGGGCCACATCTATCCCCCACTCGCGGCCGACCACGCCGCCGCGCTCGCCATCACCCCGAGTTCCGAGCTGCTGTCGCTTGACTTCCTGACCGAACGGGCCGGGGACCCGGGAAGCGCCTACGCGATTGCCAAACAAGCCAACCATGTCCGGGTGCGTGCCGCGGCCGGCGTATGGGGTGCGCGTGGCGCCCGCGTCAACAGCATCAGCCCCGGGGTCATCGCGACCGCCATGGGGCAAGCCGAGCTCGGCGGCGACAGCGGTGATGCCATGCGTGCCATGATCGCGATGTCGGGAACCGGCCGACTCGGAACCGCCGCCGACATCGCCGACGCCACCGCTTTCCTGTTGAGTCCGGCGGCCTCCTTCATCACCGGGACAGATCTGTTGGTCGACGGTGGCGCCGTGGCAGCGATCGCCACACCACGCGAGTGAGTCGATTCGCGTCGCAACAGCACTGAACTGCGCCACGGATGGTCACTGTTGGCCATCTCCTTTCCGATCCGCCCTCGCAGGTCCGGTGCCACGGGATAGCATCCAGAACGCCGTCGATGCCGCTCCGGACATGACTGCCGGCGGGCTTCGCGGTCGCCCACACCTGCAGACTGGACAGCTCAAGGAGAGTCATGTCTACCTCGACCAACACGGCATCCGAGATCGTCACGGGCGTCGGCGGCGCCGGCAACATCGAGAGTCTGACGCACTGCGCGACCCGTCTGCGTTTCCAATTGCGCGATGCCTCCGAGGTCGAGCAGGGCACCCTGGAAGCGATCGACGGCGTCATGGGCGCGGTACCCCAGGCAGGCAACCGCTACCAGATCGTCATCGGCGGTGCCGTACAAACGGTCTACAACGAGATCATGGCGCTGCCACAGATGGCCAACGCCGGCGGTGACGCGGCGGCCATCAAGGCGGCCGCACGGGCGAAGGGACCGCGCGGCAAGAACGCGTGGTTGGATTCCCTGTTCGAATACCTGTCGGATTCCTTCCGACCGATCCTGGGCGCTTTGCTCGGCGCCTCCTTGTTCATCACGTTCATGTCGCTGATGAGCACCCTGGACATCATCGGCAACTGGGCCGACCCCCGCACCGACCTGTCCCCGTCGTGGCAGTTCGTGAACCTCTGTTGGCAGTGCGTGTTCGTGTTCCTGCCACTGATGATCGCCTACAACGCGTCGAAGAAGCTGGACGCGGATCCGTGGGTGGGATTCGCCATCATGGCCGTACTCATGCTGCCCGGCTTCACCGCGTTCATGGATCAGGCGACCACCAACACCGTCTTCGGCTTCGAAGTCCAGACCATCGATATCTTCGGCATACCGCTGACGGTCTTCGACTACAGCTCCCAGGTGTTCCCGCCGCTGCTGATGGCAGCCGTTCTGGGCCCGCTGTACAAGTACCTCAAGAAGATCATCCCGGAGAACGTGCAGCTCATCTTCGTGCCGTTCCTCGCCATGCTCATCATGATCCCGTTGACGGCGTTCATCATCGGGCCGATCGGCGTCTACGTCGGTGCGGGTCTGGCCGACGTCCTCAAGTCGATCAACGACTTCTCCCCGTTCATCTTCGCGATCGTGATCCCGCTCGCCTACCCGTTCATGGTCCCGCTGGGTCTGCACTGGCCGATCAACGCGATCATGCTGCTCAACATCCAGACCATCGGCTACGACTTCATCCAGGGACCCATGGGCGCCTGGAACTTCGCGTGCTTCGGGGCCACTGCCGGTGTGCTGCTCATCGCGTGGCGCGAACGCGACATGCAGATGCGGCAGACCGCCACCGGCGCGCTGGCCGCCGGACTCCTGGGCGGCATCTCCGAACCCTCGCTCTACGGTATCCATCTACGCTTCAAACGGATTTATCCGAGAATGTTGGTCGGTTGCTTCGTCGGCGGACTGATCATCGGAATCGGCGGCGGCGTGACCACGAACGCCTTCGTGTTCACATCGCTGCTGACGATTCCCGCATTCGACAGCATCGTGCTCTACGGCATCGCGGTCGCCGCCGCATTCGCCGTGGCGATGATCCTGGTGGTGTTGTCCGGGTACCGCACTGCCGAACAGCAGGCGCAGTTCGAGGCCGCCCGCGACGCCGGGCTCGAACGTGCCGGCGCGATCCCGATCGACGATTCCGCTGAGGGGGTGGCCGCGGCCGCCGCAGCCGCCGCGGTGCCGAGCGGAAGTACCGCCACCGCCGTCAGCACCGCACCCACCGCGACCGCCGCCGCGGCGACCACAGCGGAGTCGGCCGCCCCCACCGAGCGCCGCGTCGTCACCGAGATCGGCGCTCCGCTCGACGGAACCGTAGTGGCGCTGTCCGATGTACCCGATCCGGTGTTCGCCAAGGGCACCATGGGGGGCGGCGTGGCGATCGAACCGTCCGGCGATACCGTCTACGCTCCCGCAGCGGCGATGGTCGTCGCCGCGCAGCCCACCGGTCACGCCTTCGGCCTGGTACTCGACGGTGACATCGAACTGCTCATCCATGTCGGCATCGACACCGTGCAACTCAAAGGCGAAGGGTTCGACGTCAAGGTGAAGGCGGGACAGAAGGTCGATGCGGGCACCCCGCTGGTGACCTTCGACCGAGCGGTGATCGAGAGAGCAGGCTACCCGCTGATCACACCCGTGGTGGTGATGAACACCAAGAAGTTCGCGTCCGTCGATCAGATCGCCGAGGGCACCGCCACCGTGGGCACCCCGGTGATCGCAGTCGAGGCCAAGCCCCGGCCGCCGGCCTGAGCCGCCGCCCGACCGGACGGCTCAGCTTGTCACCCGGTTCATCCTCACCATCACGAACTGCCGGACGCGCCCGGCCACCGATGCCGCACACGTCGAGTGCAGCGGATCAGACATGTGCTCTGCCAGGGTCACTCCGATGGGTCCATCCGGCCCCGACAGCACGACCTCGATCTGGTGGTCGCCTCGGCGGACGTCGACCGGACTGAGCGCATCGATGCGGTCGTCGCCGGTTGCGCGACGCACGAAATACTGGGCGGCCTGCACCGCGTGTGGCAACGACGTACGGCCGCGAAGGAACTCGTTGTCGAGCCGACCATGCGTGTAGCGACGCACGATGGCCGACGGTTCGTCAGCGGAATCGACTGCGCCATAGCAGAGCCCATGCGGAAACAGGATCATCGTCGCGGCAAATCGATCCCCACCTAGGTGGGAGCATTCCCACGTCCACTCCGGGTACTCCGCCGCTATTGCCGCGGTGGCGGCGCGCCCCCGCACCGCGCAGCACTGGTCATGTTTGCCGTGCGCGCACACGGCCACGAGCGGATCATCGGACCGTTCGCCGTCCGTCCCATCGAGCGCCAAGTCGAGATACTCCGCCGGTGAGGCGACCTCACCGTGGTGCACCGTTTCTGATCCAGGACGCGCGTCGACGATGAACCACCGCCACCGGGGCACCGATGGGCGCCGACCGGGACGACGAATCGCGACGATCCGCATTCGCTCGGTCTCCACGCGCCGCACGATCGCGCGGCCGAGCCGGGGGTCGACGATCCGCGGGGATTCCAGGAACGCTGACGGACCCCACGCACCGCTCATCTCGAGGAGCACCCACTTGTTCCCGGCCGACGCGGTGCCGAACATCGGATCACCGCGGTCGCGGGCGGAGTCGCTGCACGGGAGACGATCACCCATCGGACTCAGTGCTGTCGTGGGGCGTCGGCTCGATCGGGCACGGCTCGACGGGCACCAGCACGGCCTCACGCAATAGTCTGCGCACCAGCACACATCCGTCGGAACCGTCAAGCCCGGGCAGGTTTCCTGCCATCAAGGGTTGCCCGGACCGGATCGCCACGAGCGCGTCGGCGCATGAGGCCGGAAAGGTGATGCTACGGTCCGGAAGCCGAAGTGTGACAGAGCTGTTGGAATGCCGGAGGGAACCGATCAAACCGGGTCGCCAGCGGAACGCCGTCGTCGTGTCCACTCGTCCGATCGCGTCGAGCGTCGCCAACGGTGCCACCGCCACCGCACGGGTTCGTTCGGCGTGGCGTCGTGACAGACGGGTCGCTGCTGCATCGGCGAGTTCGTCGGTTTCCTCGCGCAGCACGTCGATCACCGAGGTGAGTACCGAGCGGGCGGTGACCGCGGCCTGATCGTGATCGGCCAAATCCAGTGGAATGGCCAGTGATTCGCGAAGCATGTCGTTGTCGCCGAGCGCGTCGACGATGGCTCGGACGACGTCGTGTCGGGTCACTGCGGAGACGCCCACGGTGAGGTGAATCGAGGTCTCCCCCATCGCCTGCGCCGAATGCACCCAACCGCGCGGCAGGTACACCGCATCGCCGGGCTCGAGGACCGTGTCGATCACCGGCTGTTCGCGCGCCCGCGCTTCGATGGCGGGCCGGTGATCGGTCCACGGCTGGGTGTCGAGCGGATCGCGGTGCACCGGATCGTGCACCAACCACCGTTTGCGGCCGGAAACCTGAAGGACGAACACGTCGTGGACGTCGTAGTGCGGGTCGAATCCACGATTGGCGGGTGGGGTGATGTAGGCGTTGGTCTGCACCGGGTGGCCGAGATCGTCGACCATGCCCCGCGCGAAGTCGATCACCGGCGGCCACAACCGGTGCAGTCCCTGCAACACGATCGTGGCACCCTCGGCAAAACGCGACAGCACCTTCGCCGAATCCACCTGATCGCCGATCTCCGCTCCGAAGCCTGCCGGACCGACATAGCAGTCCCGAGCCAGCAACCCGCCGTCCTTGGCCATCCGGATGAAAGGGGCACGCACCCCGCGTGCGGTGAGCAGTTCGTCGACGGTCGCCGGCGAGAGCAGATCACCGAAGTCACGCGGGAGCGTGTCGGCCCGGCTGAGCAACGGGCGCCGGCCCCAATGATCGCGTGCGAAATCCGCGGCACCGATCGAGATACAGCGGCTCAGCATTCCGTCGTTCAGGCGGTGCCGTCGGCGCCGCCGTCATGACCGTCCGGGTTGGAGCCGCCGTCGGCAGGACCCTCACCGGCATTCGCGGTGCCATCGGCCCCACCGTCGTGTCCACCCGGATTGGAGCCACCATCGGCAGGACCCTCACCGGCATTCGCGGTGCCATCGGCCCCACCGTCATGTCCACCCGGATTGGAGCCACCATCGGCGACGCCTTCGCCGCCGGAGTCGGATGTCGTGATGTCATCGTCGTCGAGGGCCATCGATCGTCCTTTCGTCGGCGGAGCCGTGGCTGTCACGACTCCTCTTCCACTATGGGCACTGCCTCGGGCGCGCGGGTCCGGTTCACGAGATCGCCTCCGGGCCGACGCATCGACCTACCGGCGTACCGGGCTCACCCGTTTTGGATGATTCCCCGCGGCCAGCCGCGACAAACATCCGGCGCGCGCGAAACCGGGCGTAGCGTGAACGCGGTGCGAAAGTGGAGCGTTCTCATCATCTTGTGCGCCGCACAGTTCATCATGGTGCTCGACACGACCGTGATGAACGTGTCGGTGTCCAGCGTGGTGGAGGACCTCGACACCACGCTGACGCAGGTTCAGTTGGCAATCACCCTGTACACGCTGGTGATGGGCTCGTTCATGTTGTTCGGCGGACGGCTCGGCGATCTGTTCGGCCGGCGGAGGGTGTTCGCGATCGGGTTGCTGGTCTACGGGACCGGTTCACTCATCACCGCCTTCAGCCCCAACATCGGTGTGCTGCTGTTCGGTTGGTCGTTTGTCGAGGGCGCCGGTGCGGTGCTGGTGATGCCGGCGATCATCTCGTTGACCGCCGCCAACTACGAGGGGCGCGAGCGTGCCACCGCCTACAGTGCCCTCGGCGGGATCGCGGCCGCAGGCGCCGCCGCCGGCCCGCTCATCGGTGGATGGGTGACCGAGACGTTGACCTGGCGGGTCGTTTTCGCCGCCGAGACGGTGGTCTGCATCGTCGTCATCGCATGCGTGAGGGTCATCGCCGACACCAAAGTGTCGGGCTCGCGTCGCCTCGACTGGGGCGGCACGGCGCTGTCGGCACTCGGGCTGGGTCTGATCGTGATCGCCCTGTTGCAGGCCGGTTCGTGGGGCTTCATCCGTCCCTCCGGCGCATTGACCGTCGCGGGGACCGAGATCACGCCGTTCGGTTTCTCGGTGGTGCCGTTCATGATCGCGGCAGGCGTCTTCGTCTTGATCGGGTTCGTCGGTTGGGAGAACCATGTCATCTCGCGCGACGGCACACCGCTGATGCATCCTCGGCTGCTGCGAACACTGCATCTGCGCAACGGATTGGTGATGCTCATCGCCCAGCAGACCATCATCGGCGGCATGTTCTTCGTCATCCCGATCTATTTGCAGTATGTGCTGCTGAAGGACGCGTTCGACACCGGCCTGGAGTTGGCTCCCATGTCGGTGGCGATGCTCATCGCCGCCTTCGCCAGCCCGAAACTCGCTGCGACACAGTCGCCGCGGCGAATGGTCCGGATCGGTTTGGTACTGGTGATAACCGGATCGTTCACCTTGGTGAGCACCATCGAACCGCAACTCCAGGGTGTGCCCTTCGCCATCGGGATGGCGGTATTCGGCGCCGGTTTCGGCTTCATCGCATCGCAGTTGGGCAATGTGATCATGTCGTCGGCGAGTGAACGTGACCGCGGTGAGGCAGGGGGATTGCAAGGGACCGCGCAGAACATCGGAACCTCGGTGGGGGTCGCGATGCTGGGTGCGCTGCTGATCGCCTCCCTCAGTAGCGGCTTCAACCAAATGGCACAAGCCGACCCCGACTTGTCCGAAACGACCAAGAGCCAGATCGCCGACGCATCTACCGACGGTATCGAGATCATCAGCAGAGATCAGCTCGATGATGTCGCGGCGGCGAACGCGATCCCGGAGCAGGAGGTCGCAACGCTCATCGACAGTTATGTCGACGCGCAACTCACCGCGATCAAGGGAGCGATCCTGTTGGTGATCTTCCTCGCTGCGCTCGGCCTGGTGATAGCGCGACGACTGCCGCGGATTCCAGGGGCCGAACTCGGCGCCCCGGATACCGACGACAGTCGTCGCGTCTCGAACGGCTGAGGACCCGTCAACTCCCGAGGATCTTGGCCTTCTGGGCAGCGAATTCCTGCTCGGTCAAGATGCCCTGCTGATAAAGCGCACCGAGTTCTTTGAGTTGTTCGATGGTGTCCTGTTGCGGTGCCGCTGCCGGGGCGGGTGCAGGAGCCGGGGCGGGTGCGGGAGCGGGAGCCGGCGCGGGCTGTGTGTAACGCTGCTGGTTCTCGTACTCCTGTTGCGCCCAGCGGTTTGCCTGGCGACGTGAGACACGATTGCTGACCGAGGTTGCGGTACCGGCGATGACCGCGGTGCGTGCGGCCGCGCGGATGAGTCCGGGCATGAGGTTCTCCTTGCTGTGAGTGGTCAGGGGGGACGGCCGAAGCGTCAGGCGTCCGCGGCGTCGGCAGCCTCGACGGCTTCGACGAAGGCATCCATCGGGATGCGACCGGACGCCACCATCTGGGCACCGTTTCGGCGTAGGGCACCGGCAAACGGTGCGGCCCAGGCATTCTCGTAGACCATGATCGCCGCGGCGGTCCCAGGTTGCAGGACCGATGCGGCCTCGGCGATGTCGTCCTCGCCGATCAGATCGCTCGCCGCACCGTCGAGAACCTCGAAATCGACGCCGAGTTGGTCGATCTCGAGGTGCGTCAGGGTCCCGTCCTCACCCTTCTGCACGAACGCGAGATCGATGACGCGGATGATGCCGCGGTCGACCAGTTCGACGAGGTACGGGATGGCTTCTCCGGTCGGCTGCTGCCCACTCCACTCCAGAACTATGTAATCGATGGGTCCGATGTCGGGAACGACTTCTTCGGTCATGACGACTTCCTCGCTGCGTCGCGATTGACAGGGCAGTGTCCGGTCGCGGCATGACGCACCTACCCCGACCGTCCTCCACGATCCTAGTGTCCCGCGCGACGCGCGTGGGTACTTCTCAGCGCAGGTCGATCACGTCGGCGTCGCCGGCATCGTCGTACAGCTTGCCGATCCGCTCGGCGTACTTGGTCGCAATCGGCTTACGACGCAGCTTCATCGTCGGGGTGAGTTCGTCCCCACCCGGGTCCCATGCCGCCGGGACGATCGTGAACCGCTTGACCTGCTCGACCCGAGAGAGTTTGCCATTGCCCTGCCGTACCGCCGCGTGACCTCGTCGATCACCTCAGTCCTGCTCGACAGGGTCGCCATGTCGGCGTCGGGGATGTTGAGCATCTTCGCCCGGGCAGCCGCCGCGTCGGGGTCGAGCACCACCAAAGCCGAGATGTAGGGCCGCCCATCGCCGATCGCCACCACCTGGCCGATGAGTGACGAGGCGGCCTTCATGGCGTTCTCGATGTTGGTCGGCGACATGTTCTTGCCCGACTCGTTGATGATCAATTCTTTCTTGCGATCGACGATGGTCACGTTGCCCTCGTCGTCGATCTTTGCGATGTCGCCGGTCGCAAGCCACCCGTCCGCGTCGATGGTCTCCGCGGTCTTCTCGGGTTGCTTGCGGTAACCCCGCATCACCACGGGCCCTCGGATGAGCAGCTCGCCGTCGTCGGCGATCTTTGCCTCCACCCCGGTGACCGTCTTGCCGACGGTACCGATCCTGAGGTTCTCCGAGGTCGTCATGGTCGAGACACCGGTGGTCTCCGACATCCCCCACACCTCCAGGACGGGGACGCCGAGGCCGAGAAAGAACTCCAGCACCTCTGCGGGGATGGCCGCGGCACCGGAGCCGGCGAAGTGGACCTGGTCCATGCCGATCGCCTCACGCACCTTGTGCAGGACCAGCTTGTCGGCCAGGCCGTGTTGCAGCCCGCCGACCCGCCCCGGGTCGCGGCCTTCGAGGTGGGCACGTGCGGCCGAGGCGCCGGCACCCAGAGCCCATGCCGCCAAGTTCTTTTTCACGGGGCTGGATTCCTCGGACATCTTCGCCTCGATACCGGCGCGGATCTTCTGCCACACACGCGGCACGCCGAAGAAGAACGTGGGACGCACTTCTGGCAGCGCAGCGGCGATCTCGCGCGGATCGGGCACCGTGGTGATCTGGATACCGCGCACCATGTTGGCGGCGTGCGACGATACGCGATCGGCGATGTGCGCGGCGGGGAGATACGAGATCACCCGGTCGTCGAAGCCTGCCTGGACATGCTCGGCGAGTGCCGCGAGTTCGGCGATGATGTTGCGGTGGGTGATCTCGACACCCTTGGGCGGCCCGGTGGTTCCCGACGTGTAGATCAGGGTGGCGAGGTCGTCGGGTTGCACCGCGCGCCACGACGCCTCGAAGTCGAAACCCTCAGGTGCGGTGGCCTGTTCGAGGTCGGCAAGCGACATCGCATCACTGGCCGTGCCGTCGACGACGATCGTCGTGGTGACATTCGTGTTCGCCGCGCGAAGCGCCGGCAGGAACACCTGTTCGGTGACCACGACTGAGTTCTCCGCGTTGCCGAACAGGTACTCGATCTGGTCCGACGCGCTGGTGTTGTAAATGGAGAACGGAATTGCACCCAGGTGCAGGGCGGCCGTGTCGACGAGATGGAATTCGGGGCGGTTGGTCAGCATGATGCCGACGGTGTCGCCGTGGCCAACACCGAGTGTCGCGAGCCCACGGGCGATCGCCTCCACCCGCCGCCCGTACTCCGCCCACGTGATCTCCTGGATTCCGCCGACTGTGCGCAGGGCTACTGCGTCGGGGCGGACGGTGATCGACTGTTGGAACGCCTCGGGCAATGTGGCCACCTGGGCCCCCGTCTCGTGGGGAAAGGTGATCTGTTCTGTCTACGTCATGACCGATGTCCTCGCTCGCCTGGTCAGAGTGGTCGACATCACAGTACCGAGCACTGTGCGGCGCCGACAGACTTCCGTGAGATTAGTAATCAGAAAGTAAAACGACGTCGTCAGACGAACATTCGCGATCGGCCGAGCAGACTCAGGTGGTCACCGGGCGCAGCTCCCACTCGCCACCGCCGGTGAGTTCAAGGACCTCTGTGTGGTGCTGATCGGTGGTACTGCGATGACTCACCGACACCAGGATCGTCTCCGGCAGTTCCGCCCGGATCAGCGAGTACAGCGAGTACTCGAGCCCCTCGTCGACCGCCGAGGTCGCCTCGTCCATGAACACCACCTCCGGACGGGTCAGCAAGATGCGCGCGAATGCCACCCGCTGCTGCTCCCCCGGTGACAGCACCTTCGACCAGTCCTCTTCCTCGTCGAGGCGGTCGACGAGATGCGGAAGGAAGACCCGCTGCAAGGCGGAGCGGATCGCGTCGTCGCCGACGTCGTCGGGCGCGGCCGGGTAGGCGACCGCGGTGCGTAGGTCGCCGAGCGGGATGTACGGGATCTGGGACAGGAACAGGGTGCGTCGTCCGAGCGGACGATCGACCTCGCCGTCGACGAACGGCCACATCTCGGCAATGCCGCGCAGCAGCGTCGTCTTTCCCGAACCGGAACTGCCCTTGACCACCAGTGCGTCTCCAGGTGTCATCGACAGCGACAACGACCTCACCAACGGACGGTCATCAGGTGTGGTGATGTCCACGTTCTGCAGCGCAAGACGCCGCTCTTGGCTCTCCTCCGTCGGTATCCGCCTCAGCTCGCGTGACTTGTTGTTCGCGTCGTGCAGACCGTCGAGACGGATCAGCGACGCTCGCAGTTCGGTGAACTCGTCATAGGACTCGCGGAAGAACGAAAGCGAGTCATGCATGTTGCCGAAGGCTGTCGACGACTGCATCACCGCTCCGAGGGTGATCTCGCCGGCGATGAACCGAGGAGCCTGAACTATCAGCGGGAAGACGACAGCGGTCTGATTGACCGTGAGGTTCCACCCGTTGAACTTCAACGTCCGGAAGACAATTCGCCAGAAGTTCCGAATGACCTCAGCAAAGCGAGAGAGCAGGCCCGCACGCTCCACCCCCTCCCCGCGATAGAACGCCACGTTCTCGGCGCCATCGCGAATGCGGACCAACGCGTAGCGGAAATTGGCGGTGAGACGTTCGTTCAAGAAGTTCAGTCGAATCAACGGTCGGCCGATATAGAACGCGATCACTGTGGTCACCAAGACGTAGCTGAGGACGATCCACATCATCGCGCGCGGGAACGTGACACCGAGGATCGTCAACGGTCCCGAAAGGTCCCATAAGATCTTGGTGAACGACACGATCGAAACGACGGCGGAGACGGCACCAAACGCGAGGCCTCGCGAATACGTGACGAAGTTGGTGATGTCTGCTTCGATACGCTGATCCGGGTTGTCGATGTTGGCCTCGCCGACGAAACGGTTGCGGTAGTAGGCCTGTCCGTCGAGCCAATCGGCCGTCATCCGGTCGGTCATCCACGTTCGCCATCGAATATCAAAGGCCTGACCGGCATAAAAGTCGACGAGAGAACGAATGACGTGGAGGGTGGCCAACAAGCCAAAGATCCCGATCGCACGCCAGAACGCGGACGCGGCGGAGTCGCGCGCAGCGAGATCGCCCTGGACGAGTCCCTCGGCGATACCCTGCATTGCGGTGTACATGTCGTTGTACTGGTAGGAAATCAGAACGTTGAGGCGCACGCTGAGCAGGGTCAACAACAGCAGCCCGGCAAGGATGGTCCACGTGAGCCACTTGCCTGGGCCGGTGAAAAAGCCCCGAGACAGACGCCAGAATTGACGGCCCCACTTCGTGTATCGCGCAAGCGCGGCGCAGATGGCGATTCCGGCGGCAGCCGAGATCGCGAACGCGATGGCCAGCCAGATCGTCGAGGCAAGCCACTCGTGGCTCCAGTCGATGCTCTCGTCCACGCATCCCCTCCATGCACACGTCAGCGCAAGCCGACGACCGACAGATCGCCGAAGTCTAACCCGGGTGAACGCCACGCACCGGACAACGGCACATGGGACAAGGGCACATGGGACAAGGGCACACGCGTCACGACACGGGGCGCAGCACTGCCCCTTCGCTGAGTGCGGACTCAGAAACGGTCTCCTGGAACGAATCTCCGATGCGTACAACGTAGCCACCCCGCGCGGCGGGCACATCGTCTGCGGTGAACGGCATCTCGCAGCGCCCGTCCTCGGTTCGCGGGGCGCCGAGTCGGGTGGACGCGAGTTCTTCGCCGGTCTCGTCATAGATCCGCACCGGCGATCGCGGTGCCATCTCGGTGGCACCGGTCGCGCACAGCACCACGCCGCGCGCTTCGAAGGAGGCCGCGGCGACCGAACCCACCATCAACGCGATGACGGCGACCGCTGCCAGCACCAATCCTGCGAGCGCACTGACCAGAATGATCGGCGAGCGTGTGCGGCGCTGCCAGGTGCGCTGCGGAAGCATCGGTCCGGGCTGCAGCCAGTATTCCGGCTGTGTATGCGGCCACCCATCCGAACGGGGCGGCGGGGCTGAGGTCATGGCGACCAGTGTGCCATCCGGGGGTTCAGCTTTTCGGTGGGAAGTATTTGATCAGCGCTTCTTGCACCACCGAGGTAGCCAGAGTGCCGTCGCGCATCCAGAAGCGTCCCGATCCCATGCCGCG
The DNA here is from genome assembly GCF_026262595.1 of Gordonia aquimaris. Lineage (NCBI taxonomy): Bacteria > Bacillati > Actinomycetota > Actinomycetes > Mycobacteriales > Gordoniaceae > Gordonia > Gordonia aquimaris. The sequence goes on along the minus strand of NZ_JAPKFM010000005.1, from coordinate 179,672 downwards.
CGAGCCCGATGCCACCGGAGAACGGGTGGCATAGAGCAGCCAATCATCGAAACGGAACTCGCGGTGAAACCACATCGAATGGTTCACCGTGGCGGCGAAAAGACGGTCGATCCCCCACGACAACCCGTGCGTGGTGATGATCGAGTCGAGGACGGTGGTATCCGAGGCATAACACATGGCGGCCACATGCATGATCGGATCGTCGGGCATCTCACCGTCAGTCTTCATCCAGACCCGATTGTCCTTGAGCTTCTCCCCTGCGTCGCGCACCTTCCAGGTCGGGTCGTTCGCGAAGCGGATATCGATCGGGTGCATAGCGTTCACGAAGGTCGCGATCCGATCCTCGTAACCCTTGAAATGCTCACCCAACGGTGGCAATTCCTCCGGGTAGGGCACCTGCGGGATCTCCACCGCGTGCTCGAGCCCGGCCGCATTGTCCTGAAAGGCCACCAGCATCGTGAACACCTCGGCACCGTCCTGCATGGCGGTGACCTGACGGTTTGCGAAGGCTTTCCCATCGCGGAACCGCGCGACGTGGTATTCGAGCGGCTTGTTCACGTCACCACCGCGGATGAAATGCGCGTGCAACGCGTGGATCGGCGGGTTGCCCCGGGTGAGGGTGCGCGATGCCGCGACCACACCCTGCCCAAGGAGCTGTCCGCCGAACGTGCGAGCCGTCTTCTGCTCGGGGTGCTGCCCGATGAAGATGTCGTCGTCGCGCTGTTCGACGTCGAGCAGGGCGAGCAGTTTACCGAGGTCCTCGGATTGTGCGGTCATGAGAGCACACCCTATGTGTTGAGGGTGCGGGGTCTCGATACGCCTCCTCGCTGCCGCTCGTCGGCTACTCGACCAGCGGAAAGGGCGCGCACTCCTCGGCTACCCGACCAGCGGAAAGGGTGCGCACTCCTCGGCTACCCGACCAGCGGAAAGGGCGCGCACTCCTCGGCTACCCGACCAGCGAAAAGGGCGCGCGCTCCTCGGCTACTCGACCTGCGGGAGGTGGGTCAGTGATCCTGTTCGCCGATGCGGTGGACGTGGATCATGTTGGTGGAGCCGACGGTGCCGGGCGGTGCGCCCGCGACGATCACCACCACGTCACCCTCCTTGAGGCGACCGATCTTCAGGAGCTGATGATCCACCTGGTCGATCATGTGGTCGGTGGTGTCGACGTGATCGACGATGAACGTCTCCGTGCCCCAACTCAATGCGAGCTGACTGCGCACCGCCTGGGTCGGGGTGAACGCGAGCAACGGCAGCCGTGAATGCAGCCGGGCCAGGCGCCGCACGGTGTCACCGGACTGGGTGAACGCCACGAGCGCCTTGACCTCCAGCCGCTCGCCGATGTCGCGGGCAGCATAGGAGATGATGCCCCGCTTGGTTCGCGGCACATGCGACAGCGGCGGCACATCACGCGAGCCGCCCTCGACGGCGCGGGCGATCTTGTCCATGGTCAGCACCGCATCGATCGGCCACTTGCCCACCGAGGTCTCACCGGAGAGCATTACCGCGTCTGCACCGTCGAGCACGGCGTTGGCGACATCAGAAGCCTCAGCGCGGGTCGGGCGCGAGTTCTCGATCATCGAGTCGAGCATCTGGGTCGCCACGATGACCGGCTTGGCGTTCTCGCGCGCCATCTGAATGGCCCGCTTCTGCACCAGCGGCACTTCTTCGAGGGGCAACTCGACACCGAGATCGCCGCGGGCGACCATGATGGCGTCGAAAGCCAGGACAATCGCCTCGAGGTTGTCGATCGCTTCCGGCTTCTCGAGCTTCGCGATCACCGGCACGCGCCGCCCGACACGGTCCATCACCTCGTGCACGATCTCGATGTCGGCCGGGCTGCGCACGAACGACAGAGCGATCATGTCGACGCCGAGTTTCAGGGCGAATTCCAGGTCGGCAATGTCCTTTTCCGACATCGCGGGCACCGAGACGTTCATCCCGGGCAGTGATAAACCCTTGTTGTTACTGACCGGACCGCCTTCGGTGACCCGGCAGACGACGTCGTTGCCGTCGATCGCGGTCGCGGTCAGCCCGACCTTGCCGTCATCGACCAGCAGGCGATCGCCCACCGATGCATCCTCGGCAAGCTGTTTGTAGGTGGTCGACACCCGATCCTGGGTACCTTCGATGTCGTCGACGGTGATCCGCACTTCGTCGCCGGTGTCCCACATGACCTCGCCGTTGAGCGTCCCTTCGTCGCGGAACTTCCCCAGCCGGATCTTGGGTCCCTGCAGGTCAGCCAGCACACCCACCGCTTTGCCTGCGGCGTCGCTGGCCTTGCGCACACGCGCATAGACCTCTCGATGGACATCGTGGGTGCCGTGGCTCATGTTCATCCGAGCCACATCCATGCCCGCCTCGACGAGCTCTTTCAGTTTCTCGTCCGAGCTTGTGGCCGGTCCGAGGGTGCAAACGATCTTTGTACGACGTGTCACTGTGATCACCTTAGTCCCGTTGCCACGCCATCTCTATCCCGGTGACGATTGGTCATCCGCTCGCCATGTCGGGTTGTCGAAATCACCATCGGACGAGTGAACACTCATCGCACTGACAGCGGCAAGGCCGACGGCCGGACCGGTGACGGCAGGTCCGATTCACCCATCAGGAACTCATCGACGGCCCGGGCGGTGGACCGTCCCTCCGCGATCGCCCACACCACCAGCGATGCCCCACGATGCGCATCCCCACACACGAACACCCCGGGCGCGTCGGTTTGCCAGTCGCTTCCACACGAGAGCGCCCCGCGCCGATTCGGCTCGATACCGAGGTCGTCGAGCAACTGACCCCTACGCACACCGGCAAAACCGATAGCGAAAAGGGCCAATTCACAAGGGATCTCGAACTCCTCACTGACCGGTGTCACCACTCGGCGACCATCGGGTTCCCGGGTGACCTCGACTTCCGCGAGGACCATCGCCGCAACGTTGCCGTTGGCATCGCCGACGAAACGCTGCACTGCCACCTCGTACTTGCGCACACCGCCCTCGGCGTGGGCCGAGGATGTGCGCATCACCAGTGGCCAGGTGGGCCACGGTGATCGGTCGTCGTCGCGGTCCTCGGGCAGCGCCGGATTGTAGTCGAGCTGCACCACCGATGCGGCACCTTGGCGATGTGCCGTACCCAAACAGTCCGCACCGGTGTCACCGCCGCCGATGATGACCACGTGTTTACCGGCCGCGGTGACCGGCGAGAGCCCGTCACCTTCGCATTCCTTGTTGGCCGGCACCAGATGCTCCATGGCCAGATGTACGCCGGCCAGGTCGCGTCCGGGGACAGGGTTGTCGCGTGCCTCCATCGCACCGATGGCCAAGACCACCGCGTCGTGCTTCGCCTGCAGATCGGCGACAGACAGATCAACACCCACATCACAATTGACGACGAATTCGGTACCTTCGGCTCGCATCTGCGCGACCCGGCGATCGATGTCGGACTTCGGCAGTTTGTACTCCGGGATGCCGTAGCGCAGCAATCCGCCGATCCGATCGTCCCGCTCGTAGACGGTCACGTCGTGACCGGCCCGGGTGAGCTGCTGAGCGGCCGCCAGACCCGCCGGCCCCGACCCCACCACACCGACCGACTTGCCCGATCGCGATGCCGGCGGCTCGGGCCCGATGATCGCCTCCGCCCACGATTCGTAGGCGATGGTCTTCTCGATGCGTTTGATGGTGACGCTGCCGCCGGTGGTGGCCTCCGAGATCGACAACACGCATGCGGCCTCACACGGTGCCGGACACACCAACCCGGTGAACTCGGGAAAATTGTTGGTGGCGTGCAACCTTGCGCTGGCCGCATCCCATCGTCCGCGACGCACCAGATCGTTCCACTCTGGGATCAGATTCCCCAGCGGACAACCGGCAGTGCCGGAGTGACAGAACGGGATCCCGCAGTCCATGCACCGGCGGGCCTGTTCGGACACATCAGTGAGCTCGAGCATCGGGTTGTCGGGATGGGCGTACACGTCGCCCCAGTCCTGCACCCGCTCGGCGACGGGACGGTACTTCGATTCCTTCTTCGGAACCTCCAGAAATCCGCGCGGATCAGCCACGTGCCGCCTCCATGATCGCTGAATCGACGTCGCGGCCTTCGGCTTCGGCCATCCGCGCCGCATCGAGAACCCGTTTGTAGTCGGTCGGCATCACCTTGGTGAAGCCCAGGCATCGCCGCGGCCAGTCGGCCAGCATCGACGCACCGATCGCCGAGCCGGTCAGTTCGGTGTGTCTGGTGATCGTGTCGTGCAGGAACTGTAGGTCGTCGGGATCCGGGCGAAGCAATTCGACCATGGCCATGTTCACCTTGGACTCGTCGAGGTCGTAGACGTATGCAATGCCGCCGGACATACCCGCCGCCAGATTGCGCCCGGTGGGTCCGAGGATCACCACCCGACCGCCCGTCATGTATTCGCAGGCATGGTCACCCACACCCTCGACCACCGCTGTGGCACCCGAATTGCGGACGGAGAACCGCTCGCCGACCCGTCCGCGCAGGTACACCTGACCCGACGTCGCGCCGTACAGGATGGTGTTTCCCGCGATCACCTGGTCTTCGGCGATGAACCACGCGTCGGGATTGGGCCGGACGATGATCTTGCCGCCACACAGCCCCTTGCCGACGTAGTCGTTGGTGTCGCCGGCAAGGCTGATGGTGACGCCCGGGGGCAGGAATGCGCCCAGCGACTGTCCGGCCGAACCGGTCAGGTTCACCGTGATGGTGTCCTCGGCCAGCCCCTCGGCACCGTAGCGGCGGGTCACCGCCGATCCGAGCAGGGTGCCGACTGTGCGGTTGACGTTGCGCACCGGCAGCTCCAGGGTGACCGGGTGGGCGTCCTCGAGCGCTCCTTCGGCGAGCTGGATGAAGGTCTGATCGAGCGCGCGGTCCAGGCCGTGATCCTGGCCGCGCAACCGGCGGGTGGGACCTTTGTCCTCGAACTTACGGAAGATAGGAGCGAGGTCGAGGCCCTTACTCTTCCAATGCGCGACGGCCTCATCGGTGTGCAGCCGCTGCGACTGCCCGATCGCTTCATCAAGAGTCCGATAACCCAACTGCGCCAGATACTTCCGGACGTCCTCGGCGACGAAGCGGAAGAAGTTGACCAGATGTTCGGCCTGACCGGTGAAACGTGAACGCAACACCGGGTTCTGCGTTGCGACACCTACCGGGCAGGTGTCGAGATGACAGACCCGCATCATGATGCAGCCGGCCACGATCAACGGTGCGGTGGAGAATCCGTACTCTTCGGCACCGAGCAGCGCCGCCATGATGACGTCGCGGCCGGTCCGCAGCGCACCATCACACTGCACGGTGATGCGGTCGCGTAACCCGTTGAGCATCAATGTCTGTTGAGCATCGGCGAGACCGATCTCCCAGGGGGTGCCGGCGTGTTTGAGCGACGTCAGCGGCGACGCGCCGGTGCCTCCGTCGTGACCGGAGATCAGCACCACGTCCGCGTGTGCCTTCGATACACCGGTGGCCACCGTGCCGACTCCGACCGCGCTCACCAGTTTCACGTGGATCCTCGCGTCGGCGTTGGCGTTCTTGAGGTCGTGGATGAGCTGGGCGAGATCCTCGATCGAGTAGATGTCATGATGCGGCGGCGGTGAGATGAGTGCAACGCCGGGCGTGGAATGACGGGTCTTGGCAATCCACGGATACACCTTGTAGGCGGGAAGCTGGCCGCCCTCACCGGGTTTCGCACCTTGGGCCATCTTGATCTGGATGTCGGTGGCGTTGGTCAGATAGTCGCTGGTAACGCCGAAACGCCCAGAAGCGACCTGCTTGACCGCACTGCGCCGCTCCGGGTCGTAGAGCCGGTCGACGTCTTCGCCGCCCTCACCGGAGTTGGATCGGCCGCCGATCCGGTTCATCGCGATGGCGATCGTCTCATGCGCCTCGGCCGAGATCGATCCATAGCTCATCGCGCCGGTGTTGAACCGCGTCATGATGGCTTCGGCCGGCTCGACCTCTTCGAGCGGGATAGGGTCGCGGGCACCGAGGTCGAAGTCGAACAGCCCGCGCAGTGTGCCACCTTCGCGGGACAGTTTGTCGACCTCGTCGGAGTACTTCTGGAAGACCTCCGCCTGGCCGGTCTTCGTCGCATGCTGCAGGAGGAAGATCGTCTCGGGGGTGAACAGATGCAGTTCACCCTCGCGGCGGTACTGGTATTCACCACCGACGTCGAGGCGCCGGTACACCTGTTCGGTCGGGTTCTCCGGGAACGCGCGGTGATGCCGCATACGTACTTCTTCGGCGAGTTCGTCGAGGCCCACACCCTCGATGCGCGACACGGTCCGCGTGAAGTACTCCTTGACCACCGCCGACGACAGGCCGACGGCCTCGAAAGCCTGTGCCCCGGTATATGAGCTGATGGTGGAGATACCCATCTTGCTCATCACCTTCAGCACGCCCTTGCCGAGCGCTTCGAGATAGTTGCGGGAAGCCTTCGACGGCGACACACCGATGAGTTCACCCTCGGCGATGAGGTCGTCGATCGTCTCCAACGCGAGGTACGGATTGACTGCGGCGGCACCGAAGCCGATGAGGGTGGCGATGTGGTGGACCTCGCGGGCATCGCCGGATTCGATCACCAGCGCGACCTTCGTGCGCTCCTTGGTGCGCACCAGATGGTGATGCACCGCCGATGTCGCCAGCAGCGACGGGATGGGGGCATGGTCGCGGTCGGTGTGGCGATCGGAGATCACCAATGTGGAGTGCCCCTCGGCGATCGCCTGACTCGCCCGGGTACGCAGATCTTCGAGGCCGGCGGCCAACCCGGCACCGCCGTCGTCGACGTCGTACAGGCTGTGCAGCACCTTCGCCGACAAACCGGGGTTGTCGCCGTCGTCATTGATGTGCACCAGTTTGGCGAGGTCGTCGTTGCCGATCACCGGCCAACGCAGCAGGATCTGGCGGCATGAGGCCGCGGTCGGGTTCAGCAGATTCTGTTCGGGTCCCATCACCCGTGCCATCGAGGTGACGATCTCCTCGCGGATGGCGTCCAATGGTGGGTTGGTGACCTGCGCGAACAGTTCGACGAAATAGTCGTAGAGCAGCCGGGAACGTTGGGACAACACGGCGACGGGGGTGTCGGTACCCATCGAACCGAGCGGCTCGTAGCCCGACGCGGCCATCGGTGTGAGCAGGACACGGAGATCTTCTTCGGTGTACCCGAACGACAGTTGCCGGCGGACCACGGTGTCGTGGTTGGGTTTGTACACCGGTCGCGCCGGCAGCGTTGCGATGTCGAGAAGTCCGGCGTGCAGCCACTCGTCGTAGGGTTCGGCGTCGATGAGGTCGGCCTTGATCTCCTCGTCGGGGACGATCCGGCCCTGCCGGGTGTCGACCAGAAACATCCGGCCGGGTTCGAGTCGCCCCTTGGCGATCACGTCGTCGACCGGGACGTCGAGGACGCCGGCCTCCGATGCCAAGATGACGCGGCCGTCGCGGGTCTGCCACCAGCGTCCGGGGCGCAGTCCGTTTCGGTCGAGGACGGCGCCCACCACCGCGCCGTCGGTGAAGGTGACACACGCGGGACCGTCCCATGCCTCCATCATCGAGGCGTTGAACTGCAGGAACGCGCGGCGCTTGGACTCCATGTGGGGCACGTTCTCCCATGCCTCGGGCACCATCAACATCACCGCGTGATGCACGCTGCGACCGCCGAGGTGTAGCAGTTCGAGTACCTCGTCGAGGGACGCCGAGTCCGACGCCTCCGGTGTGCAGATCGGGAATGCCCGCTTCAGGTCTCCGGGGATGAGGTCGGTCTCGAGCAGCGCCTCGCGCGCCCGCATTCGGTTGCGATTACCGCGCACGGTGTTGATCTCACCGTTGTGGGCAACGAACCGGAACGGGTGGGCCAGCGGCCACGAGGGAAAGGTGTTGGTGGAGAAGCGCGAGTGCACGATCGCGATGGCGCTGTGGCAGCGATCGTCGCGTAGGTCGTCGTAGTACAGCGGCAGCTGCATCGTGGTGAGCATGCCCTTGTAGACCATGGTCCGACTCGACAGCGACGGGAAGTACAGCCCGGTCCCGGCTTCGTCGATCTCGGCGGTGACACGTTCGGCCTGTTTGCGGAAGGGGTAGATGAAGCGGTCGAGTTCGAGGCCGCCAATGCGGCCGGCGCCGGCGGCGGGCTCGACGGTGACGAACAGCTGCATCATGTAGGGCATGCAGCCCAGTGCGGTTTCACCGATGTCGGCGCCGTCCGGGTCGACGGGCAGGTCGCGCCAACCGAGGATCGTGATGCCCTCGTCGGCGGCGAGTCCGGTCACCCGCTCGATCGCGCGTTCCCGCAACGCCGGGTCGACCGGCAGGAAGCAATTCCCGGCGGCGTAGGTGTTGTCGCCGGCGGCGGTGGGTGCGGGCAGGTCGAAGTCGACCACTGCCCGCAGCAACTCGTCTGGCAGCTGGATGAGGATGCCCGCACCGTCGCCCGAGTTGACCTCCGCGCCGGCAGCGCCGCGATGCTCGAGATTCTCAAGGGCGAGCAACCCGTCGGCGACGATCGAATGGGACCGACGGCCGTACACGTCGGTCACCATGGCAACGCCACAGGAATCGACTTCTGCTGCGGGGTCATACAACCCCTGTTTGGCCGGCAGCGCAGAAAACAACATCTCGAACCTCCACTCGACTCGTGACGAATCGCAATGCTCGATTGTCCTCAGGGACAACGCTGGCCCGTGGAGCAACATCGGCGACCGAGTCGGATGGGCTGATCCGGGACGCCGTGAAAAACCACTCTATCCGACCGAAACCAGCGGTGCCGATTTCCGCGCTGTGATCGATGCCGGATCGTCGTCCGGACGTGTGCCGGGCGGGCTGCTACTTGGCGTCGGTGTCGTCGGCGGTGTTGGCGGCGGTGTTGTCGGCGCCGTCCGAGGTTCCCTCGACGACATCCGGGGTTCCGTCGGCGTCGTCGGGGGTTCCGTCGGCGTCGTCGGGGGTTCCGTCGGCATCCTCGGGGGTTCCGTGGGCGTCGTCGGGGGCTCCCTCGGCCTGCTCGGCGGTGTCGCGGTCGGACTCGAGGACCCACGCGTCGCTGCTGCTCGACGACGTGATCGGTTCACCTTCCGCGTCCCGTGGGGTGTGCCGGGCGATCGCGGCAGCCAGCGCGTCCTGCGCAGAGCTCGGTTGTCGGTCGGCGGCGCGCGCTTGTTCGTCGACCTCATGATCGGGGCCGTCGGCGCGGTCATCGATGTAGCCGACCGCACCCATCGCCTCGAGTTCCTCGGCGCGGTCGGCGTGGTAGATCTCGAGCCCCTGCTCGCGACCCTTCGGCGCGACCAGGAAGTAGGCGGCCGCACAGGCGAACACCAGCACGGCGGTGAACACGTTGATGCGGGTGCCGAAGATATGGGTCGCGGGGTCCGAGCGCATCAGTTCGATGCCGAATCGGCCAACGCAGTAGCCCGCTACGTACAACGCGAACAGGCGCCCGTGGCCGATCCGGAACCTCCGGTCCACGGCGACGAGCACGATCACCACCGCGACGTTCCACAGCAATTCGTAGAGGAACGTCGGGTGCACCACTGCGACGACGGTCCCGTTCGACGTGCCCGAGATCAGGCCGGGGTCGGCGAAGCCGTTGGCGTCGACCCGCTCGTAGATCTCCAGTCCCCACGGCACGGTGGTCTCGCGGCCGTACAGTTCCTGGTTGAAGTAGTTGCCGAGTCGACCGATGGCTTGGGCCAGCAGGATCGCCGGGGCCAGTGCGTCGCCGAACGGCGGCAATTTGATGCCGTGGTGGCGCGCGCCGATCCAGGCCCCCAGCGCACCGAGCAGGACCGCACCCCAAATGCCGAGTCCGCCGTCCCAGATCTTGAGGGCGTCGATCGGGTCCTTGGGCCCGTCCCCGAAGTAGGTCTGCCAGTCGGTGGCGACGTGATAGAGCCGTCCGCCGATCAGGCCGAACGGCACCGCCCAGATCGCGACGTCGAGGACCTCACCATCCTGGCCGCCGCGGGCGATCCAACGCCGGTTGCCCCACCACACGGCGACGATGATCCCGACGATGATGCACAACGCGTACGCCCGGATCGGCACCGGACCGAGATGCCAGACACCCTCAGGAGGGCTCGGGATGTAGGCCAGGATCGTCGATGTCGGATGCGTCGATCCGGTGATCGTCGTCGGCCCAGCGAGGAGTGTCGGCACCGTCACGCTGCCACCCTAGCCGACCCGTGGTCGGCCCAGATCAGGGTGCCGTCGAGACCGGGGAACGCACCCCGTCGGCCAATTCGGAGACAAGAGATGCGAGGGCGTCGACACCTGTCTTCGCCGCGCTGACCAACGCCGACCCGACGATCACGCCGTCCGCGTAGCCCGCAATCTGCGCCGCCTGCACCCCGCTGCGCACACCGAGACCCACGCCGATCGGGATGTCGGAGTGGGTGCGAACCCGCGCGCACAGTTCCGGTGCCGCGTCGGACACGGCGTCGCGCGCCCCCGTGACACCCATCGTGGACGCGGCGTAGATGAATCCGCGCGAGGCGTCGACCGTCATGGCCAGGCGCTCGGCCGTCGAGGACGGGGCGACCAGATAGATCCGGTCGAGGTCGTGCTCATCGGAGGCGGCATGCCATTCGGCGCCCTCTTCGGGAATGAGGTTCGGGGTGATCATTCCGGCCCCACCGGCCGCAGCCAGGTCGCGCGCGAACCGATCCACCCCGTACTGCAGAACTGGATTCCAGTAGCTCATCACCACGGCCTGCCCACCGGCATCGGCAATGGCCTGCACGGCGGTGAACACGTCTCGGACGCGGACCCCGCTGCTCAGGGCGGTGTCGGCAGCCTCTTGGATGGTCGGTCCGTCCATCACCGGGTCGGAGTACGGGACGCCGACCTCGATGATGTCGCAGCCGGCGGCCACCATCGTGCGGAAGGACTCCAGCGACGTCTCCACGGTGGGATAACCAACCGGAAGATAGCCGATCAGGGCGCCGCGGCCTTCGTCACGGCACCTCGCGAAAGTGGCGCCGAGCCGGGACGGAGCGGTGTGTCGGATCGTGGCGGTCATACCGTCTCCCCCGTCTGTTCGCCGCCCGCGGACGCCTCGTCCTGTGACGGCGGTTTGTCGAACAGCTCGAACCAGCGGGCAGCCGTGTCGACGTCCTTGTCTCCGCGACCGGACAGACTCACCACGATGATCGCGCCGTCACCGAGCTCACGGCCCAGCTTCAGCGCACCGGCCACCGCGTGCGCGGACTCGATCGCGGGGATGATCCCCTCCCGACGACTCAACAGGGCCAACGCATCCATCGCTTCGGCATCGGTGATCGGCCGGTACGTGGCCCGCCCGATGTCTTTGAGGTAGGCGTGCTCGGGTCCGACCCCGGGATAGTCGAGTCCGGCCGAGATCGAGTGCGACTCGGTGGTCTGCCCGTCTTCGTCCTGCAACAGATAGGAGTACGCGCCCTGAAACGCGCCCGGGGTGCCGCCGGTGAACGTGGCCGCATGCCGACCGGTCTCGACGCCGTCGCCGGCCGCTTCGAACCCCACCAGGCGGACGTCGGTGTCGTCGATGAACGGGTGGAAGATGCCGATGGCGTTGGACCCGCCACCGACACAAGCGGTCACCGCGTCGGGGAGCCGCCCGGCCTGCTCCAGGATCTGTGCGCGTGCCTCCAACCCGACCACCCGCTGCAGATCGCGCACCATCATCGGGAACGGGTGCGGGCCGGCGGCGGTGCCGAAGCAGTAATAGGTGTTGTGCGCGTTGGTGACCCAGTCACGCATGGCCTCGTTGATGGCGTCCTTGAGGGTCGCCGAGCCGTTGTCCACCGCGATCACGTCCGCGCCGAGCAGCCGCATCCGCGCCACGTTCAGGGCCTGCCGGTCGGTGTCCACGCGGCCCATGTAGACCACGCACTCCAGGCCGAGCAGTGCACACGCGGTCGCCGTCGCCACCCCGTGCTGTCCGGCACCGGTTTCGGCGATGACCCGGGTCTTGCCCATCCGCTGCGCGAGCAGCGCCTGACCCAGCACGTTGTTGATCTTGTGGGATCCGGTGTGGTTGAGGTCTTCGCGCTTGAGGAAGATCCGCGCCCCACCGGCCGCCTCACGCAGCCGCTTCGCCTCGTACATCGGAGACGGCCGTCCGGTGTAGTCACGCTGTAACCGGTCGAGTTCGGCGAGGAAGTCGTCGTCGGACCGGACCTTCTCGTAGGTGGTGGTGACCTCGTCGATCACCGCCATCAGGGCTTCGGGTACATGACGGCCGCCGTACACACCGAAATGCCCGCCCTGATCGGGTTCGATGGAGGTGCGCGATGCCAAGCCGGCGCTCGCTGTCGGATACCTGACGTCTGAGCTGTGGGTGTTGGCGGTCACTGTTCTCTCGTCGTACTGGCAGGGGTGGGAAGCAAGGGTTTCGCCGGGACCGAACCGCCGGTCAGCGAACCGGTTTCGGGCAGGACGGATGCGTACCGGCGGTAACCAACTCCGAGACGGCGGCCCGCGGATCACCACTGGTGACGAGTCCCTCGCCGACCAGCACGGCGTCCGCGCCGGCACCGGCGTAGGCGAGCAGGTCTGCCGTGCCGCGTACACCCGACTCCGCTATCCGGATCACCTGGGTGGGCAAGCCGGGGGCGATCCTGGCGAAACTGTCGCGATCGACCTCGAGGGTCTTGAGATTGCGGGCGTTGACGCCGACCACCGATGCTCCGGCCTCCAGCGCGCGGTCGGCCTCTTCTTCGGTGTGCACCTCCACCAGAGCGGTCATGCCCAGACTCTCGGTGCGGTCCAGCAGTGCGGCGAGAACATTCTGTTCCAAGGCCGCCACGATCAGCAGGATCACATCGGCGCCGTGCGCGCGGGCCTCGTGAATCTGGTAGGGCCCGACGATGAAGTCCTTGCGCAACACCGGGATGTTCACCGCGGCGCGCACACTGTCGAGGTCGGCCAGCGACCCGCGGAAGCGCCGTTCCTCGGTGAGCACGCTGATGATGCGCGCACCACCGGCTTCATAGGCGCTCGCGAGATCCGCCGGATCACCGATGGCGGCCAGATCACCCTTCGATGGGCTGGCCCGCTTGACCTCGGCGATCACGCCGATGCCGGGCTGACGCAATGCGGCCATCGCGTCCTTGGCTTCTGGAGCCTTGGCCGAGGCCGCCTTGATCGCGGCATAGTCGATGACGGCCTCGCGTGCGGCCACGTCGGCTCGCACTCCTTCGATGATGGAGTCGAGGACAGTTGGCGTACTCACGCGGGTGGCCCCCTTTCGGTGTTCGTGTGCTCTCAGCGTAAACCGGTGCCGGATCTGCGTTGTGCCCGGGTTGGCCGATCAGCCGCGGTCGGATCATCGGTTGTCGGGCTCGTCGGATCGACCGTCCGATGGCGCCTGTGGCGGGTCCGCGCGGGGCCCGGCCTCGGGACCGGTGGCCGAGGTGTCGCCGTCGACGTCGGTGGGGTCGATCCCGGTGTCCAACGCGTCCCACATCATGCGTTCGTTCGCGGGCGGTGCGTCGTTACCTCCCGCAGGGTCGTCGGCACGCGCGGGGCGGCTCGCGGGCGCCACACCACCGTCCTGGCCGTCCGGCTGGTGTCGGCGCTGCTCGTGCTCGGCGAAGATCTGGCGTTCCAACTCTTCCCGACGCGCGCCCGGCGTCTGGTACTTCGATGACATGCCCGACGCCCCGCCGGCAACCCGCAGCAGCAGGACCCCGGCCAGCACCGAGCACAACGACCCCACCAGAACGACAGCCGCAGCCCAGTCGACAGTGGTGATGAGCAGCACCTGAAAGCGCCCGGGGATGTCGGCGGCGCTCGCGGCGTAGTCGGAATCGGCGCCGCCGGTGATCAGGGAGAGCGCCGGTACCGCCGAGAGCACTCCGGCCGCCGCCACAAGGATCGCGATCACGCGCAATCCCCAACCACGCAGCGAGAAGGCGGCCAGGATAGCCGCCAGCAAGACCAGCGCGAGCGGGGTCAGCCAGGGACTCCAGTCCGAGCCTTTGACCTCGAATGTCCGCGGCGGCGCCAACCCGTCGGAGGCGAGCACCCGACACCACACCAGCCGCGACGCCGACCACAGCGCGAGCGCCGACACCGCCAGCAGAACGGCGGCCAGCACCTGGCGCCGACGCAGATACGCCTTGGTCGACTCGGCCGGATCGAGACGCGAGGGCGCCGAGCCCGACGGCGTCCGCCCGGCGGATTCGGCCGGCTCCGGGGTGCTCATTGCGACGCCTTCCCGGTGCCGGACCCGACCCGCTCCATCGTCGCGGCCGCCGCCACCGCATTGAGGACCGCGGTGGCCTTGTTGCGCGCCTCGTTGTATTCGTATTCGGGTTCGCTGTCAGCGACCACACCGCCGCCGGCCTGCACGAAGGCCCGACCGTCGGCCATCAGGGCGGTACGGATCGCGATGGCCGTGTCCGCGTCGCCGGCAAAGTCGAGATAGCCGACGATGCCGCCATACAGTCCGCGGCGCGTCAGTTCGTGCTCATCGATCAGTTCCATCGCGCGCACCTTGGGCGCCCCGGTGAGTGTGCCCGCCGGAAAGCATGCGGTGACCGCGTCGAGCGCATGCTGATCGTCGCGCAGTTCGCCCGAGACCGTGGACACCAGGTGCATGACGTGGCTGTAGCGCTCGACGTGACGGTAGTCGCCGACCTTGACGGTGCCCGGGCGGCAGACCCGGCCGAGGTCGTTGCGCCCGAGGTCGACGAGCATGAGGTGTTCGGCGTTCTCCTTCTCGTCCTCCACGAGTCCCTTGGCGAGCAGGTGGTCCTCTTCCTCGGTGGCACCCCGCCACCGGGTGCCGGCGATCGGGTGGGTGGTGGCGACGCGGTCCTGCACCGTCACCAACGCTTCCGGGCTGCTGCCGACGATGGTGAACGGCCCTCCGCCCACGGGTCCGCTGCCGAGCGCACCGGGCATGCGCAGCAAATACATGTAGGGACTCGGATTCGATGCCCGCAACACCCGGTAGACGTCGATCGGGTCGGCGTCGGTGGCCATCTCGAAGCGCTGGGACGGCACGATCTGGAAGGCTTCGCCTGCCTCGATCTCGCCGACCAGGTCGGTGACGATCTCGCTGTACTCCGCGAGGGTGCGCTGCGCCGAGTACTCCGGGGTGGGCCGATCGTAGTGCGACACGGTCGACGGAGCCGGCGCGGCGAGTGCCTCGGTCATCCGGTCGAGCCGGGCGACCGCGTCGACGTAGGCCTCGTGGACCCGGTCGTCGGACCCGTCCCAGTTCACCGCGTTGGCGATCAGGGTGATGGTGCCCTCGTGGTGATCGACTGCGGCGAGGTCGGTGGCCAGCAGCATCATCATGTCCGGTAGGCCGAGATCGTCGACGGTGGTCTCGGGGAGGCGCTCGAGTCGTCGCACCATGTCGTAGGCGAAGAATCCGACGAAGCCGCCGGTGAGCGGTGGCATGTCCGGGAACCGGTCGGTGGCCAGCAGTCGCAGCGACTCGGCGAGCACCGCCAGCGGATCGCCACCGTCAGGCGCGCCGTTGGGCACTTCGCCCCACCAGCGCGCTTCGCCATCGACGACGGTGAGCGCGGACGGCGACCGCACCCCGATGAACGACCACCGCGACCACGAGCGGCCGTTCTCCGCCGACTCGAGCAGGAAGGTGCCCTCCCGGTCACCGGCGAGTTTGGCATATGCCGACAACGGGGTCTCGGAGTCGGCGAGGACCTTTCGGGTAACCGGCACCACTCGATGATCGGCGGCCAGATCCAGGAACTCGTCGAGGGTGGTGGTCGCGGCGCTCATCCCAGCGGCTCGCCGCCGACGCCCCACTGCTGGCGGGGTACCTCGGTGATGGTCACCCACACCGAGTCGGGGTTCTTCCCGGTCGCCTTGGCATACGCCTCGGTCACCGCCGCGATGGTCTCGCGCTTGACCCGGTCGGACAGGCCCGGGGTCTGCGAGATCTGGATCAGTGGCATGGACGCCGTCACCGCCTTTCTGGTGGAGGACAGGGCTCGTTCATTCTCCCGCGGTGCCGGACTGCCGACCGGCAGGGGTGGTTCAGTCGGTCGACGTCAACAGCGAAGGGGTGTCGAAACAGCTGTGATTGCCGGTGTGGCACGCCGCGCCCACCTGGTCGACGACCAGCAACACGGTGTCGCCGTCACAGTCGAGGCGGACATCGTGCACGTACTGGGTGTGTCCGCTCGTCTCCCCCTTGACCCAGTACTGCCGGCGCGAGCGCGAGTAGTAGGTCGCGCGCCGGGTGGTCAGGGTCTGTTCGAGGGCGGCGTCGTCCATCCACGCCATCATCAGCACGGTGCCGGTGCCACGTTCCTGGGCGATGGCGGCGAACAGCCCATCGTCGTTGCGCTTGAGCTGTGCGGCGAGGTCGGGGTCGAGGGCCATCACCGCACCGTGATTCCCTCGGCGTTCATCGCGGCCTTGACCTCACCGATGCCGAGTTCACCGAAGTGGAAGACCGACGCCGCCAGAACGGCGTCGGCTCCGGCCTGGACTGCGGGGGCGAAGTCGGCGACAGCGCCGGCACCGCCGCTGGCGATCACCGGGACCTCGACGGCTGCCCGCACCGCGGCCAGCATCCGGAGGTCGAATCCCCGTTTGGTCCCGTCGGCGTCCATGGAGTTGAGCAGGATCTCCCCCACGCCCAGTTCCTGACCGCGTCGCGCCCACTGCACCGCGTCGATCCCGGTCCCGCGCCGGCCACCGTGAGTGGTGACCTCCCAGCCCGACGGTGTGGGCTGTTCCCCGGCCGGGACCGTGCGGGCATCCACCGACAAGACTATGCACTGGGAGCCGTAGCGTCGGCTCATCTCGCCGAGCACCTCCGGCCGGGCGATGGCCGCGGTGTTGACGCTGACCTTGTCGGCACCGGCGCGCAGCATCGCATCCACGTCGTCGACGGTGCGGATGCCGCCGCCGACGGTGAGCGGGATGAAGATCTGGTCGGCGGTGCGCTTGACCACGTCGATCATCGTCGCGCGACCGGAACTCGATGCGGTGACGTCGAGGAAGGTCAGTTCGTCTGCCCCCTCGGTGTCGTACCGGGCGGCGAGCTCCACCGGATCACCCGCATCGCGCAGGTTCTGGAAGTTGACCCCTTTGACCACACGGCCGTCGTCCACGTCCAGGCACGGGATCACACGGATCGCGACAGTCATGAGGCTCCTCCGGTTGTGTCGGGTCGGGCACTGTGCGGCTGCGCGCCCCATTCGTCTCCGACGACCTCGGCGATCACCGCCATCAGTTCGGTGTGCAGGCGCGGCGCCGCGCACACCAGCGACGGCGACGAAGCGGTCCAAGGCGCTCCGCTGAGATCTGTGGCGACCCCACCTGCGGCGCGTACGAGTGCCGCTCCGGCGGCGTTGTCCCACGCGTGCCGGCCGAATGCGATCGCACCGCCGAAGACGCCCGCCGCGGTGTAGGCCATGTCCACGCCGGTGCTGCCGGTCATCCGCAGTCGGGACACCCGTGAGCTGAGCGCGCTCAACACATCGGCGCGACGCGCACCCGGGTAGCGGCCGTGGCCCGCCACGTTGAACGGGCCGTAGGAGACCACCGAAGACGCCAGTTCGGTGGGCTCCAGCGGTGCGACGGGGTGGCCGTCGACGTACAGCGGGCCGTCGACGTGTCCGGCGTAACGACGGCCCAACAACGGTAGCCAGGTCAGCCCGAGCACGGGTTCGCCGTCGACGAGCAACCCGAGCAGTATGCCGGTCAACGGCATCCCGGACGAATAGTTGTAGGTGCCGTCCACCGGGTCCAGCACCCAGACGGCGCCCTCGGTGACCGGCGGTCCACCGAACTCTTCGCCGTGCACCGGGATTGCGGTGCGTTCGGTGAGGTCGGCGGCGATCCGGCGTTCGAGATCGAGGTCGACCTGGGTGGCGAAGTCCGTCGCCCCCTTCTCGACCGCGCTGGGCGCCCCGAGGCCGTCGACGAAGTACTCGGCCACCGAGTCCAGGATCTCGCCCGCGGTGTGGAGCAGGGCCGTGTGGTCGGTCACGCTGCCATCCATCGCGCTGTCATCCATCACGCCCCGGCGACGGCGGTCAGTGCGTCGGGCAGGGTGAAGCGGCCGGCATAGAGGGCCTTGCCGACGATCGCGCCCTCCACCCCCTGCTCGACGAGACCCGAGATCGCGACGAGGTCGTCGAGTGCGGACACACCGCCCGAGGCGACGATGGGTGCGGACGTGGCAGCGGCAACCTCCGCGAGCAGGTCGAGGTTCGGTCCGCCGAGAGTGCCGTCCTTGGAGACGTCGGTGACCACGTAGCGGGCGCAACCGTCGCGGTCGAGTCGGGTCAACACCTCCCAAAGGTCACCCCCGTCGGTGACCCAGCCGCGGCCACGCAACCGATACGACTCGCCGTCCCGGATGACATCGAGACCGACGGCGATGCGGTCGCCGTGGCGGTCGATCGCTCGCGCGCACCAGTCCGGGTTCTCCAGCGCGGCGGTCCCGAGATTCACCCGCGCACACCCGGTGGCCAACGCGGCGTCCAGCGAATCGTCGTCGCGGATACCGCCGGAGAGCTCCACCTTGACGTCGAGCTCGCCGACGACCCCGGCGAGGAGCTCACGATTGTTACCCCGGCCGAAGGCCGCGTCGAGGTCGACCAGGTGGATCCACTCGGCTCCGTCGGTCTGCCAGGCCAGTGCCGCGTCTCGTGGCGACCCGTACGACGTCTCGGTGCCTGCGGCACCCTGGACGAGGCGGACGGCCTGACCGTCGGCGACGTCGACGGCCGGGAGGAGTTCAAGGGTCTTACCCATCGGTGGCGGAGTTCCTGTCTGTCGGTTCGGTGCGGCCCGGGTTCGGGTTGGGCGGTATCTGGGGCGAGGTGGGCGGCGCCTGAGGCGGTCGGGCGGTGGGCTGTTCGGTGGCCGCGCGCGCCGCAAGGATCTCGCGTTCGGCCGTGGCGATGATCCGGCGAGACACCGTACCGATCGCCGCGATCATCGCCAACACGGCGATCAGCGCGACGACCAGGCCGGCGACGGGTGACCACTGCGCGATGAGCAGGATGATCGGGATCGACACCAGTAGCACCAGCACCCCGGCACCCAGGGAGTACAGCACCATCTTGCCGAAGGAGAAGTGCGTGTCGTGAAGGCTCATCGGAGCGATTGCACCCAATTGCGGAGCAGATGGGCCCCGGCGTCTCCAGATTTCTCGGGATGGAACTGTGTGGCTGCGAGCGCACCGTTCTCGACTGCGGCGAGGAAACGGCCGCCGTGGTGGGCCCAGGTCAGTTTCGGCGCAGCCAACGGGGTGCCCTCGTTGTCCATCTCCCAGCTCTGTGCGGCGTAGGAATGCACGAAGTAGAAGCGGGCGTCGTCGTCGAGGCCGTCGAACAGCAGCGAGTCGGCCGGGGCGTCGACGGTGTTCCAGCCCATATGGGGCAGCACCGGGGCGGGCAGTCGGCTGACTGTGCCGGGCCACTCGCCGCAGCCGTCGGCCTCCACCCCGAACTCGACGCCGCGTTCGAACAGGATCTGCATACCCACGCAGATACCCAGAACGGGCCGTCCGCCTGCGAGGCGCTGGTCGATGATCCAGTCGCCCTTGACCTCCACCAGGCCCTCCATGCAGGCGGCGAACGCACCCACACCGGGTACCACCAGGCCATCGCAACCGATGGCGGTGTCGCGGTCGTCGGTGACCGTGACGTCGGCGCCGGCGCGTTCGAGCGCCCGCTGGGCCGACCGCAGATTGCCCGAGCCGTAGTCGAGGATCGTCACCGCGGGGGCGCCGGCCATCACAGCGCTCCCTTCGTCGACGGCACACCGGTAACGCGGGAGTCGTACTCGGTGGCCGCGCGTAACGCGCGGGCGACCGCCTTGAACTCGGCCTCGGTGATGTGATGCTGATCGCGTCCGTAGAGCACGCGGACGTGCAGTGCAATCCGTGCGTTGAGCGCGATCGACTCGAAGACGTGGCGGTTGATGACCGTCGAATACGGCACGCCCGGGTAGCCGCCGATCACCGCGGTCAGCAGGTGATCGGGTTCGCCGGTGTGCACGCAGTACGGCCGGCCGGAGACGTCGACGACGGCGTGCGCAAGCGTCTCGTCCATCGGGATGAAGCAGTCACCGAAGCGGCGGATGCCCTTCTTGTCACCCAGCGCCTCCCCCAGAGCCTGCCCCAGCACGATGGCGGTGTCCTCGATGGTGTGGTGACCCTCCACCTCGACGTCGCCGGTGGCCTCGACAGTCAGGTCGAAGCTGCCGTGCTGACCGAAGGCGGTCAGCATGTGGTCGAAGAACGCGATCCCGGTCGACACGTTGGTGATGCCGGTGCCATCGAGGTTGAGCTCGACGACGATCGACGACTCCTTGGTGGCGCGTTCGACGCGCGCGATCCGCGGTGCGGGCGTGGTGGTCACTCGGTTCTCTCCAGGTCGGTGGCTGCCAGGGTGCGGCTGACGGCGAGAAACGCGTCGTTCTCGGCTGCCAGTCCGATGGTGACACGCAGGTGTCCGGCGATGCCGACGTCACGGATCAACACGCCGTCGTCCAGGTAACGCTGCCAGCTCGCCGGGGCATCCCGGAACGGGCCGAACAGCAAGAAGTTCGCGTCGGAGTCGATCACCCGGTACCCGGCGGCCTCGAGTTCGGCCGCGACCCGCTTGCGTTCGACGATGATCGCCGCGACACCGGCGAGGGTGTCGTCGCGGTGGCGGAGTGCGGCGCGCGCGGCCGCCTGGGTGAGCACCGACAAGTGATATGGGAGCCGCACCAACTGCAACGCGTCGACGATGGCCGGCGACGCCGCGAGGTAGCCCAGACGTCCGCCGGCGAAGGCGAACGCCTTGCTCATCGTGCGGCTGACGACCACCTTGGTCGGGTACTCGTCGATCAACGCCACGGCACTGGGTTGTTCGGAGAATTCGCCGTAGGCCTCGTCGACGACGACGATGCCGGGTGCCACCCCGACGATGGCGCGCAGTTGGTCGTTGTCGATCGATCCCCCGGTGGGGTTGTTCGGCGAGGTCACGAAGACGACGTCGGGGCGCCGATTGGTCACCTCGGCGACCGCGTAGTCGACGTCGAGCGAGAAATCGGACGCGCGCACCGCGTGCAGCCAGGTGGTGTCGGTGCCGTCGGAGATGATCGGGTGCATCGAGTAAGAAGGGACGAACCCGAGTGCGCTGCGGCCCGGCCCGGCGAAGGCCTGCAACAGCTGCTGCAGGATTTCGTTGGAACCGTTTGCCGCCCAAAGATTCTCGGTGGTGAGCGCAACCCCGGTCGCCTCCGTGAGGTACTGGGCCAGGTCTGCGCGCAACGCGACGGCGTCACGGTCGGGGTAGCGGTGCAGTTCCGCGGCCGCCGTGCGTACCGATTCGGCGACGTCGGCGATCAGGGCGTCCGACGGCGGGTGCGGGTTCTCATTGGTGTTGAGCACCACGGACACCTTGAGTTGCGGTGCGCCGTAGGGGCTCTTGCCGCGCAGATTGTCGCGCAACGGCAGGTCGTCGATGGTCACGCCGAGCCCGGGAACCACCGTCTGCGGAGTGCTCACGCCTGCCCTCCGACGAATCGCTGCTTGATCGCATCACCGTGCCCGGGAAGATCTTCCGCATCGGCCAGGGTCACGACGTGGTCGGCGACATCGCGCAGCGCAGCTTCGTCGTAGTCGATGACGTGCACGCCTTTGAGGAAGGTCTGCACCGACAGCCCGGAGGCGAATCGAGCCGAGCCCGACGTCGGCAGAACGTGATTGGACCCGGCACAGTAGTCGCCGAGGCTCACCGGAGCGTAGGGCCCGACGAAGATCGCGCCCGCGTTGTGCACCCGGTCGGCGACTGCGGCGGCCTCACGGGTCTGGATCTCGAGGTGTTCGGCAGCATAGGCGTCGACCACGGCGAGGCCCGCCTCGAGGTCGTCGACGAGCACGATGCCGGACTGCTTGCCCGACAGCGCGGTGGTGACCCGTTCCCGGTGCTTGGTCGCGGCCACCTGCGCATCGAGCGCCTCGTCAACGGCGTCGGCGAGTTCGGCACTGTCGGTGACGAGCACCGAGGCCGCGAGCACATCGTGCTCGGCCTGACTGATCAGATCGGAGGCGAGGATGCCCGGATCGGCGCTGTCGTCGGCGAGGATCGCGATCTCGGTGGGTCCTGCCTCCGAGTCGATGCCGACCACACCTCGGCAGAGCCGCTTGGCGGCGGTGACATAGATGTTGCCCGGACCGGTGATGAGGTCGACCGGGTCGAGAACCGAGCGCGGGTCGTCGGCCGCATCGGTGTCGATGCCGCCATAGGTGAGCAGTGCGACACCCTGCGCACCACCGACCGCCCACACCTCGTCGACGCCGAGCAACGCGCACGCGGCGAGGATCGTCGGATGCGGCCAGCCACCGAACTCCTTCTGCGGCGGCGAGGCGATGACGAGCGAACCCACCCCCGCTTCTTGTGCGGGGACGACGTTCATGATCACCGACGACGGGTACACGGCGTTTCCGCCGGGCACATAGAGCCCGACCCGACGGACCGGAATCCACTTCTCGCTGACCACACCCCCGTCGACGACCTGTGTGCGCGTGGTCTCACGGCGTTGATCGGCGTGCACCATCCGGGCGCGGCCGATCGACTCGCGCAGCGCGTCGGCGACCGCCGGATCGAGCCGGTCGAGGGCGTCGGCGACAACGGCCGCGGGCACCCGCACCGACGTCGGACGCACACCGTCGAACTTCTCGCCGAAGCCGAGCGCCGCGTCGGCGCCCTGCTCAGAGACCGCGTGCACCACCGGCGCCACCGTATCGAGGACGGCGTTGACATCGGTGCCCCCGCGCGGCAGCGCACGTCGCAGCTCGGCGAGCGTGGGCGCGGTGCCGCGCAGGTCGGTTCGGGCGAGCATGATCATCTCCTGTTGTGCTGGGATTTCCCGTCCAGGATATGGGGTGACGCCACCCGGTTTCGAATCCGGTCGGTGGCGCCAACGCAATTGCGCAGCCGCCGAGTTCCCGCGCATGTCGCGAGGTGCGCCCGAACGCGATGGCGGCGCGGATGATCCGGTCAGTTCACCGGCGTCGGCGCGGCGATGTCGAGCCCGAGATCGAGTGCGGTCACCGAATGCGTGAGTGCACCGACCGCCAGGTAGTCCACACCGGTGCGGGCGTAGTCGGCGGCCATGTCCAGCGTCAGGCCACCGGAGCTCTCCAGTTTGGTCTGCGGCGAACGCGTGTTGCGTCGCTGCACGGCCATCTGCGTCTCCCAGAGAGCGAAGTTGTCGAGCAGAACCAACTGCGGTTCGAGTGCCAACACCTCGTCGAGCTGGGCCAACGAGTCGACCTCGACCTCGACGGGGAGGCCCGGCGCGGCCGCCCGGACCGCGGACAGGGCCGCGCTGACCGATCCGGCCGCGGCGACGTGGTTGTCCTTGATGAGTGCCGCATCGCCGAGCCCCATGCGGTGGTTGACTCCCCCGCCCGAGCGGACCGCGTACTTCTGCAGGTGCCGAAGCCCCGGCAGGGTCTTGCGCGAGTCGCGGACCTGCGCTGCGGTGCCGTCAACAGCCGCCACCCACCGGGCAGTGGCGGTCGCGATTCCCGACAGGTGGCAGATGATGTTGAGCGCAGTCCGTTCCGCGGTGAGCAACGAACCAGTGGGTGCATGTACGCCGAGCACCACCTCACCGGGCCCGACGTGCGTACCGTCCACGACTGCCGAGGTGACCTCATAGGCACCGGCACCGATGACCTCATCGAAGACGGCCAGCACCACCGGAAGCCCCGCGATGACACCGGCGCCACGGCTCGCGATGGCGGCATCGGTCATCGCGTCGGCGGGCACGGTCGCCGCAGTCGTCACATCCGGCCCGTGACGCAGGTCCTCGTCGAGGGCCGTCCGGATCAGCGTGCGGACCTCGTCGGTGATCTCCAGACCGAGTTCATCGACGGCACCGAGTTGTCCGACGAATCCCTCACTCACCGGAACCCGGATTTCCGATGGCGATCATCCGTTCCACGCTCTTACGCGCTCGCTCGGCCACATCGTCGGCGACGAACACCTCGTCGCGCCCCTCGCGCAGTGACCGCAGTAGCGCGGCGGGCGTGATCATCTTCATGTACGGGCAGGATGCGCGGTCGTTGACGGCCTGGAAGTCCACCCCCGGCGCCGCCTTGCGCAGCTGGTGCAGCATGCCGATCTCGGTCGCCACCAGCACCTGCTTTGCGCCGGTTTCGCGAGCAGCGTCCAGCATGCCGCCGGTGGACAGGATCTTGACCTTGTCGGCGGGCACCGCACCTTCGCCGGCGAGGTACAGGGCCGAAGTGGCGCAACCGCATTCGGGATGGATGAACAGGTCGGCGTCCGGATGACTGCCGGCCTGGTCGGCCAGTTCGTCACCGTTGATGCCCGCGTGCACGTGGCATTCACCGGCCCAGATGTGGATGTTGTCGCGCCCGGTCACGCGCTTGACGTGCGCGCCGAGGAACTGATCTGGCAGGAACAGCACCTCGCGGTCGGGATCGATCGACGCGACCACGTCGACGGCATTGGACGAGGTGCAGCAGATGTCGGTGAGCCCCTTCACCTCGGCGGTCGTGTTGACGTAGGAGACGACGACGGCGTCGGGGTGCTCGGCCTTCCACTCGCGCAACTCGTCGGCGGTGATCGAGTCGGCCAGCGAACATCCGGCGCGCTCGTCGGGGATCAGCACCCGCTTGCGGGGGCTGAGGATCTTGGCGGTCTCGGCCATGAAGTGCACACCGCAGAAGATGATCTCGTCGGCGTCGACCTCGGCGGCGATGCGAGACAGCGCCAACGAGTCGCCCACGTGGTCGGCGACGTCCTGGATCGCCGGCAGTTGATAGTTGTGCGCCAGCAGCTTCGCATTGCGCGCTCGGGCGAGACGGCGCACCTCGTCGGCCCATTCCGGTGTGGGCTCCACTCCGGTGTATCCGCCCGGACCGTCGGTCCAGTGCGCATCGGGCAGTCCCACGGTCTGCGTCTCGACCATGACGGGGCGGTCGCTGGTGATGCTCATCTGACACTCCTCACACGTGCGGGTTCCGGGTGGCTGTTCCCGGCACCAGAGTTTTCGACTGGCAATCGAAAACGCTGCCCATGGTAACACCGGTCACAGCTGCGGCATTCCCGTGCACGATTCGAGTAGTCGACTACGCGTTTGCTTCGCACGAGCGAAACCTAGCGTCGGGGATGTACCACTCATCCGCCCAGGTCCGGCCGCAACAACCCTGGCCAGGCGGGCCGTAAAGAAGATTGCGAGCAGCGTGATGACCGTTTCCCCGTACGACGACGCACTGTCCACTCCGCCGCGCACCATCCTGCCGCCACGGACATCGAATCCCGCGGATCGCCGCGCCGACGCCGCCGTCGCGCGCCGTGAGGCGGCGCTGGCGCGGCTGGCCGCTCGCCGGATGCCGTTGCCCGGACAGCCCGCACCACCGCACGCCCAGCATCGCCCGACGGTACGGCGCCCCCTCGACGACGCACGTGGTCGAGGACATGTGCGGCTGGTCGTCGAGCCGCGCGACATCGTCGAGCAGTCGGCTGCCATCCCGGCCGCCACACCCCGCTCGGCCACAGCCGTGCCCGAGGCGGCGCCCCGACGCCGACCGGGGCTGACCGAGCGCGAGATCCAGGTGTTGCGGACCTGGTTGCTCACCGACTCCAAGATCGTGGTCGCCGAGGAACTGTCGATCTCGATCGGCACCGTCAACACCCACCTGACGCGTATCCGCGCCAAATACACCGCGGTGGGACGGACAGCACGAACCAAGGCCTCGCTCGCGGCACGCGCGATCCAGGACGGCATCATCGCTCTCGAAGATCTCTGAGACCCGGATGGTCGGTGCGGGTCGGCGCGACGTCGCCGCCATACAATCGACGCCATGCCGACGCCCCCGCCGAGTGCGCCATCTACCGGCGGGCCGCCCGTCGAAGTCGAGACGCTGACCGCTGTGTTCCAGGTCCGCGACATCGGTGCGGGCGCCGAGCCGGCGCTGTGTGTCCTACTCGCCGATGACGGGAACTCGGCTTGGCGCCTGCCCGGCGGCGCCGTGGCGGCCGAGGAACCACTGGACGTCAGCGCACGCCGGGCCGTGGCCGACACGGTGGAGATCACCACCATCGCCCACCTCGAACAGCTCGCCGTGTTCTCCGATCCCGCCCGGGTCCCCGGCATCCGCACGATCGCCTCGACCTACCTGGGCCTGGTGCCCAGCGATGCCCCGACCGAGCTCGCCGTCGACTCGGCGTGGCACGCCGTCGATCACCTCCCTGCCCTGGCCTATGACCACGATCGGATCGTGGACGCCGCGCGCCACCGGCTGGCCGCAAAGCTCTCCTACACCAACATCGCCTTCGCCCTGGCCCCCGCTCGCTTCCCGATGTCACAGCTTTCGGAGATCTACTGCGCCGCTTTGGGTTATCCAGTGGACACCACCAACCTGCTCCGCATCCTGAGCCGCCGCGCCGTAGTGGTGGCCACCGGCACCGTCGGCAAGACCGGACGCACCGGCGGGCGGCCGCCGGCGCTGTATGCGTTCGCCGACGCACAGTTGCGCGTCACCGACGAGTTCGCGACGCTGCGGCCGCCGATGTGACCGGACGTGCGACCACACGTCCCGCTGATCACCCGCGCACAAGCCCTATCTCCTCACCGACCGCTGGACCGCGTCAGTATCTCGGCGGCCCCGTCGGTGACGGCGATCGTGTGCTCGCTGTGCGAGGTACGGGACCCATCGGCCGACCGGATCGTCCAGCCGTCCGGGTCATAGATGATCCGCGAGGTGGATTGGGCCAGCCACGGTTCGAGCGCCAGGGTGAGCCCGGGCCGCAGCGCCAGCCCTTTGCCTCGACGTCCGAGGTTGGGCACATGCGGGTCCTCGTGCATGGTGCGACCGAGGCCGTGGCCGCCGAACTCGGTGTTGACCCGAAAGCCACGCGAGGTGCAGACCTTGCCGATCGCCGCCGAGATGTCGCCGAGCCGATTACCCGGGCGTGCCGCGTCGATTCCGGCGGCCAATGCCAGCTCGGTGGTCTGCACGAGAAACTCATCCTCGTCGCGGGCGGCGCCCACGATCACGGTACGAGCCGAATCGGCCACCCAGCCATCAATCGAGACGGCGATGTCCATACTCAGCACGTCGCCGTCGGCGAGCGCGCAATCAAACGGAAGGCCATGCAGCACAGCATCATTGAGGGATAGGCAGATCACATTGCGAAACGGCCCACGCCCGAAGGACGGCGCATAATCCCAATAGCAGGACACCGCACCACGCCGACGGATGAGCTCGCGGGCCCGCATCTCGAGGTCGAGCAGATTGACCCCGGGAGCCGCCAGACCAGACAGGTCATCGAGCAGGTCCGCGATGAACCCACCGGTGGTTCGCATCGCGGCGATTTCGTCACGCGACTTCAGTTCGATCACAACGCCCTCTCCAAGTCACCCGCCCATGGTCACCCGATGGCGGTCGGTATTTAAATACCACAGTAGAAGAGGTGGTGGTATTTTCATACCGGTGCAGCTCAGCGGCTGGGCCACTAAGGTGAATGCATG
Organism: Gordonia aquimaris; assembly: GCF_026262595.1. Taxonomy (NCBI): domain Bacteria; kingdom Bacillati; phylum Actinomycetota; class Actinomycetes; order Mycobacteriales; family Gordoniaceae; genus Gordonia; species Gordonia aquimaris. The sequence goes on along the minus strand of NZ_JAPKFM010000005.1, from coordinate 152,192 downwards.
GTTCGCGCACCACTGACCCCAGAGCAGATCGCCGCCGGACGCCGGCTCGGCGCGGTGCTGCGGGAATGGCGCGGCCCGCGCACCGTGGCCGAGGTCGCTGAAGGCGCCGGCATCTCACCCGAGACGCTGCGCAAGATCGAGAGTGGGCGGTTGCTGACCCCGTCGTTCGCCACCGTCGTCGCACTGGGCCGTTCACTCGATGTACCGGTGGAACTGCTCGCCGACGCGGTTGCCGGGGCCGCCCCGATGCCGAGTGCCCGGTCGACCGTCTAACGGGTACTACTTGCCCCTTCGTGACGCCCTCCGCAAGCTCCGGGCTCCTCGGGAACAGTAATCACGCTCGGCCAATGCCCCGCTACTCAGGGAGCGGGTGCCGACAGCGTGTTTTCTGGTATCGAGGGCAGATCTCCGACGCCGAGATCGGCCCGACGAGCCGCGAGCGTGACGCCCAGATACACCAGCGCGGCGGCCAGCGGCGCGCACACGAACAAAACCCAGGGACCGCCCGCACCGCCACGGACCGCACCGTCGAGCCAGAGGTCGGGCACCACGTCGAAGGTCGAGCCGACCGGCAGGGCACGCGGGTCGTCGAAACGCCAGTCCGCCACCCAGGTGCCGACGGCGGCCGCGATGAGCGACCCGATGGTGGTGGCCACCGCGAGCACCCCGAACCCCACCGGCCCGCGCCATGATCGAGCAGTTGTCCACCCGATGATCACCGACACCACGCCGTAACCGAAGAGCAGGAGGGCAAAAGTACCGACAGCCGCGAACTCGGACCCGAATGCGCTGGCCGGTACCACGGCGGAGCCCTCCGACACCACGCGCCCACTGAGCGCCGGGGTCACCGCCGCCCAGAGCGCGCCGAGCACGACTCCGAGTAACATCACCGTCACGGCCACCGCCACGAGCCCGGACACCGACCGGTGGACACCGCGGCGTGCATCCGCACCGCCAGACAGATCGTCGTCGGAGACGACCGGTGCCGGATCGGTCATCGTTGTCCCAGCTCGGTCGAGTCGACCGTCCCGTGCCGCGAACATCGTGCTCCCCAGCCGTCCGGGCGTACCTGCACCACCATGCGCCGGCCGCATTGCCCGCAGAAGCGCGGTGGCTCCAGACCGAGGCGGGCGGCCGCCGGTATCGCGTCGGCCGACTGCAGCTCCAGTTTCAGTCCCGTGTACACACCGAAGCGGCAGGGCTGCGCAAGCGGGCCGGGGACCTCGAGCGTGGAGTGCAACGGTCGGGGCGTTGCACCCGAACCCGGATTCGTCATCGACATGGTCACCTGTTCGAGCCTAGATGCTGTCGTTGAGTGCCTTGATGGGCATCGACAGATCGGTCAGCAGGTCGAGGTCTTCCTCGGCGGGCCGCCCCAGGGTGGTCAGGTAGTTGCCGACGATGACGGCGTTGATGCCGCCCAGGATGCCCTGCTTGGCGCCGAGGTCACCGAGGGTGATCTCGCGTCCGCCCGCGAAACGCAGGATGGTGCGCGGCAGCGCCAGACGGAACGCGGCCACCGACTTCAGCGCCTCGGCCGCCGGGAGCACGTCGAGGTCGCCGAACGGGGTGCCGGGACGCGGGTTGAGGAAGTTCAACGGCACCTCGTCGGGCTCCAACGCCGCCAGGTCGGCGGCGAACTCGGCTCGCTGCTCGAGACTCTCACCCATCCCCAGAATGCCGCCACAACACACCTCCATGCCGGCTTCACGCACCATGCGCAGCGTGTCCCAGCGCTCCTCCCATGAGTGGGTGGTCACCACATTCGGGAAGTGGCTGCGCGCGGTCTCGAGGTTGTGGTTGTAGCGGTGCACGCCCATGTCCTTGAGCTGATCGACCTGCTCCTGGGTGAGCATGCCCAGGCTGCAGGCGATCTGGATGTCCACCTCGTTGCGGATGGCCTCGATTCCCGCGGCGACCTGGCTGAGGAGTCGCTTGTCCGGGCCCCGCACGGCGGCGACGATGCAGAACTCGGTGGCGCCGGTCTTGGCGGTCTGTTTGGCGGCCTCGACGAGCGATGGGATGTCGATCCAGGCACTCCGCACCGGGGAGGTGAACAGACCGGACTGCGAACAGAAGTGGCAGTCCTCCGGGCAACCGCCGGTCTTGAGCGAGATGATCCCCTCCACCTCGACTTCCGGTCCGCACCAGCGCATCCGCACATCGTGCGCGAGCTGCAGCAGTTCGGTGAGTCGATCCTCGGGCAAACGCAGCACCTCGAGCACCTGGGCCTGATCGAGCGCCTGGCCCTTCTCGAGAACCTGTTCACGGGCGACGGCAAGAATGTCGTCGGCGGTCTGCGAATGCGATGTGCCGGGGGCGACGGGGGCCTGGGTCACGGGAGAACTCCTTGTCTGGACTGTTGATCGATGGGCTGGGTTGCTGTCGGCGAGAATCGGGTGCCGTCGGCGAGAATCTGGGAGGCTTCGGCGGGCAGAGATCTACAGTGCCGTCGGGGCGACGTGGGTTGCCGCCGGCCGGGTGGGTGCGAGTTCGCGGGCCGTCCATTCCCGGTCGAACCAGGCCGGCGCCCGCCGACGGAACTCCGCCGGGTCGAGGGCACCGGCACCGTCCGGGATGACCCCGACGACAGGGGCTCCGCTCAGTCGGGGCAGGTCGTCGCGGTTGCAGCGCATGGCGAGATCGGGTTCCGTCGGCCAGGAACCGATCACCAGACCCGCGACGCGCAATCCGCGGGCGCGGACGGCGCCGACGGTCAGCTCCGCATGATTGAGGGCCCCGAGTCCGGCCGGGACCACCACCAGAACCGATGCGCCGACATCGGCGCACAGGTCGAGCAGGGTCAGCTCCGGCGCCAAGCGCACCATGACCCCACCGGCGCCCTCGACGAAGGTCACGTCGTGGTTCGTGGCCAGGCGATCGATGGCTGCGCGGGCGACGGCGCGCTCGAGCGGCGGCACACCGGCCAGCCGCGCGGCGGTCTCCGGCGCGAGGGGATCCGGATAGCGGGCACACTCGGCGGTGCCCAGCGGCCCGACGAGGTCCTCGATCACAGCCAGATCGCCGGGTTGTCCGGGCATGACGCCGGTCTGCGCGGGTTTGCACACCGCAGGGTTCACACCCGCCGCGCGGGCGGCGGCCACCAGCGCAGCGGTCACGATCGTCTTGCCGACGTCCGTCGAGGTGCCCGCAACCGCCAGCACGTTCTCCGACGCCGCGATCATCGGGCACCCACCGTGCGCAAGGCATCGAGCACGATGCGCGCGACCCGGTCGATCGTCACGTCGTCGAGATCGGCACGCACTGTCAGCCGCAACCGCGAGGTCCCGGCGGGCACCGACGGCGGACGGAAACACCCGACGAGCACACCTCGTTCGCGGCACGCAGCAGCCGCGGCCACCGCGGCGTGCGGATCCCCGACGATCAGCGAGACGACGGCAGCAGCGGGCGCCGGGGCACCGATGGCCTCAGCCAGTCGAGCCGCGTTCTCACGCAGTCGGTCCGGCATGGCGGGATCGGCACGTAGCAGCCGCAGCGCGGTGTGGGCCGAGCCCACCGCGGCCGGATTGAGGCCGGTGTCGAAGATGAACGTCCGCGCGCGATCGACGAGATGCGATCGCAACAACTCGGGTCCGAGCACGACTCCGCCCTGGGCACCCAACGACTTGGACAGCACGGTGGTCATGATCAGGTCAGGGGCACCGGACAGGCCGTGTTCGGCGATGAGCCCACGCCCGCCCGGACCGCGCACGCCGAGCGCATGCGCCTCGTCGACGAGCAGCGCCGCCCCGCAGTCGCGTGCGACGGCATACAGGTCGGCCACCGGTGCCGGTTCGCCGTCGATGCTGTACACCGAGTCGGTCACCACCAGCGCGCGCTGCTCGGTGCGAGCGCGCAGGGCGTCGTGAACGGCCTGGTGATCACCGCGGTCGACCACGACGACGCGTGCGCGCGAGAGCCGACATCCGTCGATCAACGACGCGTGGGTCCCGGTGTCGCTGACGATCAGGTCGCCGCGTCCGACGAGGGCGGTGATGGCGCCGACGTTGGCGAGATATCCCGACGAGAAGGCCAGCGCGCTGTCGAACCCGAGGAAATCGGCGAGGTCGTTCTCCAGCTCGATGTGGGCCTCAGTGGTTCCAACCACCAGTCGCGAGGCTGTGGCACCGGCCCCCCACTGCGCCAACGCCGCCTGCCCACCGGCGACGACCTCGGGGTGCGTGCAGAGCCCGAGGTAGTCGTTGGAGGCGAGGTCTACGACCGGGGTGTCGGCGCGTCGAACGATGGGATCGCGATGCAGACCGGCGGTCCGCACCCGGTCGGCCTCGTCGGCGAGCCACCCGAGCGCCCCCTGTTCGGTGGCGCCCGCGCCGATGGCCGGATCGGCTCCACGAGTGGCGATGTCGGTATCGGTGAGCTCGGTCGTGGTCATCAAGACATCACTCCCACGGTGTGGTCGGCGGACAGACTGGCGGCGACGGCGGCGTGAACTCCACGGCAGATGGTGGCGATGTCGTCGGCGGTGCAGATGAACGGCGGCATCACGTAGACGTTGTTACGGAACGGCCGCAACCAGACCCCCGCGTCGACGGCCGCGGCCGTGGCAGCGACCATGTCGACCGGGCGGTCGAGTTCAACGACCCCGATGGCTCCGCGGACGCGGACATCGGCAACCCCCGGCCGCGCCGCGAGATCGCCGAGCCCGGCGCGCAGACCCGATTCGATGGCCTGCACGCGGGCCCGCCAGTCCGAGGCGAGCAGTTCCTCCACGGAGGCGACGGCCACCGCACAGGCGAGTGGATTGGCCATGAAGGTCGGGCCGTGCGCGAGCCCACCGGCCTCCCCCGCGCTGATCACCCCGGCGATCTCACTGGTGCACATGGTGGCCGCCAGCGTCAGGTAGCCGCCGGTCAGCGCCTTGCCCAGGCACATGATGTCGGGGGTCACGCCGGCATGGTGGGCGGCGAACAGTTCGCCGGTACGACCGAATCCGGTGGCGATCTCGTCGAAGATCAACAGCACACCCGACTCGTCGCAGATGCGCCGGAGTTCGGAGAGATAGCGCGGGTCGTGGAACCGCATACCGCCCGCCCCCTGCACGACGGGCTCGACGATTACCGCGGCGAGCCGTTCCCGGTGCTCGGCGACGGCTGTTTCCAGGACGGCGACGTAGCGCTCGTCGAAGTCACGCGGGGGCGGGGGCACGAACACCTGATCGGTGAGGACGTCGGTCCACATCGCATGCATCCCGCCGTCGGGATCGCACACGCTCATCGGGGCGAAGGTGTCACCGTGGTAGCCACCCCGCCAGGTCAGCAGTCGATGTCGCCGGGGTTCGCCGCGGCTACGCCAATACTGAACGGCCATCTTGACCGCGACCTCTACCGACACCGAGCCGGAGTCGCAGAAGAAGATCTTGCGCAGGTCGGGCGGGGTGATCTCGACCAGCAGTTGAGCCAGTCGCGCCGCGGGTTCATGGGTGAGACCGCCGAACATGACATGTGACATCGATTCGACCTGCCCGGCGAGCGCCGCATCAAGCACCGGATGCCGGTACCCGTGGATCGCCGCCCACCACGAACTCATCCCGTCCACCACGTGTCGGCCGTCGGCCAATTCGATCCGGACGCCCCGGGCACCCCGAACGACGATCGGCGCCACTGCCGCCGGCAGAGCGCCGTACGGATGCCAGATGTGCTCGGCATCGATGCGGCTGATGGTGGCATCGTCCACGCCGGATCACCCTCACGAGTTTGTCGGGGCGCGTATGCGCCGGGATTACCTGATCCTGAACGCTGTACAGGATCGATGTCCTGGACACTGTACAGGTATTTTCCTGAACGGTGTACAGGACCCTTATCCTGGCCGGGTGAGCAACAGTCGAGCAGACGTCCTGCAGGCGGCGCGGGAGATCCTCGCCGAGCACAGCCTGGCCGATCTGTCGATGCGGCGTCTGGCCGCCGATCTCGGCGTCCGCCCGAACGCCCTGTATTGGCATTTCCCCAACAAGCAGACCCTGCTGGCGGCGCTGTCCGACGACATCCTCGAGCAGATCCCAGCGGCACCGCAGGATCTGGGTTGGGATCAGCGCCTGGCCTACCTCGCCACGGGCCTGCGCGCTGCCCTGCTCGACGTCCCCGACAGCGCGGAGATCGTGTCCTCGAGTTGGGCCAGCGGACTGTCGGCGCGGACCATTGCGGGGCAACTGGCGGCGGTGGCGCGGGACGGCGGACTCGACGAGCGTGACGCGCAGGCCGTGGCGACCGCCGTGTGCCAGCTGACCATCGGGCTGACGATCGAGGAGCAGACCCGGTCGCAGATGGAACGACTCCAGGTGACCGGACCGTCCGGACGCGACTTCACCGCGGAGTTCTCCGGCGGTCTGAGCGTGATCCTCGACGGTGCCCGGATGCGGGCACAACGTCTGACGACCGCCGCCAGCGTACCGCAAGGTAAAGAAAAGTAAAGGTCAGCGCGGGTACGACACTCGCCTCGGCACGCCGCGTCGAATCGAGATCTCGGTGCGGCGGCATGTAGATTGCTGGGCGGACCTACGGCCTCTATCACGTGATGACCACCGGTCGGGTCCGATTGCGACAACCCGGCCCCAGCGGCCACCGATAACAGAAGGACGCATCCAGGCAGTGGCAGCCCCTATCCACACCGCCACCCCGGCCGGTCCGGCTCCGGCGGACAACGTGCCCGCGTACCGCACCGACCTCGACGGTCTGCGCGGCATCGCGATCGCGCTGGTCGCCTGCTTCCATGTGTGGTTCGGCCGGGTGTCGGGCGGGGTGGACGTGTTCCTGGCCCTGTCCGGCTACTTTTTCCTGGGCTCGCTGCTGCGTCATGCCATCCACAGCCAGGCCACCCATGTGACGCTGCGCGACACCATCAATCCGTGGCCACGTCTCAAACGCCTGCTGCGGCGCCTGATCCCGGCACTGTTCACGGTACTGATCGCCGTTGCCGTCCTGACCGTGATCATCATCCCGCAAACCCGCTGGGTGAGTATCGGGCGCGAACTCATCGCCAGCGCCCTCTACTACCAGAACTGGCATCTGGCCTTCAATTCCCAGGACTATCTGGCGGCGAGCTCGGCGAACAGCCCGTTGCAACACATCTGGTCGATGTCGGTGCAGGGCCAGTTCTTCGTGCTCACCATGCTGGTCGCGCTCGCCTTCGCGGCATTGATCAAGCTCTGCGCGCGGTTCCTCGCGCCGGTGGCCGAACCCCGGGTGATCCGGGTTGTGGTGGGTGTCGCCGTGCTGGCGGTGGCGCTGGTCTCCTTCTATTGGGCGCACATGCGGATGGGCGTCAACCAGCAGTTCAACTACTACGACACCTTCTCCCGCGTCTGGGAGCCGCTGGCCGGTGGCCTGCTCGCCATCTGGTTGCCCAGTTGGCGGGTCCCGCGATGGCTCCGGACGGTTGCCGCGATCGTCGCGCTGGCCCTCATCGTGACCTGCGGCTGGTGGATCGACGGCGTGAACGCGTATCCGGGGCCGTGGGCGCTGGTCCCCGTCGGTTCCACGCTGCTGATCATCTGGGCGGGTGCCACCGCGTTGGAGCGTCCGCGACCCGGCTCCGATGGTCCGCAGGGGCTGCCGCCGGTCAATCGCATGCTCGCCAGTCGGTGGCCGGTGTGGCTGGGCAGCATCGCCTACGCCCTCTACCTCTGGCACTGGCCGCTGTTGATCTTCTATCTGACCTGGCGAGAGAAGAACCACGCGAGCGTCCTCGAAGGTGTCGGCCTGCTCACGGTGTCGGTCGGGTTGGCATGGCTCACCAAGCGCTACATCGAGGACCCGCTCCGTGGCGGGCGCTCCGAGCCGTCGCATGCGCGTCGCGACGGTCGGTATCGGTGGCTGACCTACACATCGGTTGTGACATCGATTCTGGTCATCGGCACGTTGGTGACCGGCATCGGCATCAAGGTGTGGGACCACCGGGTGTCCACGATGGTGGTGGACACCAGAAACCTGGACCCACGGACCTACCCGGGGGCCCGCGCGCTGCTGAACGGGTGGCCCGTTCCCGCGGTCGACCCGCAGCCGTCGCCGCTGATGGTCACGCAGGATTTCCCGGAGACTTCTACCGATGGCTACATGAGCAACTTCGAGGACCCTGAGATCCATGTCGGCGTCTACGGTGACCCGAACGCCACCGAGACCGTCGCACTGATCGGCGGATCACACGCCGAGATGTGGATCTCGGCGCTCGACGAGCTGGGCCGGCGTAACCACTTCAAGGTCACCACCTACCTCAAGATGGGGTGCCCGATGTCGACCGAGCTGGTCCCGAAGCAAGACGGCGTACCGTATCCGCAATGTCACGACTGGGTGATGCGGGTGATGAAGAAGGTGATCGCCGACAAGCCGACCGCGGTGTTCACCAATTCGACCCGGCCGCGCGATTATCAGCCCGGCGACTGGGTGCCACCCACCTACACCCCCATCTTCGACGAGTTCCTCGACGCCGGCATCGAGGTGTTCGGCATCCGCGACACACCGTGGCCGCACAACGCGAAAGGCTTGATCGACACTCCGACGTGCCTGGCCGACGGCGGCACCGCGACGAGCTGCGCCACGCGCCGCGACGTCGCGCTCGCCCCGGAGGACCCCGCGCTGGCCCTGGCTGCCACCCGCCCGGGCTTCCATGCCCTGGACCTTTCCGACGGGGTCTGTGACGCCGAACTGTGTCCGGCGATCGTCGGCAACATCGTGGTTTACAAGGATTGGCACCACCTGAGCGCCACCTATGTTCGTAGCCTCACCGATGAGCTGGGACGGCAGATGGCCGCGGCCGCTCCATGGACCGGCCCAGCGGCGCCGAGATAGTCGCCCACGCCACACCAGCGCGCGATCGCTCCGAGATGAACCCCCGACCATTGACGGCTAGTGTCATGTCATGGAATCGCCGAAGGCCGAGATGACCCCGTCGCCGGCCCCCGACGCGGATGGGCGGGACTCAGCCGAACCCGCCGAGATGGTCGACATCCCCACACCCGGCACCTGGTCTCCCAGCAGTACGGAATCGACACCGTTTGTCGTCTGGCCGGGCAACGCGTACCCGCTGGGCGCCACCTATGACGGTGTGGGAACCAATTTTTCGCTCTTCTCCGAGGTCGCGACCGCGGTCGATCTCTGTCTGATCGACGCGACCGGCGTGGAGCAACGAATCCGGCTCGAAGAGGTCGACGGATACTGCTGGCATTGCTACCTGCCCAACATCGGGCCGGGTCAGTTCTACGGGTTCCGGGTACACGGCCCCTACGACCCGGCGCAAGGTTTACGGTGCGACCCGAGCAAGCTGCTGCTCGACCCGTACGGCAAGGCATTTCACGGCGATTTCGACGGCGACCCGGCGTTGTTCTCCTACGCCATGTCCGACCCTGACGAGCACGCCCCGGAATCCGAACCCGCCGCCGAATCCGGTGACGGGCCCTCGGGCACGGCAACGTCGTCCGCAGCACCGGCCGCCACTGTCGAGAACGCGGAAAATCAGGTCGATGCAGCAGTCGACGCCGACACGCCCGTGCAGACCGACCCCGTGCGAGCCACCAGCGGTGAACCGAGCCCGGCAACGACGAGTACCGCCACCCCCAGCGTGCCGATGGCGTCGGCACATCCCACCGACATGCCGCAACTCGACTCGCTCGGCCACACCATGGTCTCGGTGGTCATCAACCCATACTTCGACTGGCAGAACGACCGACCACCACGTCACCCCTACCACCAGACCGTCATCTACGAGGCGCATGTCAAAGGGATGACGGCGACTCATCCCGACGTACCCGAACATCTCCGCGGCACCTACGCCGGATTGTGCCACCCGGTCATCATCGATCATCTGAAATCACTCCGAATCACCGCCATCGAACTGATGCCGGTGCACCAGTTCATGCAGGATTTCGTCCTGATCGACAAGGGCCTCCGAAACTACTGGGGCTACAACACTTTCGGCTTCCTCGCGCCGCATCTTGAGTACGCCTCGCAACCCGAACAGCCGGCTGCGGCGGTAACCGAGTTCAAGGCCATGGTGCGCGAGTTCCACCGCGCCGACATCGAGGTCATCCTCGATGTGGTCTACAACCACACCGCCGAGGGCAATCACCTCGGCCCCACGATCTCGTTCCGCGGTATCGACAATGCCGCGTATTACCGTCTCGTGGACGGCAATCCCGAGATGTACATGGACTACACCGGGACGGGCAACAGCCTCAACGGACGTCACCCACACACCCTGCAATTGATCATGGACTCGCTGCGCTATTGGGTGCTTGAGATGCATGTCGACGGGTTCCGCTTCGATCTGGCGTCCACGCTCGCCCGCGAACTGCACGACGTGGACCGGCTCTCGGCGTTCTTCGATCTGGTGCAACAAGATCCGGTTGTCAGCCAGGTGAAACTGATTGCCGAACCATGGGACGTCGGCGAAGGCGGCTACCAGGTGGGCAACTTCCCACCATTGTGGACCGAATGGAATGGCAAGTACCGCGACACGGTTCGCGACTACTGGCGCGGGGAACCGTCCACGCTCGGCGAGTTCGCGTCCCGCCTCACGGGCTCCTCCGATCTCTACGAGGCCACCGGTCGACGGCCACTGGCGAGCATCAACTTCGTGATCGCCCACGACGGTTTCACCCTGCAGGATCTGGTGTCCTACAACGAGAAACACAACAGCGCCAACGGTGAGGACAACCGGGACGGGGAGAGCCACAACCGCTCGTGGAACTGTGGGGTCGAGGGACCGACCGACGACCCGGATGTGTTGGCGCTGCGTGGCCGCCAGCAACGCAACATCCTGGCCACCCTGTTCCTCTCCCAGGGCACACCGATGTTGGCCCACGGAGATGAACTCGGCCGCACCCAACAGGGCAACAACAACGTGTACTGCCAGGACTCCGAGCTCTCCTGGATGGACTGGGCGCTGGCCGAGAAGAACGCCGACCTGCTCGAGTTCACCCGCAAGGCGATCAACCTGCGCACCCGACACCCGGTGTTCCGTCGTCGGCGGTTCTTCGCCGGCAAACCGATCCGATGGGGCGAGCAGACGCTGGACATCTCCTGGCTGACCCCGGCCGGCCAGGAGATGACCTCCGAGGACTGGGACAGCGGGTTCGGCCGCAGCCTCGCGGTGTACTTCAACGGTGACGGGATCGGAGAGCCGGACGAGCGCGGAGAGAAGATCGTCGACGACAGTTTCATCGTCTGTTTCAACGCCCACGACGGCGACATCGACTTCACGCTCCCACCGTCCTCCTGGGGCACAGAATGGGTGGGCGAACTCGACACCACCGATCCGACCGGCACCACCGACATGACCGCCACCGCCGATTCGGTGGTCACCGTGGGCGCGCGCTCGGTGTTGGTCCTGCGCAGGACGTCGTGAGTCGACGGTGATGGCCACTCCCTCACCACCCGGCGTCGGCGGGCAGCGGGAGCCCGTCGCCACCTACCGGATCCAACTCACCCCCGACTTCGGTTTCGCTGACGTCATCGGCATCCTGGATCACCTGGTGTCCCTCGGGATCAGTCACGTCTACCTGTCCCCGATCGGACGGGCCACGGCCGGTTCGACACACGGCTACGACTGGGTGCCGCCCCCGGCGGTGTCGCCGACGCTCGGTGGACTCGACGGGCTCCGGGAGCTCCGCGCCGCGGCACGTACGGCCGGTCTCGGCCTGATCGTCGACATCGTCCCGAACCACACCGGGGTCGCCGACGTCACGCAGAACCCGTGGTTCAGCGACCTGCTGCGCTACGGTTCGGGGTCCCGCTATGCCTCGTGGTTCGATGTGGACTTCTCCACCGCCAACGGGGCCGATGGCAAGATCGCCCTGCCCGTCCTCGCGGCCGACGGCGACCTGTCCCCGCTCACCGTCTCCGATGGTCACCTGCACTATTACGATCACGCATTTCCCATCACTCCCGGCTCGGCCGCGGCCGGCAACCCGATCGACGTCCACGAGCGACAGCACTACCGACTGGTCCCCTGGAACAGCGGACTGATCGGGTACCGCCGATTCTTCACCGTCAACGAACTCGCCGGACTGCGGCAGGAGGAGCCGGCAGTCTATGCAGCAACTCACGACTGGCTGCTCGATCTGATCGACGAGGACCTCATCGACGGTGTGCGCGTGGACCATCCCGACGGACTCTGGGATCCGCAATCTTATCTGCGTAGGCTGCGCAGCGACGTAGGCGAACGCCGGTTGCTCTACATCGAGAAGATCCTCGCCCCCGACGAACCACTGGAACCGTCACTGCCGGTCGACGGCACCACCGGCTACGATCAACTGCGCATCATCGACGGGGTGTTCACCGCGCCGAGCGGAATCGTCGAACTCGGGGAGATCCATGAGCGGATCACCGGGCAACCCGGTGATTCCGACTGGCTGCACCGCACCGAACGCGCACGCAAACTGGCAACGTTGCGCGAGATGTTTCCCACCGAGCATCGTCGGCTGGTTCGGGCGATCACCCACTCCGATCCGTCTGCCGACGCGGCAGCCGTGGCCGATGCCACGGCCGAACTCATCGCCGAACTCGGCGTGTACCGCGCCGACTATCCCGCGCTGCGCTCCCGGCTCGAGCGGGTGGCCTCGGCCATCGCCGTGCGGATTCCGCGGCTCGCCGAGGCGCTGGAGTTGGTGGTCCGCGCCACCGCGAGCCCCGGTGCGGCAACCTCGCGACTGGCCCAGACGTGTGGCGCGGTGACCGCCAAGAGCGTCGAGGACAGCCTTTTCTATCGCACGGCGCGGCTGGTGTCGGCGCAGGAGGTGGGTGGCGATCCGGCCGACCCCGCGGTGAGCATACGAGACTTTCACGCCCACAACATCCGTCGTGGCACGCAGTGGCCGTGGGCGATGACGACCACCGCCACGCATGACACGAAGCGTGGCGAGGATGTCCGCGCTCGCATCGCGATACTGACCCAGGTGCCCGAGCGATGGTCGATGGTGGTGTCCGACCTGTGGAAGATGGCTCCGCCACCCGACGATCTCACGGGATACTTCCTGTTGCAGAACATCATCGGAGTGTGGCCAGTCCAGGGGCCGGTCGACGACATCCTGCGCACCCGCATCACCGATTACGCGACCAAGGCGGCCCGAGAGGCGGGACTGCACACCACGTGGACCGAGGTGAACGAGGAATTCGAGTCCGACCTCGCCGAGTGGATCATCGCGATCACCACCGGTACTGCGGCGCAGACGATCTCGGCGCTGGTCACCGAGATCACGCCGAGCTGGCAGTCCGAAACGTTGGGCCGCAAGTTGATCGCCCTACTCGGACCGGGCGTCGGCGACATCTATCAGGGCACCCAGTGGTGGGATGACTCGCTGGTGGATCCGGACAATCGCCGCCCAGTCGACCACAACCGCTCGACAGAACACCCGAAAACCCACCTGATCCAGGCTGCGCTACGGGCGCGCACCGCCCATCCCACCGCATTCGGCGCAGGCGGCGACTACACGCCGATCCACGCCGACGGTCGGGGTGCCGACCACGTGATCGCGTTCGCACGCGGAGCGAGCGGCCGCGCCGAGGTCATCGTGATCGCAACCCGACTCACCCACAGCTTGTCCGACACCGGCCGCGCGGCAACGACCCTCACCCTTCCCACCGGCCGGTGGGAAGACGTGCTCGGGCCCGCCCCCGGACGGACGATCGACGGCGGTGTGCCGACCGCACTCACTGAGCTCGCCACTTTTCACGGTGTGGCGTTGCTGACCCGAACCGACTGACAAACGGATCGTCACAGGCCAGCCGGTGGCCACGGTGCCGCCTTGGCCAACCTCAGCCGGCGGGAGCGGGCGCGGCAGGCGCCGGTTGGGCGCCATTCGCACCACCCTGTTCCTCGCCGATGCCGGCCTGGGCCCCACTGAGTTCCGACACCAGCCATCGCCCGTCCTCGTGGCGCAGATCGAGCCACAGCAGCATCAGACTCTTGCCACCTTCTGGGGCGATGGCGCTCTTGCCACTGACCTCCATCAGGACCGCCGTACGGGCGGAGTCGGTGTCGAAGGTCTCCACCGACACCGACTTGACCGCCGACTGGGCGTCCTGCAGGTTGAGTTGCTCGACGGCCTGCGCGGTATCGGACTGCTGCTGCTCGAGATGCTGTCTGAACTCGCCGGTCGACAACGGGCCGAGCAACTCCTTCATATTGCCGACACCGTCCTTGGTCATCGTGCTGACCAACTTCGTGACGAACTCCTCGGACGCGGCCTTGCTGCCATCGAAGGCGTCGAGTCGCTGCCGCTCCTGGTAGTAGCCCCACCCGAGCAGCGCCACCCCCATCACGGCCGCGATCACCACCACGACGGCGAGCACCTTGGCCAGTCCGGCAGTGGTGAAGGTCAGCGAGATCTGACGGGGTTGTGAGGTCGGCCCCGGTACCGCATCAGACGAATCGCGACTGTCGGCGCTGGGGCCGCCGGTGTCTGCGGTGCCACTGTCTGCGGTGCCACGGTCTGCGGCGCCGGAGTCGGCTGCCGACAACCCGGTCCCCGCCGCGCGATTTCGTGCGGACTTGGTTCGCGGTCGAGGCGGGGTCGGCGCGGTCTCGGCACCCCCGCTGTCGGAGTCCGGCTCGGGCACCTCGGGGGCGCGGTCGGGGTCAGTCGGCTTGTCCTGCTCGGTCATTCCTACTCTTCACGTCATTTGTCGAGCGGCACGGTCCGCGCGTTCGGGTCGAAATTCGGCGGCGGGCCGGCGGTGTCGTCGCCAGGCGGGCGCGGCGCATTGGCCGATCCGCGGATCTGCTGATTCGGATCTTCAGTGACACAGTACAGATTGGTCGGAACGCTCAATTCCAGGATCTTGGTCGGGCGCACCGGGGTGACCGCGTAGTTGCAGCTCGGCCGTGGGTAGACCGATCCGAACGCCCACCATGCCCCGTCGTGGAACATGCTCAGACTCTTGATGCTCGCGTCCCGGATCGACGGCAACAGATTGGCGATCGCGGGCGCTCGCAACGCACCTTGGCGCGCGATGTCGACGAACTGGGTAAGGACGTCGGTGATCGGATCACGGATCTGGTTCATCGAACCGGTCAGACTCGTCAGCTGCGTGGGTCCCTGATCGAGCAACACCCGTAGCTCTTTGTCGGCGGCCACAGCAGCGTTGACGAGGGTACTCATCGAGTCGACCGTGGTGCCCAGATCGGGTTGGATGTCGGCCGTCGTCTTCAGGATGGTGCCGGTGTCGGAGATCAGTTTCGTGGTCTGCGGCAACACCCGGGCCAGATCGGCGAAGATCGTTCCACCGGAGACGAACAGCGATCGCAGAACGTTGTCGCCCGAACCATCCGCCCCGAGAGCCACCTCCAAGTTGTCGATGGCCGAACGCAATTCGACGGGATCGATCTGGTCGACAACGTTGAGCGTCGCCTCCAGTGTCTGCGGGAACGGCGCGGTCACGCGAGTCTGGTTGATGGCGATCTCATCGCCGTTCACGAAGTACGGGCCGTCCGCCGTCGCGGGCTGGAAGTCCACGTACTGCTCGCCCGCCGCGGACAGCCCGAGCGCGGCCACCACCGCGTTGCGATTGATCTGGACGTCCTCGGCGATCTCGACGGTGACGTCCACCGATTCCGGTTGCACCCGGATCTGCTGGACATCACCGATCCGGGCGCCCCGCAAGGTGACTCCCGATGTCTCCTGCAGACCGCCGGAGTTCGGGAAGTGCACGGTCAACTGATAGGTGCCGCGGAACGGGTCCCAGCGCAACGCCCCGAAGGACAGATACGCCAAACCCACCACCATCACCAGGATCAGTCCGATGTTGCCGACCAGGATCGAATGCTTGCGCACCCAGGTGATCGGACCGGTCACCGCGCTCATCCGCAGCACCCCTTCGTTCCGGACAGTCGTGCCAGCAAGCGGGTCAGCGTCTGCTGCAACGACTCCGACGCCGAGTCGACGTCCTCCAACTCCGGCAGACGCGTCGCCGCGTCGAAACCGACGCCCGGATTGAGGTAGTACACCTTCGACGACAGCGCCGCCGCACTGCCCGGGGTCGCCTTCACCCATTTCGGGGTCAGCTCGGCCAGGTTGTCGGCCAGCGGACCCAAGGTCTTGGCGCCTTCACGCAAACCGCCGAGGGCGGTGTTCAGATTCGCCAGCAGTTCGACGAGGTTGCCGCCGTCGGACTGCAGGAAGTCGTTGGTGGCCGCCGTCACCTGATTGGTTTTGTCCAGCGTCGTCAGGATCTGGCCGATCTGGCCGTTGACCGCGTCCACGGCGGGACCGAGTTTGTCGATCGAGGCCATGATCTGAGCGCGGCCGGCGGCGAGCTGACCGGTCAGCACCTGGGTGTAGCGCATCGATTCGTCGACCCGGGCGGCGTTCTCGTTGAACTTGGTGATCGCGGTGGTCAATCCTTCGATCGAGCCGGACAGCGCATCGGGATTCGGGGCGACCGCATTGCTCAACTCGGTGAGGATCACCGTCAGCGAATTGAGCGATCCGCTGTCGACCACACCGGCCGTGCTGACCAGTAGGTCCTCGACTGTCGCGGCCGCCGACGTCGGGCCGGTCAGTTGGTCCCCGTCGCCGAGGTAGCCCTCCGGGCTACCCGGCGGTGGCAACAACGCGACGAACACGTCGCCGAGCGGGGTGGCCTGCCGTAGTTCGGCGCCGGTACCGACGGGCAATTTGGTCGCGGTCCCGACCTGCATCGTGACGATGGCGCTGTAGTTCTCCGCCTCGATCTCCGACACCTGCCCCACGTTCATGCCGTTGAGCTTCACCTTGGCGCGAGTGGGCAGGTTGAGCGCGTTGTCGAAGTCCGCGGTCAACGTGATGGAGTCACCGATGCCGCCGGGCGCCGGCAGCGGGATCTGCTCGACGGTCAGTCCGGGAACGACGCCGCATCCCGACATGGCCAGCGTGGCCGCAGCGGTGAATGCCACCACCCAGCGGCGCCCGATTCGGCGATCACGGCGCCGCCCATGCACGGTCCGGAACGGACGCATCTGATCACGGCCGGTCATTTCGTGAGCTCCAGCATCGCCGAGAAGACACCGAGGTCCGGGCCGAAGTCCTTGAGTTGACCGGTGCGACAACCGTTCTTCTGCAGGTTGATCGCCTGACAGAACGTCGACACGAGTTCGGTGTCGATCAGCGACTTGTCGAGCAGGACCTGTGCGCGCCAGGCACCCTGTTCCGCCGAGACCGAATTGCTGAGGTTCTGGAACAGCAGCGGTGCGATGTCGATGGTCTCGACCACCTGACGGGAGAAGTCGCTCAGGTTGGCGGTCAACGCCGCGAGCCGTCCCGTCGACGAGCTGATGGTGCCGGAGTTGTTCTGCAGGAACTCCGACGTGTTCCGCAGCGTGGCATTGACGTCGGCCAGAGTGGCCTGTAGCCCCGGTGCCTGCCTACCCAGCATCTCCGCCACGTCGTTGATGGAGTTGGAGAAGGCGGTCATCTTGGGATATTTGTCCACCAGCGTCGTGGTGAGCGCCTGAACGGTCCGGATGATGTCGACGAGCGCGTCCCCGTTGCCCGAGGCCACTTCGGCGGCCTTGCCCAGTTCGTCGAGGGCCACCCGCATCCGCTCACCGTTGCCACTCGTGATGCCCGAGGTGATGTCGATCATGTCGGCGATCGGGCCCTCACCGGGCGCATCCCCCGACAGCGACTCCATCAACCGGTCGATCGAGTCGAACAGCTCACCCACCGACACCGGGCTCTTGGTCTCGGGAATGACACCTCCGTCGGCGAGTTCTGGTCCCTCGGTGTAGGCCGGCGAGAGTTCGATGTGTCGCGTCGTCACGATGGACGTGTTCACAATGGCTGCGGTCGCGTCCGCTGGCACCGGCACGTCCTTGTCGACGGTGAAGGTAACCTTCACCCGGTTGCCCTGCTGCTGCACCGACGTCACCTGACCCACCGGCATCCCCAGCACGGCGACGTCGTTGCCTTCGTACAGCCCGGAGACATCGTCGAAGTACGCAGTGGCCTCGATCGCCGAGCCGAACGCGGCGGTCCACGACGCAGGGATCAGCGAGCAGCCGGACAGCCCGAGCACCGCTAACAACGAGACTGCGGTCAACGCCAGCGAGCGACGCATCCGGTTGGCACGCCCCCGCCTGGTGGTGATCAACATCCGTCCACCACCCGTGCGGTGCACAGCCAGTTGTCCGGGAAGATGCCCCACGGCAGATAGCCGTTCGCGTATGGACCGTCGCCCATGGTGTTGTTGGTGACCCGGGCCGTGACCGGCAG
This sequence comes from Gordonia aquimaris, assembly GCF_026262595.1. NCBI lineage: Bacteria > Bacillati > Actinomycetota > Actinomycetes > Mycobacteriales > Gordoniaceae > Gordonia > Gordonia aquimaris. The sequence continues at coordinate 133,993 of NZ_JAPKFM010000005.1, read as the reverse complement.
AATCTCGAGCATCTTGCGCAGATTCTCGCGGTTCTTCTCCAAGCCCTGCGACATCGTGTTGAGGTTGGCCATGATCGGTGCGAACTGATTGCCGTTCTCCGCGGCCACCGCACGCGCCTGCTCGGTGAGCTGGGCGATACCGTCGAGCATTCGGGTCACCAACGCCTCACGCGCGGCGATCTTCTCGGCCAGTTGCTGCCCCTGACCGACGATGATCGACAACTGCGCCTGACTGTCGTCGACGATCCCGGTGACCGCTTTGGTGTCACTGACCAATTGGTTGATCTGATCGCGACGATTGGTGATCACCTTCGACATCTCGGTCAGCGAGTCGAGGGTCGGTTTGGTCACCGCGGGCGCTCCGGCCAGTTGCCGGTTGAGCGTCCGAATACTCTCCGACAGTTCCACATCGTCGATTCCGGCGATGATCGGTGTCCCCTCCTCGATCGTCTTCTGCAGGTCGTAGGGTACCCGGGTGTCGGTGATCCGCTCGCCGTCGAGTGGATCGGGTGAATCACCCAGCGACACATCGACATAGCGCTGCCCGAGCAGCGTCGACATCTTGATCTCCGCCGATCCGTTCGCGGTGACGTCGACATCCTGGTCCACCTTCATGGTGACGTCGACCTGATTGCCGGCGAGTTCGGTCGCGCTGACCTCACCGACGTCGATGCCGGCCACCCGCACCTTGTCGCCCGGGCGGATTCCGCCTGCCTGGGCGAACTCACCGATATAGGTTTTCTTGCCGAGATGGGCCTGGGCGATCCCGACCACACCGAGCGTCAACAGGACGATCACCACCGCGCCTATCGCCCCGTACCACATGCGCCGGTTCTCGTTGTAGTGGTTGCGCCATCGTCTCATCGGCACACCTCCGAGTGTTTCGTCCCGCCGATCTTGTTGATGATTCCCGGAGGGAACAGGACGTCGCCGATGGCGATGTCGAGATCGCAGGCGTAGATGTTCAGGTACGCGCCCTGCCCCTGCACCAGCGGGAAGTGGCCGAGGAAGATCGGCAGCTGCTGTGCCATGTTGTCGAGTTTCGCGCCGTTGGCGATGAGGGTGTCGGTGGCAGCGCGCGCGTTGTCGGCGGCGTCGGCGAGCGACGACCGGCTCTGCGCCAGGACATCACCGAAACCGGTTGCGGTCTCACCGATCTGCGACACCGACTGGCCGAACGCAGCCGAGTTGCTGTTCAGGTTCTCGATGAGGCTGCCGATGCTGTCGATCACGGTACTCACCTGACTGCCCTGCATCGCGAGATCTCGCATCACGCCGCTCAGATTGTCGATGATCGCGCCGATCACCGCGTCGCGGTCGGCCATGTCACTGGCGACCTGACCCACCTCGGCGACGGTGTAGCTCAGCGAGACCGCGTTGCCCTGGAATGCCTGCACCAGTCCTTCGGACAGCGCGTTGACCTGTTCGGGGTCGAGCGTCTCGAAGACCGGCTGAAAACCAGCGAGCAACTTGGTCACGTCGAACGAGTCCTCGGAGGGTTGTTGCAAACTCGCACCGGCAGCCAACGGGGTACTCGGCTCATCCGGCACCAGCGTCAGCGACAGATATCGTTGCCCGATCAAGTTCTGATACCTGATCGCCGCCATCGTGTTGGTGAACACCGGCTGGTCGGTCTGCACCTCGAACGTGACACGGGCCCGCCCGTCATCGAGGGCGATGTCGGACACCCGACCGACCCGCACCCCCGCCATCCGGACGTCGTCACCGGAGGCGAGTCCCGAGGCGTCGTTGAAGTAGGTGCTGTACGACGCCGTGTCGCCGGGCAGGGACCGTTCCAGCGTGGAGTAGATGATGTAGGTCAACAGCAGTGCGACGACCGCGAACAGTGAGAACCCGATGAGCGGTTTGCGGATACTGGCCTGGCCGTGACTCATCGGCCCCCTCCCTCGGCCTGTGCGGATTCGCCCCGTTCGGACTCACCCGGCTTGATGGTCGAGGACTGCACGAGTGGCCCCAACATCAGCGTGTCCGCGGCGTTCGGTTGACGCTTGAGCGCCTCGGCCAACGTCAGATTGTCCGACGAGGTGCTCACCGCGCCGAAGGTCTGTGCAGCACGCCGCATCCCGTCGGACGGGTAGATCAGCAGCGGCCCCGAGCTCGTCGGTCCGGTGCCGGTGCCCGGACCCTGACAGTTCGGTCCGCGCATGGTGCCGTACTCGCCGGCGTTGTAGACCGGGCAGTTCTGGCGTGTGTATCGCTGGAACGCACCGAAGTTCACGCCGATGTTCAGCTGGGGGTGCCCGTTGACGCCGGTGAACACCGTCAGCACCCGCGCAGCGAGGTTGTTCAGCGCGTCGAGCGCCTGCGGTAGCGATTCCGGCTCCAACACCGCGGCCCCGACGGTGCGATTGAGGTCGCGCACGACGCTCTTGCCGCGGTCGCCGTTGGCGGCGAACAACGCCTGGGTCTCGTCGAGCAGGCCCTGGCCGGCCGACAGCATCGCAGTGAGATCCTGCTGCTTCTCGGCTATGGTCATCGCCGGGATGACGCTGCGGCCCAGAGTGTCCAGGAGCTCGGGAGTGCTCTCCGACAATCCACGTACCGCATTGTCGAAGTTGTCGAAACCGCCAGGTGCACCGGGTGGGAACTGGGCGTTGATCTTCTGCCAGTAGTTGTCCAGCAGCGGCACGAATGCGCCGAACACCGCGCCACCGCCTTCGAGCGCGTCGGCGATCACCCCCAGTACCGACGCGAGGTCTTCCGGCGGCACCGCACGCAGCAGCGTGCGCAGCTCATTCTGCGCGTCCTGGAGTTTCAGCGTCGCCATCGATTCGTCGGCGGGGATGACGTCGCCGGAGGACAGGTGCTCGGTGCTCACGTCGGCGGGCCGGACCAGCTGCACCGAGTTCACACCGAAGAGGTTGGCGGGCACCGTACGCGCCGTGACGTTGGCCGGAATTCCCTCGGCCTGCGCGGGATCGACGTCGATCTCGACGTTCTTGTACTGCAGATTGCCCGGGCCGACCTCGTCGCTGAGTTCGATCGACTTCACCGATCCGACGATCAGACCGTTGTAGCGGACGTCGGCCTGCGTGATCAGTCCGTCGCCGACATCGGTCAGTTTCGCGGTGACGGGAACCGTGGAGGTGAACACACCCTGATAGCGCATGAACAGCAGCACGAACAGGATGAGCAACGCCACCAGAAAGGCGACCCCACGCAGGATGTACTGCACCAGCGAGGGATTCCTGCCGTCGGTGTCGATTTGCATCGGTCTCCCCCTAACCCGAGATCTGGATTCCGGGTGACGTGCCCCAGAACACCAGTGTCATGACCAGATTGGCGAAGACGATGACGATGATCGCCATCCGGATCGCGTGACCGGCCGCCACGCCCACCCCCTCGGGACCGCCCGACGCGAAGTATCCGTAGTAGCACTGGATGAACGTGGTCAGCAGCACGAACACAATCACCTTGACGAACGAGAAGGCCATGTCCCCGGACACCAGGAACTGGTTGAAGTAGTAGGTGTAGGTGCCCGCGCCCTGTCCACTCTGTACCTGGAACATCAGCTGACAGGCGATGTAGTTGGCGGCCAGCGACACTGCGTACAGCGGGACGATCGCCAGCACGGCCGCCGACATCCGCGTGGTGACCAGATACGGCAACGGCCGGATCGCGATGGACTCCAGCGCGTCGATCTCTTCGCTGATCCGCATCGAACCGAGCTGGGCGGTGAAGCGGCAGCCCGATTGCGCGGTGAACGCGGTCGCCGCCAGCAGCGGCGCGATCTCGCGTGTGGTCGCGAACGCCGAGAGCCCGCCGGTCACCGGCCCCATGCCCAGCAAGTTGAGGGCGGTGTAGCCCTCGATGCCGACCGTGGCTCCGCCCATGACCCCGAGGATCACCATCACCCCGACCGTGCCGCCGCCCACGACGATGGCTCCATTGCCCCATGCGACATCGGAGAGCAGGCGCCACACTTCCTTGCGGTAGTGGGTGAACGCGATGGGCACGGCACCGATCGACTTGACCAGGAACGTGATGAGGTGGCCCATCGCGGCCAGCCCGGAGCGCGGTCCGCGGTAGATCGATTTGGCGGCCTCCAGTGGCCGCAGGGCCGGCGGGACGTACCGTGATGCCGTCAACTCACACCACCTTCGCCGGGAAGAGCATCGCGAACAACTGCGTGAGCACGACGTTGACGGTGAACAGCAGCAGCACCGAGTTCACGACCGCGGCGTTCACGGAGTTCGCGACGCCGGCCGGCCCGCCCTTGGTGCTCAGACCACGGTCACAAGCGACAATCGCCACGATCGCGCCGAAGATGACGGCTTTGGCTATTGCGAACACCAGGTCGGAGACCGAGGCGAAGGCCGCGAACGTACCGGTGTAGCTACCCGGGGTACCACCCTGGAAATAAACGTTGAACACGTAGCCGGTGATGAACCCGACGAAGCAAACGAAGCCGCACAGCAGAAAACTCACCACCATCGTCGCCAGCAGACGTGGCGAGATGAGCCGCTGGATCGGGTTGACCCCCATCACCCGCATGGCATCGATCTCGTCGCGAATGGTGCGCGATCCCAGGTCGGCAGCGATCGCCGACCCCACCGCGCCGGCGAGCAACAGCGAGGTCACCAGGGGTGCGCCCTGCCGGATGACGCCGAGACCGGTGGCCGCGCCCGAGAACGAGGTGGCACCGATCTGCCCGGCGATGTTGGAAACCTGGATCGACACGATCACACCGATCGGGATGGCGACCAGAAACGTCGGGAACACCGAGGTGCTCGACATGAACGCACACTGCCGGATGAACTCACCGAACGGGAAACGGCGCTTGACGATGTCCACGATCAGTACGCGGAACACCTCGACGAACATCCCCATCTGACGTCCGAACGTGTCGAACGACGCCAGCACGTGGTCACCGAACCACTTCCGTATCCCCCCGGCGCGTGCACGTGTTCCCTCGCCATTCGAGGTCACCGCGTCAGTAGTCACTCCCCTGCCCCTGCTGTCGGCTGCTTCCGCAGAAGGCTCGTCGTATCACATATATGTTCGGTGAAGGCACTGCTGCGTGCAGATGCTTTCACTCGTTCTCCCCCTCGAGGACGAACCCCCGGCCGGTAATATACCCCGCTTCGCCATCTCCGCTGTGCCACGGCTCACATTACCGATATCTGCGCCGCCATCACCGGCGACATACCTTGTGTTGGGTGACAGATCAGTCAGGGACTCCCGACACCATAACTGGGACGAGCGACCAAGGTGGCCAAAACACTCCCATCGAGGTGTCGACTGCGCCGTTCACCCCACCACGGACCGCCGCCGACATCACGGTCTGGGCGCCCACTGCGGCCTCGGTGACACTGCTGATCGGCGGAGACGTCGGTCAGGACGAGATCGAGGTGGGGCTCGTGCCGCTGTCGACGTCGCCGGGCTGGTGGGGCGCGGCACCGGGGTCGGCCGCCGCCTCGGCCACGAACTCCGCACCTGCGCGGTATCGGTTTCGCATCGACGGCCGCGACCCGGTGCCCGATCCGCGCGCGGTTCGACTACCCGACGGTGTACACGGCGCGGCCGAACTACACCGGCTCGACGAGTTCGGGTGGACCGATCACGATTGGGCTGGTCTCGACCTACGGGGTGCGGTGCTCTACGAACTGCACATCGGGACGTTCACCCCTGCCGGGACCTTCGACTCCGCGATCGAACAGCTGCCGCACCTGGTGGCGCTCGGCGTCGATGCGGTCGAGGTCATGCCCGTCAACGCGTTCAACGGCACACATGGCTGGGGCTACGACGGCGTCGCCTGGTACGCGGTCCACGAACCCTATGGCGGGCCGGATGGATTCGCGCGCTTCGTCGACGCCTGTCACGCGCTCGGCCTCGCTGTGGTCCTCGACGTTGTCTACAACCATCTCGGCCCGTCGGGGAACTACTTGCCCGAGTTCGGCCCCTATCTCACCAGCGGCACCAACAGCTGGGGATCATCGCTGAATCTGTCCGAACCGGATTCCGACGCCGTACGCGCCTACATCGTCGGCAACGCTCTGAGATGGCTGCGTGACTTCCATGTTGACGGCCTGCGGCTCGACGCCGTGCACGCGCTGATCGACCACCGCGCGCTTCACCTGCTCGAGGAGCTCGCGATCGCCACCGACGCACTCGCCGCCGAGCTGGGTCGACCGCTCACCCTGATCGCCGAGAGCGACCTCAACGACCCGCGGTTGATCATGCCGCGGGAGGTCGGGGGGTACGGGCTCGGCGCCCAGTGGGACGACGATATCCACCACGCGATCCACGCCACGGTCTCCGGCGAGCGACAAGGCTATTACGCCGACTTCGGCGGCCTCGACGGCCTGGCGAAGGTACTGACCGGGGGCTTCTTCCACGACGGCACCTACTCGTCGTTCCGGCGCCGACGACACGGTCGCCCGATCCCCACCGAGATCGTCGACGCCGACGCGCTGGTCGCCTACACGTGCAATCACGACCAGGTGGGCAACCGGGCGGTCGGCGACCGGCCATCGGCATACCTCGACGGCGGGCAACTGGCCATCAAGGCCGCACTGGTGCTGTTGTCGCCGTTCACCCCGATGCTGTTCATGGGCGAGGAATGGGCGGCCGACACCCCGTTCGCGTTCTTCACCTCACATCCGGAGCCCGAACTGGGCGAGGCCGTGCGCACCGGTCGGCGCAGCGAGTTCGCCGAGCACGGTTGGGATGCCGTCGATGTCCCCGATCCGCAGGATCCGGCGACATACGAGCGCTCCAAGCTCGACTGGTCCGAACCCACCGATGCCGGCCATGCCCGAATGTTGCAGTTCTATCGGGATGTGATCGCGCTGCGAAAGTCCACCGACGACCTGATCCGGGGCGACTTCGGTTCCGTGCGATGCACTTTCGATGCCGACGCGGGTTGGTTCGCGATGCTCCGCGGCTCATGGGCAGTGATCTGCCTACTCCGCGCAGACGAGGTGCCCGTGCCGATCGGGCTCGACCCGGTGCTGTGGTGGGACGAGGTGACGCCGATGGCCGGCGGGATACTCAGCGGTGGCCCCAACGTCGTGATCGGACGGCTGACCGACGTGGATCAGGTCAGGTAGTCATACGCCGGTGTGCCCGGTTCCAACCGCTCGCAGTGCAGGCGGGAATGGGCCATCCGGTCCATCAGGTCGGCGAGTCCGGCCGGCTCACCGAGTTCGATACCCACCAGCGCTGCGCCCGTTTCCCGGTTGTTGCGTTTGACGTATTCGAACAGGGTGATGTCGTCGTCGGGGCCGAGCACCTCGTCCAGGAAACGCCGCAGCGCGCCCGGTTCCTGCGGGAAGTCCACCAGGAAGTAGTGCTTGAGGCCGCGGTGTACCAGGGATCGCTCGATGATCTCGCCATAGCGCGAGACATCGTTGTTCCCACCCGAGATCAGGCACACCACGGTGGCATCCGGCGGCAGCTGAAGCGACGACAACGCGGTCACCGCCAGGGCGCCCGCGGGCTCGGCGATGATGCCCTCATTCTGGTACAGCGCCAGCATCGTCGTGCAGATCGCCCCTTCGTCGACATGGGTGATGTGCGCGGTGCCCGGCGAGGTCACGTGGCGTGCCGACGCGTCGACGACCGGTACCGCCGCCGGCGACGCGACCCGTGACAGCACCGGATGGTCGGTGATCGTCGCCCCGAGTTGCGCCATCACGCGGTGACCGATGGACCCGATACGTTTGACCGCGGCGCCGTCGACGAACGGATCGATCGTCTCCAGGGTGACCGGCTCCCCAGCGGCGAGCGCGGCACTCAAGGAGACCGCTCCGGTGGGCTCCACTCCGACGATGGCCACATCGTCGGACAGCGACCGCAGATACGTCGCCATGCCGGCGAGACAGCCGCCGCCGCCGACCGGCGCGACCACCACGTCGGGGACCGCACCGAGCTGTTCGACGATCTCATGGGCGATCGTGCCCTGCCCGGCCGCCGTCCGCGGATCGTCGAACGCGTGGATCCACGAGGCGCCCGTACGGATCACGTCCGCCTGCGCGGCTGCCGCGGCGGCGTCGTAGGTTTCTCCGACGGCGAGTAGCTCCACATAGTCGCCGCCGTGCCAGCGAATTCGGTCACGCTTCTGTTTGGGCGTGGTGGTCGGTACGTAGATCCGACCGGGCACGCGCATCGACCGGCAGGCGAAGGCGACACCTTGCGCATGGTTCCCGGCGCTGGCGGCGACCACCCCGCGGGCGAGCTCGGTGTCCGACAGCTGCGCCATCACGTTGTACGCACCGCGGATCTTGTAGGAGCGAACCGTCTGCAGGTCTTCACGTTTGAGCAGAACCCGGGCGCCCGCGGCCGCGGAGATGCGCGGCGCGTCCTCCAGCGGGGTGCGGGCCACCGCGTCGGCGATCCGCGCGACCGAGGCGCTGACGGCATCACCGGTCAGTGCGTGGTCGTGCTGATGAACCGGCGCCTGCTGAGTACTCACGATCTCCATGCTCTCACCTGCCGCGATCAGCGGCGCGGGGGAGGTCGGGCCACTACACTGCACGACAGGGGATCGACCAGATCGCCTCTTCGGGATACGTTCGATGGCGTCGGCTCAGGTCGACGCTGCCCGACCGGGGTGGCCACCATCGACGCGGAGGTCGACATGTTCGGACACGCTCACTCGAATCCTGCTCCCCCCGCCCGATCAGCCCCGGCGCCACGCTCGTCGCACCACTCGCGACGACGCCGTCAGATGATCTGCGCGGTGGCCGTCGGCACCCTGGCCGCCGGGCTGATCACCGCACTCACCCCGGCGAGCGCGTCGGCCGCTCCGGTGTGTCCGGGCGCCGGGCAGGCACCGCGCGTGGTGGGCACCGTACCCGGCGCCGCACTGGAAGGTCTGACGGTCGACCGGGCCGGTCGGCTCTACACCACAGATCTGATCTCGGGCAGGGTATTTCGCCTGTCGTCGCCGGGCGCGCCGGCCGTGCCGATCGCCCGCGTTCCCGACGGTGGGGCCGGCGCACTGGCCTGGGCTCGCGACGGGGCACTCCTGGTCGGCTACGGAGCCGACGCCCGGGTCATCGTGGGTGACGCCCTGCGCCATGCCGGGATAGCGCGGATCGACGTCGGCACCCGGACCCTGCGACCGTGGGTGCGTGGGTTCTCGGCCGCCAACGGCATGGATGTCGCGGGCAATGGGATCGTCTATGCCACCAACGACTTCGGCAATCTGATCGGACGGGCGTATCCGAACGGCGTGGTGCAGGCGGACTGGGGTTCGCTACCGAGCGCCAACGGCGCCGTGCTGAGTCGTGACGATCGGTGGCTCTATGTCTCGCGAACCTTCGTCAATCCCGGCGTGAGCCGGATCTCGACATCGAATCCGCGGGTTGTGCAGAGTTTGCTGAACCTGGGCGGCGACATCGCGGCCACCCCGGATGGCTTGACCCTGGACTCCCGGAACAGGCCGGTGGTGCCTTTCAATGCGGCCGGCCAGGTCGTGCGGATCACCTCGCCGGGACGGTACTGCGTCCTCGGATCAGGGATGCCACTGTCGAGTGTGGTCTCCTACGGCCGCGGGGACCGCGGCTTCTCCGCGGGACGGCTGTTCCGGGCCGGATTCGACGGACGAATCTATGAGGTGCCCGGCGGATTCGATCGTGGTGCGACCGCCGCGTACCCCGGTCGCTGACCGCGCCGCGGTCGGCTATACCCCGCGACGGTGCGAGAACCAGATCCGCTCTCCCCACCAGGTGGCGAGCAGCACGGCCGCCGACGTCCAGGCGACGACGAGTCCGGAGCCGGTGAGCGCGAACACGAGCACCGCGACGACGACGGCGAGCAGCACCGCATGCAGTTTGTGGACCGGCCAGCGCACCCCGGCGACCTCGACGGTCGGCGTCGGCGTGTGCCGCGCCTCGGAACGCACTTCGACAAACGCGGTCGGATTCGCTGCGGTCATCGTCACTCCTCGCGGTCGGCGGTGATCATGGGCTGGATGATCTCCACTGTCCCGAGTGTAGCGCGAAGTGAACTCAAATGTTCGGGCACCCGAACATTGCCGTTGGGGCCGCCTACTGCCCCAGGCAACTGGGCCCGAGCAACGCCTTGAGATCGCCCATCAACGCCGAACTCGGGCTGACCCGCAGCGCCTCGGTCAGCCGCAGGACCGTGGACCGCTGTTCGCTGACCAACGTGACGTGCACGTCCGCGGTACCCGGGTGGCGGGACAGCACCTGTTTGAGTGCCTGCACACGGTCCGGGGTACAGATACGTGCGCTGAGCGTCAGGGCCACGGGTTTCGCCGTCCCGACGGCAGCCAGATCGGGTACCGCGAGATCGTTGGCGCTGATCATCGTGGAATCGTCACGCACGTTGACCCGCGCCTTGATCAGCACGATGTTGTCGGGGACGATGTCCATCCCGTACACGGAGAACGAGCGCGGGAAGAAGTAGACCTCGACACCGCCGACCATGTCCTCGAGGGTCACCACCGCATACGGCTCGCCCTTCTTGTTCACCCGCCGGTTGACCGCCGAGATGATGCCGCCGATGGTGATCTGCGCACCGTCGGGCACCGTCCCCTCCAACAGCTGGGTGATCGACGTGTCGGTCTGCGCGGCGATGGCGTGCGCGACACCGGCGAGCGGGTGGTCGGACACGTACAGACCGAGCATCTCGCGTTCGAGAGCGAGTTTGTGCTTGGACTCCCACTCCTCCTCGGGGATCTTGACCGCGAACACCTCCGCCATCGAGTCATCCGCGCCCCCGGCATCGCCGAAGAGGTCGAACTGGCCGATGGCCTCGGCCTTCTTGGTGCCGATCACCGATTCGACCGCGTCGCCGTGGACGAGGAACAACCCCTTGCGCGGATGGTTGAGCGAGTCGAAAGCACCCGCCTTGATCAGCGACTCGGTGACCTTCTTGCTGCAGGCGGTCACGTCGATCTTGCCGAGGTAATCGGAGAAGCTGGTGAACTTTCCCTTCTCGTCGCGCGCGGCGAGGATGGAGGACACCACGCCGGTGCCGACGTTGCGCACCGCGGCGAGACCGAAGCGGATGTCACCGCCGACGGCACCGAAGTTGCGCTGCGACTCGTTGACGTCCGGCGGGAGCACGGTGATGCCGAGTTTGCGGCAATCCGACAGGTAGATCGCGGCCTTGTCCTTGTCGTCGCCGACCGAGGTGAGCAGACCGGCCATGTACTCGGCGGGGTAGTTCGCCTTGAGGTAGGCGGTCCAGAAGGAGACCAGCCCGTAGCCGGCGGCGTGCGACTTGTTGAACGCGTACCCGGCGAACGGGAGGATCGTATCCCACAGCGCCTTGATCGCGGCCGAGGAGAAGCCGTTGGACTTCATCCCCTCCTCGAAGCCCTCGAACTCGGCGGCGAGGACCTCGGCCTTCTTCTTGCCCATCGCGCGGCGCAGGATGTCGGCTCGGCCGAGCGAGTACCCGGCCACCTTCTGCGCGATCTGCATGATCTGCTCTTGGTAGACGATCAGGCCGTAGGTGTCGGCCAGGATCTCCTTGAGCGGTTCCTCGAGTTCCGGGTGGATCGGCTTGACCTGTTGGCGCCCGTTCTTGCGGTCGGCGTAGTCGTTGTGGGCGTTCATGCCCATCGGGCCTGGGCGATACAGCGCCAACACGGCGACGATGTCCTCGAATCCGGTGGGCTGCATACGTTTCAGGAGTTCACGCATGGCGCCGCCGTCGAGCTGGAACACACCGAGGGTGTCACCACGGGCCAACAGTTCGTAGGTCTTGGGGTCGTCGAGGGGCGCCGCATCGAGGTCGAGGTCGATGCCGCGGTTGGTCTTGATGTTCTCGATCGCGTCACCGATGACGGTGAGGTTGCGCAGCCCGAGGAAGTCCATCTTCAGCAGGCCTATCGCCTCACACGACGGGTAATCCCAGCCGGTGATGATCGCGCCGTCCTGTGCACGCTTCCACACCGGAATGGCGTCGGTGAGCGGCTCCGAGGACATGATCACCGCGCAGGCGTGCACGCCGGCGTTGCGGATCAGTCCCTCGAGACCGAGCGCGGTGTCGTAGATCTTCTTGACATCCGGGTCGGTCTCGATGAGGGTGCGGACCTCGGTGGCCTCGGCGTAGCGCTCGTGATCCGGGTCGGTGATGCCCCAGACCGGGATGTCCTTGGCCATGATGGGCGGCGGCAACGCCTTGGTGATGCGGTCGGCGATCGCGAAGCCGGGCTGGCCGAACTGGACGCGAGCGGAGTCCTTCAACGCCGCTTTCGTTTTGATGGTGCCGAAGGTGATGACCTGGGCGACCTTGTCACTGCCCCACCGGTCGGTGGCATACCGCACCATCTCACCGCGGCGACGGTCGTCGAAGTCGATGTCGATATCGGGCATCGACACACGTTCGGGATTGAGGAATCGCTCGAACAGCAGCCCGTGCGGGATCGGGTCGATGTTGGTGATGCCCAGCGCCCACGCGACCAGCGAACCGGCCGCCGAACCGCGCCCGGGGCCCACCCGGATGCCGACCTCGAGAGCGTGCTGGATGAGGTCGCCGACGACGAGGAAGTACGCCGGGAAACCCATCTGGATGATGACGTCGAGCTCGTAGTTGGCCCGACGCTGGTATTCCTCGGGCACCTCGGTGCCCGCGAAACGGGTCTCGGCGAGGCCCTTGGCGACCTCTTTGCGGAGCCAGGTCTGCTGCGATTCACCTTCTGGGACCGGGAAGATGGGCATCCGGTCGCGGTGGGTGAACACATCGGCGTAGCTCTGCACGCGCTCGCCGATCTCGACCGACGAGTCGCACCCACCCGGGACCATGGAGTCCCACAGTTCACGCATCTCGGCAGGTGACTTCAGGTAGTAGCCGTCGCCGTCGAACTTGAATCGGGTGGGATCGGACAGCGTCTTGCCGGTCTGCACGCACAGCAAGGCCTCGTGGCTCTTGGCGTGTTCCTGCGTGACGTAGTGGCAGTCGTTGGTGACCAGCGGCTTGATGCCGAGCTTGCGGCCGATGTCGAGCAGACCGTCGCGAACCCGTCGCTCGATCTCCAGACCGTGTTCCATCAGCTCGAGATAGAAGTTCTCCTTGCCGAAGATCTCCTGCCACTTCGCCGCGGCCTCGAGGGCCTCACGTTCGTGCCCGAGTCGCAGCCGGGTCTGCACCTCGCCCGACGGGCAGCCGGTGGTGGCGATGATGCCCTCGGCGTATTGCGCGATCAGGTCGGCATCCATGCGCGACCATTTGCCCAGCTGCCCCTCGATCGACGCCAGCGACGACAGCTTGAACAGATTGCGCAGACCGGTCGCATTCTCGGCGACCATCGTCATGTGCGTGTAGGCACCGCTACCGGAGACGTCGTCGGACTTCTGGTCGCGGGTGCCCCAGGTGACGCGCTTGGTGTTGAACCGCGACTCGGGGGCGACGTAGGCCTCGATGCCGATGATCGGCTTGATGTCGTTGGCGACGGCGGTGTTGTAGAACTCACTCGCGCCGAACATGTTGCCGTGGTCGGTCATCCCGATTGCCGTCATGCCGAGGCGTTTGGCCTCGGCGAACAGCGGCGACACCTTCGCGGCACCGTCGAGCATCGAGTACTCGGTGTGGTTGTGCAGGTGCACGAACGAATCGGCCACGGACGTCTCTCACCTCTGATGTTCGCTGACGTGTCGGTGCGCTTCGAACACGTCCGGTGTGTGCACCGCACGGTCTGAAGAAGCGTCCCCAACTCTATGTCCACGCCCCGACAGACCCGGGCATGGCACGCCCTATGTGACAGATGGGGCGACGCGGTGCGGTGTGTCGGCCCAGCGTGTCGACGCACCGCCCGGACTCCTCGGCGCGATTCGGGGTTCTCTCGGCGCGATTCGGGGTTCTGTCGGCGGGTCAGGCGTCGCGGAGGACGTCGAGAGCGTGCTGCAGGTCGGCGGGGTACGGGCTGGTGAACGTGACCTGCCGCCCGTCGACGGGGTGCGCGAACGACAGCGAGCGCGCGTGCAACCACTGCCGCGCCAGCCCGAGCCGCCCGGCGAGCACCGGATCGGCGCCGTAGGTCAGATCCCCGCAACACGGGTGGTGCAGCGCCGAGAAATGCACGCGGATCTGATGGGTCCGCCCGGTCTCGAGGTGGACGTCGAGAAGCGACGCCGAGGCGAACATCTCAACCGTGTCGTAGTGGGTGACCGACGGCTTGCCGGCTGCGGTCACCGCGAACTTCCAGTCGCTGCCCCGGTGGCGACCGATGGGTGCGTCGATGGTGCCCTCGGGCGGGTCGAGATGCCCCTGCACCAGGGCGTGGTAGCCCTTGTCGACCTCCCGCTCCTTGAACGCGCGCTTGAGCAGCGAGTACGCACGCTCGGAGACGGCCACCACCATGACCCCCGATGTCCCGACATCGAGACGCGACACGATGCCCTGCCGTTCGGAGGCACCCGAAGTGGCGATACGGTAGCCGGCCGCAGCCAGCGCACCGACAACGGTTGGACCCGTCCATCCCTGCGACGGATGGGCGGCGACGCCGATGGGTTTATCTACCACGATGATGTCGGAGTCGTGGTAGATGATGTCCATCCCCTCGACCGGGGTCGGCTCGATCCGCAACGGCTCGTCCGGTTCCGGCAGCGTGACGTCGAGCCAGCTCCCGGCGGCGAGCTTGTGCGATTTTCCGACCGTCACACCGTCGACGGTGATGTCGCCGTCTTCGGCGAGCGCGGCGACGACGGAGCGGGACAACCCGAGAATGCGCGCGACACCGGCGTCCAGCCGCATCCCGTCGAGCCCGTCTGGCACGGGCATCGATCGTGACTCACGCATCGGCGTCCTCCGCCGCGGACCGATCTCGGTCGCCGCGCCGCCGCGCCGCCCATCCGGTGCGCGAGCCGTCGTACTCGAATCCCAGCAGCGACAGGGCGACCAGCAACACCGCGCCGCAGACCACCGCCGAGTCGGCCACGTTGAACACCGGCCACCACCCCACCGACACGAAGTCGACGACGTGCCCGCGCAACGGCCCCGGCGATCGGAACAGCCGGTCGGCGAGGTTGCCCATCGCCCCACCCAGCACCAGACCGAGCCCGAGGACCCACCACATCGACCGCAGGCGACTGCTGTAGCGGATGATTCCGAGCACCACGAGCAGGGCGACGATGGTCAACACCCAGGTGTAGCCGGAGGCCATCGAGAACGCCGCGCCGCTGTTGCGGACCAACCGTAGCGTGACCGCGTCACCGATGATCCGGACCGGCTGCCCCGGGTCGAGCAGGTTGACCGCCAGCGTCTTGGTCAGCAGGTCCAGACCGATGACGGCGGCCGCGATGGCCAGCAGGGTCCCGACCACCCGGCGGCTCTGGTGGGTAGGCGACCGATCGCCTTCGTCGACCGGACCGGGTGTCGGTTCGCTCATGACTCCATCATCCACCCCATCATCATCCACGAGCCCTCCAATACGCTGACTGCCGTGTACCCCCGTCGCGCCGGCCTCATCATCACCGCAACCCTGCTGATCGGCCTCACCGCCTGCGGCTCCGACGACCCGAACTCCGACACCGCCGGCCCCGCGACGGCGTCGGCGGGTTGCGCACAGGAGTCGACCTCGGGACTCGACGGGGTGAACCTGCTGCCGATCCCACCTGCGAAGGTGACCGTCCTCGACGCCGGGACCGGCGAGAAGCGTCTCCCCGGCGCGGCACCCGATCGCAGCGCCGCGCAGACGGTGACCGTGACGACGACGTCGACCGTGCGATCGCCGGGTGCCGACGAGGCCCAGACCGTGGAGATGCCGCTGCGCGCACTCTTCCACTGCACCGACTCCACCGATCTGGAGATGACACTGGGCGAGGTCACCTCGCCCGATGCCACGTTGGCCGATCAGCTTGCCGCGACCTCCGGCTCCCGGGCCGGATTGGCGATCGGCCCCGGTTCCATGCCGATCTCGCTGCGTCTGTTGCCCGCCGAGGACGCCGGACCCGAGGCCCGCCTGGCGGTGGAGCAGACGCTGGTCCAAGCACTGCAGATGTCGGTACCGCTGCCGACCGAGGCGATCGGTGCAGGTGCGCGCTGGCGGATCGAACGCACCATCGATTCCGCGGTCACCGTCACCCAACAGATCGACGCCACTCTCACCGCCTGGGACGGCGATCGGATGACGATCGACGTGACCGTGGATCAGACCCCGGTGAATTCGGTTTTCACCGTTCCCGGCGCCGGCGGCTCATTGAACATCGCCCGGTTCAGCAACTCGGGCAACGGTGAGATGACCCTCGATCTGACCCGCGGTCTACCGATCTCGGGGTCGATCGAGCTCAGTGGCGCCCGCGAGCTCGTGGGTGCCGATCCTGCCCGACCGTTGATCCAGCAGACCGGGTTGTCGGTCGGCTGGCAGTGAACGACGTCGCTCCCCCGTTGCGCTCTGGCTGCTTCTGGCGAAGCAGCGGGGCGCCCCGAGGGAGCGACGTGTGGTGACGGGTCGTCAGCGACGAATGATCAGTTGCCCGATTCCGAAGCCGCTGCCGAATCCGTACACATCGGCGTCTGCACATTGTTCGCCGAGATCAGCGGGCAGACGGTGTCGCGCGACAGCTTCCAGCGACCGTCGACGTAGACGATGCTGGCATCGAGCTTCGTCGGCGGGTTGTCGGGGAGCTTGACCTGCACCTTGACCGTGGCCTTGTTGGGCCCGGCCGGGATCACCGGCGGGAAGATCTCGTAGGTGACGTCGGGATTGTCCTGCTTGGCCTTCACAAGTTCATCGAAGATGGCCGGGTCCGCCGCCGAGCCCTCGACGAGTTCGGTCTTCTCCGAGTTCGGCACGTTCGGGTCCAGGGCCTCTTCCAGCATCTGGTTCAGCACCGCCACCGACGGCTGGGTGTCGGGGTCGTTGACGCCCCCGCCCTCGCCCGAGGCGGCTGCGGTCGCCGACGACACCGTCGGGACCTCTGGGACGTCGCTGTCGTCACTGCCACAGGCGGCAACCGATGCCACTGCCCCCGCAATCAACGCGGCGGTCACGATCTTCGGAAACTTCACCGAACATTCCCCTCACTAGTCGTTCGTCCGGTCTGCGTGTTCGTCTCGCAGATCCCGGTGGATTCTGGACGCTCATCCCCTGCGGGGCCGCCAAAACTCCCACCACTATGCCAAACCGACGAGAACGCACCCAACATTCGATGCGGGTCGTCGCACGTCGGAAGCGCAACGGTCGGGAGGCGCCGTGGGTTCCCGGGCCCCGAGACAGTACGCCGCCCCGAGACCATACGCTTGGAACCCATGACGGCCACCCGCATCGTCCTGATCTCGACCGGCGGCACGGTATCGGCCCGGACGACCGCCGACGGCGCGGTTCCGGCCCTGTCCGGTCACGACCTCCTCGGCACGGCCGACGGCGATCACCTCGCGTTCGACGAGGTCGAGGTGACCACGACGGATCTGATGTCCGTGGACAGCTCGGCGATGTCGGTCGCCGACCAGTTCGCGATTGCCGCCACGGTCCGTGACGCCCTCGCCGATCCCGCCGTCACCGGCGTCGTGGTGACCCACGGCACCGACACGATGGAGGAGAGCGCCTACCTCGTCGACCTGTTCCACACCGATGACCGTCCGGTGGTCTTCACCGGAGCGCAACACACCGCGGACTCGCCCACCGCCGACGGTCCGCGCAACATCGCCGATGCGATCCGGGCCGTCGCGACCGCCGACCACCGGGGTCGCGGCGTCCTCGTCGCGATGGGTGGCCGAATCCATTCGGCACGTGGGCTGTTCAAATCCTCCACCACCGCGCTCGAGGCGTTCGACACCGTTCACGACGCCATACCGAGGGTCGTCCTCGACGTAGCGCCACCGGCCACCGGTCACGTCCGAGTCGACTCCTTCGGCCTCTACCCCGGCGTGTCCCCGGGACTCATCGCGGCCGCGATGAGCCAGCACGCGGCGGGAATCGTGCTGGCGGGCACCGGTTCCGGGAACACCCACCCGGACATCACGGCCGAGGTGAGCGCGGCGGTCCGGGAGGGGATCGCGGTCGTGGTGTCCACCCGGGTGCCGTTCGGTCGGGTGGTGCCGACGTACGGGGGCGGCGGGGGTGGGGTCGATCTCGAGCGCGCGGGCGCCATGGTGTCGCGTTGGCTGCGTCCGCCGCAGGCCCGGATCGCGTTGGTGGCGTTGCTCTCCACCGGTGCCACCACCGAGGAGGTCCGCGGCTTCTTCGCCCGGATCGACCCCGCCTGACCCTGCCGCGCTACGGTTCGGCGGATCAGTCGTCGTCCGCTGTGGGACGGACGTCGGGCCACGCGAGGCTGGCGATGGGGTCCGCGCGGGCGAGGGCCGGTTCGTCGACCGGGAACGTCACGGCCCGGCCGGGTCCGGTGGCCCGTGTCTCGAATCGCACCGTCACCACACCGTGCCCGCTGCCCTGCACCCAGCCGTGACCGTGTTCAGGGTGCGCCACGTCGGTCCCGGTCTCCCAGCGCGGGGCCGCCGTTTCGTCCGGCGGTCCGGCGGTCTGCTCCGCGACGTCGGGTGCGGGACCCGCGGTGACGAACGCCGCCTCCACGTCGTCGACGTCGCCGACCTCGACGGCGGCCTCATCGGGCCGGTCGTCCAGGTCGGTGAACAACGAGAACTGCTGCACCGCAGTCAGTCCCGAGTATCCGACGCCGACCAGTCGGATCGGTCCGATGCTGCGCGGATCGAGGGCCAACCGCTGGGCCGCCGTCGAGAGCACCGACAGTTCGGTGGTCGCCGCGGGCAGCGTCGTCGACCGGGTGAGGATCGAGAAATCCGAGCGGCGGAGTTTGAGCACCACGGTCCGCGCGCCCCGGCCGTCGGCGAGCAGCCGCCGGTGCGCGCCCTCGGCGGCGGCGTCGATGGCGGGCCGGAGTTCGTCGAGGTCGACGAGGTCGCGGGGAAAGGTCGATTCAGCGCTGATCTGCTTCGCCGATGCCCGTTCGGTGACCGGACGTTCATCGATGCCCTGGGCCAGTCGATGCAGCGCGGGGCCGAGCGTGGCCCCCAGCACCGAGACGACCTCCAGGTCGGACATCGCGGCGAAGTCGCCGATCGTCTCGATGCCGAGCCGATGCAGCCGGTCACCGGAGACGGGACCGATCCCCCACAGCTTGCGCACGGGCAGCGCGTGCAGGAACGCGAGTTCACGGCTCGGTGGAATCGCCATCACCCCATCGGGTTTGGCGAGGCCAGACGCGATCTTCGCGATCTGCTTGCCACTGCCGAACCCGACCGACGCCGAGATGCCCACGGTGTCGCGGATCTGCGCACGGAGCCGTTCGGCGAACGCGGTCACGTCCTCGACGCCGGCGCCGGAGAGTTCCGCGGGCTCGCCGAACGCCTCGTCGAACGACAACATCTCGATCACCGGTATCGCATCCCGCACGAGCCGGAACACCCGCGCACTGACCACCCGGTACACCCCGCCTCGAGGCGGCAGCACCACGACTCCCGGGCCCACGAGTCGTCGCGCCTGGTGCATCGGCATCGCCGACCGGGCACCGAATGCGCGCGCGGCGTAGCTGGCACCGGCCACCACTCCCCGACCGCCGGTGCCGCCCACCAGCACCGGCCGGCCACGCAGGGTCGGGCGAGTCAGCTGCTCCACGGAGGCGAAGAACGCGTCCATGTCGAGATGCATGACCCACCGCGCACTGCGTTCGGTATCGGCGTGCCCGGGCTCGACCTCGGGCGGGACGGCGGAGTCCACCCCCGCATCGTATGCGGCCGCAGATCGGTGATTCCTCAGCGGATCTCGAAGACGGGCAGGTCGTCGACGTGCCGGGCGAGGGTGGCGTCGTCGGGCTCGGTACCCATTCCCTCGGGCAGGAACCGCTTGACCTCCCATCCCCATTTGTCGAGGTAGGCGCGGATGATCGGTGCGCGGTCGACCGGTGCCACCTCGACCAGCCGGACCGACCGGCGACGACGGCCGCGGCGCAGCTCCGCCGCGTCGTTCACCCGGGCGTTGCGCGCCCATTGGGTGTTGCCGCGCGGCGAGACCAGGTACTCGCGGCCCTCGAACGGCATCGGGTTGACTGGGACGGTCTGGGGCGTGCCGGACTTGCGTCCGGTGACGGTCAGTGTCTGTGCGCCCGCGAGGTTCACCCCGCGTTCGACCAGCCATCGAGCGACGCGGTTGAAGGCGGCGTCCATCCCCTTGGGCCCGCGATAGTGCGGCTGAGCTGCGTGCATGATGAGTCCCCTTCGTGAGATCAGAATCGAGAGCACCGCTCTCTTTTTCTAGTGTGCGCGCCCTCGCGGGAAAATTCAAGAGCACTGCTCTCAGTTGTGCGACGATGTCCTCATGGCCACCACCACACGCGCCGCGAATCGGGCGGCGATGGAATCGGAGATCCGACGACTCGGCCGCGAGCACCTGCGCACCTACGGCGCCGCAGGCCTCTCACTCCGTGCGGTCGCCCGCGATCTCGGCGTGGTCTCCTCGGCGGTGTACCGCTATGTCCCAAGCCGCGACGACCTGCTCACGTTGCTACTGGTGGAGGCGTATTCCGACGTGGCGGACTCCGTCGAGCAGGCGGTGGAAGCAGTCCCACCGGACCGTCATCGGGACCGCCTATACGCCGCAACCCGCGCACTGCGCGCCTGGGCAGTCGACGACCCCGCTCGGTGGGCACTGCTCTACGGAAGTCCCGTCCCGGGATACGCCGCCCCCGCCGAGCAGACCGTGGAGCCTGGCACCCGGGTGGTCGCGATGCTCATCGACGAGGTCGCTCGCGCCGACGCCGACGGAGCACTGCAGTGCCGGCAGCAGGACCTGACCGCCGGCCTCCGCAGCGACCTCGCCACGATTCGGGACGAATTCGGCGTCGAACTCTCGGACGCCGCGCTCGTGGTGGCGACCACCCTGTGGTCGACCGCCATCGGTGCGGTCAGCCTCGAGGTGTTCGGCCAGTACGGCGCGAACACCTTCAGCGATCCGGCCGCGTTGTTCGACGTCGCCATCGAGCGCGCACTGGCTCCTCTCGCCGAGGCGCCCCGCGACTGAGCAACGCCGGTGCTCAGCGGGCGATCGGTCGCTCCGTCTCGATCCCGGTCAGCTTCTCCGGATTCCGGACGGCGAAGATGTCGTGCACCACCCCGTCCGCGAAGTCCAGTACGAACACGCCCTGCAGACGGCCGTCGAAGTAGATCCGCAGGCCGGGCAGGCTGTTGAAGATCCCGGCTTCGAGCCGGAAGTCGGGATGTATCGACCCGACCCGGTTGAAGCCCGACAGCAACCGCGCCACCGCGAGCGCGCCTTTGACCGGCCGCCGCACCGCCGTGGCCTTTCCGCCCGAATCGGCGGTGAAGACCACATCCGGCGACAGCAGGGTCATCAGCTGCTCGACATCGCCGGACGACGCGGCCGCCAGGAAGGCCTCGGTCACCTCGGCGGTACGCGCCGAGTCGACCGGCTCGAAGCGATGCCGGCGGGCGTGCACATGCTCCCGGGCGCGGTGTGCGGTCTGGCGCACCGCCGGCACGGACTTGCCGACCATGTCGGCGATCTCGTCGTGGGCGAACCCGAAGACCTCCCGGAGCACGAAGACGGCGCGCTCGTCGGGCCCCAGGCTCTCCAGCACGACCAGCATCGCCGTCGAGACCGATTCCGCGAGAACGACATCCTCGGATGCGTCGCGCTCGTCGAGCAGGATCGGTTCGGGCAGCCACGGCCCGACGTACTCCTCGCGCCTGCGCACGGACGTGCGCAATATGTTGAGTGCCTGGCGGGTGACCACCTTGGCGAGATACGCCTTGCTGTCGGCGACGGCGTCGAGATCGACGTCGGCCCACCGCAGATAACTCTCCTGCAGCACGTCGTCGGCGTCGGTGGCCGAACCGAGGATCTCGTAAGCGACGGTGAACAGCAGTGGCCGCAGTTCGGTGAACCGTTCGACGTGCGCGTCGGTACCGGCCGTCATCCGGTCGCCTCCAGGCGCGGTGGCTCGACGAGTTCGCGTGGCCGGCCGAACGACGGCGTGACACCCGGATGACGCCCTTCCAGGCGCAGGCTCAGGATGACGCCGCGGCACACGAGTTCCTTGATCGCAGCGGCGGTACGGCCGGTGATCGCGGTCTCGAGCGGGCTGTCGTCACGTCGCGTCGGCTGGACGACGGCGGCGTGGCGACCCAGGGAGGTGCATTGGCCTAGGAACGCGAGTGCGACGGGTTTCGGCAGCGCACCGGCCAGTCGCGCACGGACGGCGTCGGCGGCGTGCGGTCCGAGCTGATTGGCCGCCTGGCAACTCATCCGGAACGGTTGCCCCGACGGCGCCACGGAATCCCCGGCACCGACGATGCGCGGATCGTCGACACTGGTGAGTGCCTCGTCGGTGACCAGTCGCCCGATCCGGTCGGTGGTCAGGCCGCTCTTCGCGGCGAGGTCCGGCGTCCCGAACCCGGCGGCCACGACCGTGGTCGCACTCGGCAGTATCGCGGTGGACTCACCGGTGGACACCGTCACGGTGTCGGGGCCGATGCTGTGCACCCGGTGGTCTTCCATGATCTCGACGCCCAGCTTGGTCAGCCGTCGGCGGGTGGCGCGTCGCGCGCGCTGCCCGAACGACGGGGCGAGCACGCCGCGGCACACCAATCGAACCGGCCGTCCGGCGTCCGCGAGCTCGGCGGCCGTCTCGATCCCGGTGAGTCCGCCGCCGATGACGGTGACCGACGCATCGTCGGCGAGGTCGGCCAGCCGGGCACGCAGTCGCTCGGCGGTCTCCCATTCACCGATTGGATAGCCGTGTTCGGCCGCACCCGGAATCGTGTTCGCGGACAACGCGGTCGAGCCGACGGCGTAGACCAGATGGTCGTAGTCGAGCGTTTCACCGCCAGCAAGCTCGACCCGGCCGCCGGCCACGTCGATGCGGGCGGCAGAGTCGACGACCAGACGCACGTCGGGACCGAGCACCTGGTCGAAATCGCGCTCGGCCTCCCCGGTTCCGGTGGCCCACTGATGCAGCCGGATGCGATGGACGAAATTCGGCCGCGGGTTGACCAGCACCACGTCGGGTGCCGGTTCGGTACCTGCGCCCGCGATCCGGTTGGCGGCCATGGTCCCGGCGTAGCCTCCGCCGAGGACGACGACCCGCGGGCGTCGAGTGGTCTTCATGGGTTGCTCCTCTCGAAAAAGGTGGACAACCTCTCAGACACCGTACGCCCGCGGGACGTGACAGCGAGTGACTCAGATCACACTCAGGCGCGCGCCACCTTCGTGACGTCCGCGGTGATCCCGTCGCCGAGTTCGACGCCACCCGCCGCACCGGCTTCCGCGTCCACGACGTCGAAGGAGACCGCGAGAATCTCACCGGCGATCAGATCGGCGTGCGTGCGTGCCCAGTCGGCGCGGTTCGCCGGCACCACGAGTCGGACGCCGATCCGATCGGAGACGTCGAGACCGAGAGTGCGCCTGGCGTCCTGCAGTTCGCGGATGCGGTCCTTGGCCCAACCCTCGGCCTCGAGTTCCGGGGTGACGGCGGTGTCGAGGACGACCAGGCCGCGGCCACCCGGCAGTTCCGCGGTCGAGTCCGGCTCCACGGCGACGAGGCGGCGGGTGTATTCACCGTCGTGTAGTTCGATACCGCCGGCGATGACGACCTCGCTTCCGTCGGCTCCTGCACCGACTGTCCAATCCCCGCTCTTGACGGCCTTGATGGCGGCCTGGACATCCTTGCCCAGGCGCGGTCCGGCGGCACGCGCGTTGACCGCGATCTCGTAGCGCCCGTAGGCATCCGCGTCCGTGGCCAGTGACACCGACTTCACGTTCATCTCGTCGGCGATCAGGTCCCGATACGGCGTGAGTTGTTCGGCCGTCGGCGACGCGACGGTCAGACCCGGTAGCGGCAACCGCACTCGCAGTTTGTTGGCCTTGCGCACGCTGGATGCGACCGAGCAGACCTCCTGCACCTCGTCCATGGCCGCTACCAATGCGGTGTCCGCGGGCAGGTCGTCGGCCGCGGGCCAGTCCGTCAGGTGCACCGACCGGCCACCGGTCAGACCGCGCCAGATCGCCTCGGTGGCCAGCGGTAGCAGCGGAGCGGCCAGGCGAGCGGCCACCTCCAGCACCGTGTAGAGGGTGTCGAACGCGTCCGGATCGTCGTCCTGCCCGGCCCAGAACCGAGCCCGGGAGCGGCGTACGTACCAGTTGGTCAACGACTCGACGAACTCCCGGAACGCCTCGCAGGCACCGGCGATGTCGAAGGTGTCGAGTGCCTCGGTCATCGTGTCCCGGGTGACCGCGAGCTTGGCCAGGATGTAGCGGTCGAGGACGTGCGTGGAGTCCGTCCGCCACGTCGCGGGTCGCTCGGCGTAGAGCTGCAGGAAGCTGTAGGCGTTCCACAGCGGCAGTAGCGCCTGGCGAACTCCTTCCCGGATACCGCGTTCGGTGACCACGAGGTTGCCACCACGCAGCACCGGCGATGCCATCAGGAACCAGCGCATGGCATCGGAGCCGTCGCGATCGAACACCTCGTTGACGTCGGGGTAGTTGCGCTTGGACTTCGACATCTTCTGACCGTCGTCGCCGAGCACGATCCCGTGGGCGATGACGCTCTTGAACGCCGGCCGGTCGAACAGTGCGGTGGCCAGCACGTGCAGGTTGTAGAACCAGCCGCGACTCTGCCCGTTGTACTCGACGATGAAGTCGCCCGGGTTGTGCGGCACATCGCCCGAGTCGCTGTTGCCGTCGAACCAGTCGGCGTTCTCGAACGGATAGTGCACCTGCGCGAACGGCATCGATCCCGACTCGAACCAGCAGTCGAACACCTCCGGCACCCGGCGCATGGTGGAATTGCCGGTCGGGTCATCGGGATTGGGACGCGTCAGCTCGTCGATGTAGGGCCGGTGCAGATTGTCCGGCCGGACGCCGAAGTCACGTTCGAGCTCGTCGAGGGAACCGTAGACGTCAGTACGCGGGTGCTCCGGGTCGTCGGAGATCCACACCGGGATCGGCGCGCCCCAGAAGCGATTCCGGCTGATGTTCCAGTCACGCGCCCCTTCGAGCCACTTGCCGAACTGACCGTCGCGGATGTGCTCCGGCGACCAGGTGATCTGCTTGTTCAGCTCGAGCATCCGGTCCTTGATCGGGGTGACCGCGACGAACCACGACGGAACCGCCATGTAGATCAACGGCTTTCCCGACCGCCACGAGTGCGGATAGGAGTGCTCGATGGTCTCGTGACGCAGGATCTTCCCGATCGCCTTCAGGTCCTTGATGATCGCCGGATTGGCGTCGAACACCATCTGGCCCTCATAGGGCGGCACCTGCGCGGTGAACCGGCCGCCCGGATCCAGCGGCTGCACGACCTCGATGCCGTTGGCCATCGCGAGGTCCATGTCCTCCTCGCCGAACGCCGGCGCGAGGTGGACGACGCCGGTGCCGCTGTCGGTGGTCACGTAGTCACCGAGCAGCACCCGGTGCGCGTTGGGATGACCGACGAAGAAGTCGAATGGCGGCAGGTAGGACATTCCCTCCAGATCCGCGCCGCCGTAGCTGCCGAGGATCTCGGGCTCGACGATCTCCTTGGCATAGCCGGCCAGCAGTGCCTTCGCGAGCAGGTACTCCTGGCCGTCGGCCGCACGGACGTGTACGTACTCGACATCCGGGTTGACCGCGATCGCCAGGTTGGACGGCAGCGTCCACGGCGTGGTGGTCCAGATCAGTGCGTTGACGCCGTCGAGTTCGGGGTGGGCATCGGTGCCGACGAGCGGCATCCGCACGGTGACGGCCGGGTCCTGACGCATCCGGTAGGCGTCGTCGAGCTTGGACTCCTGGTTGCTCAGTGGCGTCTGCTCGTACCAGCTGTAGGGCAGCACCCGATAACCCTGGTAGACCAGACCCTTGTCGTGGAGACGTTTGAACGCCCACATGACCGACTCCATGAAGTCAAGATCGAGCGTCTTGTAGTCGTTGTCGAAGTCCACCCACCGGGCCTGGCGGGTGACGTAGTCGCGCCACTCACCGGTGTAGCGCAGCACCGAGTCACGGCAATAGTCGTTGAACTTCTCCATGCCCATCGACTCGATCTGCGACTTGTCGGTGATGCCGAGCTGACGCTCCGCCTCGAGTTCGGCGGGCAGACCGTGGGTGTCCCAACCGAAGCGACGCTCCACGCGCTTGCCGCGCATCGTCTGGTACCGCGGTACCAGATCCTTGACGTAACCGGTGAGCAGATGCCCGTAGTGCGGCAGGCCGTTGGCGAACGGCGGGCCGTCGTAGAAGACGAACTCCTCGGCGTCGGCCCGGTTCTCGATGGAAGCGGCGAAGGTGTCGTCGCCGGCCCAGTAGGCCAGAACATGCTGCTCGACGTCCGGGAAGGACGGAGCGCTGCGACCGCCGCCGGCGGTCATGTCGACGACGGGATAGACGCGGGCGTCGGCGGACGTATCCACCTGCGGGGCCTCGGGTCGGGCGGTGTCGGCCATGATGCTTCTCCTCGTGCCTGGCATGTGCGCAACTGCTCTGGCACGGGGACGCTCACCGGCTGATTCGACGATCAGCCGATCCGCGCGGTACCACCCCGCTTGCGGTGAACGCCTACTGAGCCGTTCACCGCCACTCACCGGCCCGCGATGCGGCGCGAGCCCACGGCTGTCACGGGCCGCTCCCGCCCGGTTCTACTGAGAACCTGCCACGCTGCGGTGTCGGTCCCGTTCTTCCGAGTGCTCCCCGGTGATGGCCGGATCCACGCAGCAACGAGTGTAGCCGTCACCGGCCGCGCACGACGAATCGCTGGTGCGACCGGCGGGGCCGAACGCCGAGGTGACGGCGGCGTGGACCCGACCGCGGTCAGTCGAGCGGCGGGCGCCAGTTGGGATCCAACGGATCGAACCGTGCCCGGCGCTGCTCCCGTGGCTCGTCCGACGCATCGGATTCCTGGCCGTGAGTCGGCGACGTGGACGACGCGGACGGGGATGGCGAAGAAGACGATGGCGAGGAAGACGATCGCGAGGACGGGAAGGACTCCGTGACGTCGTCGTCGTGACGGCCGGCACCACCGGTGGGTGCACCGTGGGTCCCGGGTGCCGGCTGCGGCGCGGGATAACCGCCCACCGACCTCAGATAGTCGTCATAACCACCGTCTCGACCGACCCCTGCTTGTGTCGGCGACTGCGGCGCCCGCCCGTGGCGGCCGACTCCCGGCGGACCCGGCGGCGGGACCGGACTCTGCGGGGTCGGCGCTGCGGCTGACCCGTACTGCGACGGCGGTATCGGTGCCTGGTGTGTCGGTGCCTGGGGTGTCGGTGACGGGGGCACCGGTGACTCGGGTGTCGGCGACTGGGGCACCGACGAATGCGGCCGGGCGACCGGCTCGTCGTCGATGCGACGATCGGCCGGGGTGCCCCGGTCACCCGACTCGCCGTCCGGCGTCTGCCCTTCGGCCTGATCAGAGTCGACGAAGTCGGCCAGTGTGGGCTCGTCGTCGCCGCGGCGCCCGGCCCCGACCACATCTGCGATCAGGAAGCCGAGGCCCGCCAGACAAACCACGATGCATGAGATCGCCAGCCATACGGTGCCGGTGATCAGGCCCAACACCAGCAACACGAACCCCACGAGCGTCGCCGCGAGGGCCAGTGTCAACACCAGAAACCTCCCGCTGGTCCCGGATCAGCTCGGGGAGTAGCTGGTGAAACCACCGTTGCCGGGATCTGATGAGAACGAATCGGACCGACCACCCTCCACCGGAGCGGCGCTACCGCGCTGCTGCAGTTCCTCGAGCTGGGACTCCAGGTAGGTCTTGAGACGGGTGCGGTACTCGCGTTCGAAGGTCTTCAGCTGCTCGATCCGACCCTCGAGCACGGTGCGCTGCTGATTGATCGTGCCCATGATCTCGCTGTGCTTGCGCTCGGCGTCGCTCTGCAGCGCGTCGGCGCGCTCCTGGGCCTGGCGGACCTGGGCCTCCGAGCGGGTCTGCGAGTCGGCGAGGATGGCCTCCGACCGCTGTCGGGCATCCGACAACAGGGCGTCTGCCTTGGACTGCGCCTCCGACACCATGGCGTCGGCACGCGAACGCGCGTCGGCGACCAGCGAATCCGCCTCTTGACGAGACGTCGAGGTCAACCGGTCCGCGGTGTCCTGGGCCAAGGCCAACACCCGCGCCGCGCGCACGTTCGCATCGTCGTCGCTGAACTCGGGCTGCGGTGCGGCCGCAGGGGCCGGCGCCTCGGCGACCGGGGCCGAGGCGAACACCTGGGTCCGCTCCTCGGCCGACGGCGCGGCGGCCGACTCGGCGGCGGGTGCGCCCGACCGTGCGTCGGCGAGGTCGCCCTCGAGCTCCTCGACGCGCTGCTTCAGGTCGCCGTTCTCCTCGATGAGTCGCGCCAGTTCGGCCTCGACAAAGTCGAGGAACTGATCAACTTCATCCTCGTTGTAGCCGCGTTTACCGATAGGCGGTTTGCTGAACGCGACGTTGTGCACATCAGCTGGTGTCAGCCGCATGTCGGTTCCCCTCATTTGTCAGTCGAACTGTCTGTATTTGGTAGGCCGGATCAAGCCCGTATTCAGTTGGCAGCATCACCCGCTCGACGACCGTCTCAGCCAGTGTTCGACACTCGCTGCTCTCCACATCGAGAGTCATGGGTCTGCACAGTCTTTGCTACAGGCTGTCACTGTTTATTCATACCAGTCCACTGGGTAACTGGCGTCAAATCCTGTCACACGAGAACCGTTCGTAGCAGACGATCGATACTGTCTCGCAATCGAACGGTCACTCGATGATGACACTCAACGGTAAACCACCGCGGGCCAATGGTCACGAAGTGGTCACGGTTGGCGTGTCGGAAACGACGTGTCAGCGAGCGCCAAGCGGAGTTGCAGAACTCACCCGAGCCCGACCAGAGCCGAGGCCGAACTGCGACTGAGCGAACTGACCACCTGCATCGCGATGAGCACCACGATCATCACGATCATCAGAGACAGATCCAGGCGCACCGGCCCCAGCGGGATGGGCGGCAACACGCGACGCAGAGCACGGATCGGCGGATCGGTCGCGGTGAACACGATCTCGATGACCACCACCGCCACACCGGTGGGTCGCCATTCACGCGCAAACGACCGGACCAGCTCCACGACGAGCCGCGCGAGCAGCAGCAGCCAGTAGATGAACAGGACGTAGTACAGAACCTGGAACAGAATCGTCACGACTCAAGGTTGCCTGATATGTCGCACCCGCGCCGCAGCCCCCCGTTGACCGGCGTCGGAGCGCATGTGGTGCGCGAGTGCGAGCGCGGATCAGGAGTGGTTGTAGAAGCCGGTCTCGGCGATCTTGCGTCGATCTTCCGGCGAGACGTCGACGTCGGCGGGCGAGAGCAGGAACACCTTGGTGGCCACCTTGTCGAAGGAACCCCGAAGCGCGAACGCCAATCCGGCGGCGAAGTCGACGAGCCGCTTGGCGTCGTCGTTGCTCATGTCGACGAGATCCATGATCACCGGGTTGCCATCGCGGAACCGCTCACCGATCGTGCGGGCCTCACCGTAGTCCGAGGGCCGCAGCGTGGTGATCTTGTGCAGGGGCCCGTCGGCGAAGACCCGCTCGAGCTCGGCGCGCTGATCCGAACCCGCGGCCGAACGCGCGACCCCGGCGGTGCGCATCCCCGATCGCTGCAACGGTTCGAGTCGATGCGGAGCCCGCATCCGATCGACCGGCTCGCCTCCGTGCCGCCCCCCGGCATAGGCGTACTCCGGGACCGGCTCGAAACCCGCGTCATAGCCGTTGGGGTCGTAGCCGGCAGGCGCGAAGCCCTGTGGTTCGAACTCCCCGGGAAAGCGTCGGTCGTCGACGTAGGCAAAGTCGGCGTCGCGGGGACCGTCGCGGAAGCCGGGTTCGCGATAGCTCGCGTCACCGTAGTACTCGTCCCGATAGGAACGTCCACCGCGAACAGGACCACCCGGCTCCTCCAGGTAGTCGTCTTCGTAGTCACCCGGAGGCACCATGCCGAAATATGCCTTGAACTTCTGCATCGTGGTCATAGCTGGCCTCTCTGTCGTCCAACGCTGCCGGGGAGCAGTGCAGTGGTGCAGTTGTTGATCTTGGTTTCGTTGGTTCTCGTGTGACCAATGTGATTACTGAGAGACTAACGGCCGCGGTCCCATGATCGCGGTACCGACACGCACGCATGTCGATCCGTGCGCCACCGCTTCCTCGAGATCACCCGACATGCCGGCAGAGAGCTCCCGGGCGTCGGGATGGTCGGACACGAACGCGGCGTGGATCTCCTGCGCGCGGGCCATCCATCGCTGCGCTGCACCGTCCACCGGCGCGATCACCATCAGCCCCTGCAGGGTCAGTCCATGAGCGCCCCGGACGTGTTCGGCCAGCTCCGGCAGCTCCTCCACCGTGACCCCGCCGCGGTGCGGATCACCATCGAGACTGACCTGGAGCAGGATGCCGAGGTCCGCGCTGCGCGAACCGGTGTCGCAGGCCTCCTGGACCCCAGACGACAGGGCGTCGACGACCTTTGCGCGATCGACCGAGTGCACCGTTCGCGCCCACCGCGCAACGGATTTCGCTTTCTTCGACTGAACACTGCCGATCATGTCGAACTCGGCGGCCGCCACCGCGGCGTCGGTCGCGTCGGCCTGCCGGAGTTCGGCGATCTTGCGGCCCGCCTCGGGCTCGCGCGACTCGCCGAAGGTCCGCACCCCGAGGCCGATCAGGTGGCGGACATCTGCAGCCGGGAAGAACTTCGTGACCACCAGCAATTGCACGTCACCGGGACTGCGTCCGGCGGCCGCGACCGCGGCATCGAGTCGCTCGCGAGCGGCCGTGTACCCGCGCGCCAGCTCCGCTCGCCGCGCGTCTGACTCAGGTAGGGTCATCGCCGTCCCCGGGCGCGACCGGGTCGATCCAGATCACCGACGCCAACCGGCCCGTCGGGGCGCCCCGCCGGTGACTGAAGAGCTCGGGGTCCTCGATCGTGCAACGCGGATCGGCAGCCACTGCGGCAACTCCGGCCGCGAGCAACTGCCGTCGCAATCCGGCGCGCAAGTCCAGTCCACTGGTCCCCTTCTCGGTGACACATGCACTGCCCGGGAGATGCTCTTCGACATCTCGCTGCATATGGGCCGGCACCTCGTAGTGCCGTCCGCTGGCGGCCGGTCCGAGCAGTGCTCCCATCCGTTCGGGCCGAGCACCGAGTCGAATCATCTCGCGCAGCGTCGCGGGCACGATCCCCACTCGGGCGCCGACCCGTCCGGCATGGATTCCCGCGATCACGCCTGCCTCGTCATCGGAGAGCAGCACCGGGACGCAGTCGGCCGACAGCACCGCCAGCGCCAGCCCCGGCTCCGAGGTGACGAGCGCATCGGTGGCCGGGACCGGTTCGTCGACCGGCCCGGTGACGACCGTGACGTTGCGGCTGTGGATCTGCTCCATCCAGACGATCCGCCCCGGTGCCAGACCGATCTGCTCGGCCAGCCGAGCGCGATTGTTCGCGACTGACTTCGGATCATCCCCCACGTGGTCGCCCAGGTTGAACGAATCGTAGGGCGCCACCGAGACGCCGCCGGATCGACTGGTGACCACTCGGCGTACCCGCACAGCGCGGCTCAGCGCTTCATGAACGACGGCACGTCGACGTCGTCATCGTCGAGGGTGACGTTGTTGCGGCGCGGCCGCTCGGGCTGCTCCTCGGTGAACGGATCCCCCGACCCGGTCGGCATCTTGCCGAACAGCGGGTCGTTGTCCTTCGACGGGGACGCCACGGACCCGGCCTGACCGGACCCGACCGTCGACTTGCCTGCCGCTGCCGGGACGTCGGTGCGCTTGCGCGGTGCGCCGCCGTCGAATCCGGCCGCGATCACCGTGACGCGGACCTCGTCGCCGAGGTTGTCGTCGATGACCGTGCCGAAGATGATGTTGGCGTCCTCGTGGGCCGCCTCCTGCACCTGCGTGGCGGCGTTGTGGATCTCGAACAGTCCGAGGTCACTGCCACCGGCGATCGAGATGAGCACTCCGCGAGCACCTTCCATCGACGCCTCGAGCAGCGGCGAGTTGATGGCCGCCTCGGCGGCCTTCTTCGCCCGGTCCTCACCACGGGACGACCCGATACCCATCAACGCGCTGCCGGCGTCACTCATCACGCCCTTGACGTCGGCGAAGTCGACGTTGATCAGACCGGGGGTGGTGATCAGATCTGTGATGCCCTGAACACCGTTGAGCAGTACCTCGTCTGCGCTGCGGAACGCGTCCATCAGGCTGACCTGCGCGTCACCGAGCTGCAGCAGCCGATCGTTGGGGATCACGATCAGGGTGTCACAGGACTCCCGCAGGGCAGTGATGCCCGCTTCGGCCTGACCGCCACGACGCTTGCCCTCGAAGGAGAAGGGCCGGGTGACCACGCCCACGGTGAGGGCGCCGAGTTTGCGAGCGATGGACGCGACCACCGGCGCACCACCGGTACCGGTGCCACCGCCCTCCCCCGCGGTCACGAAGACCATGTCCGCGCCCTTGAGGAGTTCCTCGATCTCGTCGCGGGCGTCCTCGGCGGCACGGCGTCCGACCTCGGGATCGGCACCCGCGCCGAGACCGCGGGTCGAGTCACGTCCGACGTCGAGCTTGACGTCGGCGTCACTCATCAGCAGGGCCTGCGCGTCTGTGTTGATCGCAATGAACTCAACACCTTTCAGCCCCTGCTCGATCATTCGGTTGACGGCATTGACGCCGCCGCCGCCGATGCCGACGACCTTGATCACGGCCAGGTAGTTGTGCGGTGGCGTCATGTGCCCGCCTTCCTCGTTCGATCCGAAACCCTAAACCTGAACCATAGATTTAGAGTTATGTCAAGTAGTTGGATGTTGGGGATGACGCTAGGCATCCGATGGCCGGGCCGCCAGCAAGCGCGCGGCGTGTCGCGAACTTGACCGGCATTTTTTGCTCAACCGGGCGATTCGGATGCGCCGCGCCACGGAATCACTTGAACGCGGGAAACTCCGGACTCGAGACGTTGTACGTGGAAGCGGGGCGCGTGAGGATGGCGGTGAGGGTGCGGGCCTTCTCCGCGCCGCGTTCGCTGTCCCCCCACACGACGGTCTTGTCACCCTTCAACGTGAACTGGATGTCGACCGGCGACGACGCCGTGACCGCGACGAGTTGACCGGAGATGGATTCCGGGAGTTCATGGACCGCACGCAGCGTGGCCACCGTGGTGGGGTCGCTGGGACCCGGGTTGGGTGTGGAGAACTCGGGCAAAGCGTTCACCTCGGGTGGCACACCGGTCGTGCTGTCGTAGGTCAGGTAACCGACCCCGGACCGGTCGAGCACGTGGACCTTCTGCCCATCGGTCACCTTGACCACCGGCTGACGCTCCACCACGGTGATGGTCAACGACGACGGGTAGCTGCGCTGCACCCGCACCGACTCGATGGACGGGATCGCCGCGATCCGCTGCGCGACAGCCGCGGTGTCGACCTGCAGCAGCGGAGTCCCGTCGGCCACGTCGGCAGCACCCACGATCTGATCTGCCGGCACCGCCTGGTTGTCTCGGACATCCGTCGAGCGGACGGCCATCAGCGGGGTGTAGTAGGCGATGAGCCCGAGCCCCACCACCACCACGATGACCGCCAAGGTGCCCAGCAGCAATCGTGGGCGAGGAAGAGTACGCCCGGTGCGTGCCCTGGGGGTGGTCACGGTGGGGATCCCGCGGCGTCAGCAGGTGCCGGTCCGCTCACGGTCGGCGGCATCTGTGCCTCGGCGCCGGGAGCGCGGCGCAGTTCGGCAAGGATCTCGGGCCCCTGCATGGTGATGTCGCCGGCGCCGAGTGTCAGCACGACGTCGCCAGGTTTGACCCGATCGACGACGAGCTGCGCCAACGTCGAGAGATCCGGCACGAAGAACGCCGGTCGGTGCACCCGATCGACGATCGTCGCGCCGCTCACACCGGGGATCGGTTCTTCCCGGGCCCCGTACACATCGGCGATCACCACCTCGTCGGCGAGGTCGAGAGCCGCCGCGAACTCGTCGGCGAACTCACTTGTGCGGGAGTAGAGATGGGGCTGAAAGACCGCGATCACCCGGCCACCGTCGTCGCCACCCGGCGCTTCGACCGCCTCGGCGGCTCTGGTCTCGACGGCCTGCCGTGCCGCGGTGAGCACGGCCCGTATCTCCGTCGGGTGATGCGCGTAGTCGTCGTACACCTCGACGCCGCCGGCGCGGCCACGCAACTCGAAGCGCCGATGCACCCCACTGAACGCCGCCACCCCGTCGATGACCGACGACAGCGCACTGCCGGTCACCCGACAGGCGACGGCGGCACCGATGCAGTTGAGCGCCATGTGCTTACCGGGCACCGTCAACTGCATATCGCGTTCGGCGGTGGGCTCTGCCACCGGCGCACCGAACCGCACCCGGGCCAGTCCGCCGGCACCGCGCGGCGACCAGGACACCAGCTCGGCGACATTCGACACCGACGGCGCGAGTGCGGCGTGACGACCCTCGCCATAGCCGAGGACGGCGACGCCGCGTTCGGCAAGCCCATCGGCACATCGTCCCGCGAAGGCCGCTGCGCCCTCGTCGTCAAGGCACACCACCAGCGACCCACCCGGTCGAATCCGCTCGGCGAAGGCATCGAAAACCTGCACATAGGCTTCCCGGGTCCCGAAGAAGTCGAGATGATCCGCCTCGATGTTGGTGACCACCGCAACATCGGGTTCGTACTCGAGCAGGGATCCGTCACTCTCGTCGGCCTCCGCGACGAAGATCGGGCCGCTGCCGTGGTGGGCGTTGGTGCCTGACTCGTTCAGCTCGCCGCCCACCGCGAACGACGGGTCCTGACCGCAATGCTGCAGGGCCACCACGGCGATCGAGGTGGTCGAGGTCTTGCCGTGGGTGCCCGCGATCAACACCGTGCGGTAACCGGCCATCAGCTGCGCGAGGACGTGCGGACGCAGCAGGATGGGGATGCCGCGTGAGCGCGCCGCGACCAGCTCCGGATTCGTCTTCGGGATCGCGGCGTGGGTGGTGACCACGGCGGTGGGCCCGCCGGGCAGCTGATCAAGCGCCGACGGATCGTGGCCGACCTGGATCCGGGCGCCCCGGGTGCGCAGGGCGAGGATGCCGCGGCTGTTCTTCGCGTCCGATCCCGACACCCGACCGCCGCGGGCCAGCAGGATTCGGGCGAGCCCACTCATCCCGGCGCCGCCGATCCCGACCATGTGCACTCGCCGCAGCATCTCCGGCAGGTCGCCGACGGGGGCGATCGGTCCGCTGCTCATCGTCTCACCTCCGCAGCCGAGCGCCGGCGAGCGCCGCCGGTCACGTCCAGTCCTCTGCTCATTGTCACCGTTCGTCCGGTGATGCGGGCGAACGAAACGCGGTTCGCAGACGCGCCCGGTACGTACCCGAGCGACGGCGGGCGGCGAGCTCGAGCGCTGCGGTCGCGACGGCGTCGGCTGCATCGCGGTGGCCGGTACGGCCGGCCGCGGTCGACATCGCCGACAGCCGATCGGTGTCGGCGAGCATGGCCGGCACCTCGCGGGCAACCCAGTCCGACGTCAGGTCGACATCGTCGACCAATACCCCACCGCCGCCGTCGACGACGGGCAGGGCGTTGAGTCGCTGTTCCCCGTTCCCGTGGGGCAAGGGGACGTAGATCGCGGGCAGGCCGGTCGCCGATATCTCCGCGACGGTCATCGCGCCGGACCGGCACATCACCAGATCGGCGGCGGCGTAGGCGAGGTCCATCCGTTTGAGGTAGCCCACCCCGCGATAGGGCGGCGCCCCCGGCGGCGAGACCGGAGAGATCGAGTTCTTCGGCCCGTAGGCGTGCAGGACACCGATACCGGCGTCACCCAACGCCCCGGCCGCGCCGGCGACCGCGTCGTTGAGTCGCTGGGCGCCTTGTGAGCCGCCGAAGACGAGCAGCGTCGGCGCATCGGCGTCGAGACCGAAATAGTGACGAGCCTTGGCGCGCAGCCCGGGACGGTCGAGTTCGGTGATGACCCCGCGTACCGGGATGCCCACGACCTCGGCCTCGAGACCGGAGCCGGCCACCGCGGCCATCACCCGATCGGCGAACCGGGCGCCGACCTTGTTCGCGATCCCGGCACTCGCATTGGCCTCGTGGATGATGATGGGCAGCCGGCTGCGGCCCCGCACCCGCATGCGGGCCGCGAGGTACGCGGGCAGCGACACGTAGCCGCCGAACCCGATCACCACGTCGGCGCCGACCGCGGCCAGCACCGATCGGGTCGCCGAGACCGCACCGACCAGCCGCGCAGGCGTCTTGGCCAGTTCCATCCCGGGCTTGCGCGGCAATGGCACCGGCGGAATGAGTTCGAGTTGGTAGCCCCGTTCGGGGACCAGCGTCGTCTCCAGACCACGGGTGGTGCCCAGCGCCGTCACCTGAGCCGTGGGGTCCAGCCGGGTCACCGCGTCCGCCACGGCGAGAGCCGGTTCGATGTGTCCGGCGGTCCCGCCTCCGGCCACCACCACCGACAGTGGTCGATCCGACCGCGACCGGCCTCGCTCAGCACTCACCGCTGCCCCACTCCATTCACGTTCACGTCGTCGTTCGCCGGTGCCCCCGCGGTTGCGCATGTCCCCGCGGTCCGGCCCCACGGTCGGTGCCGCGGCACGTCGACCGACAGCGGGGTCTCGACCGGTGTCAGCGCCGGGCGCCGGGGCCGCGTCGCGCCGATGCCCACGGGCCGGCCGATCCCGACCGGCTGCCCCACGCGTTAGCCGCGCCGGCACCGTCGGCTCCCCGACGGTTCGGCCCACCGCGCGTGCGTGGGCCGGCCGATGCGCGATCACCGCTGCCGCGGCTGCCGGAATACCCCGTACGGTAGTCGACCCGGACGGCGGAGGTGCGCGGTGCCCGGCTGCGTCCCGCCTGACGCCGATCGGCCGGGGCGCCGGGCTCGGGCGCACCGCCGGGCCGCAACCGCGACCAGACCGTCGCACCCGCAGTCACCGACGGCGTTCGACGGGCCCGCTCGGGCCGCTGCCGGTCGAGCCGGTCGCGCAGTGCGTCGGCACGACTGGGCCGGTATGGCACCGGAGCGGGCACCCGCAGCCATCTCCCGAACCTGCCACGTTCGCCGCCGGCGAGCGCCGCCACCGCCTCGGGTTCGTGTCGCGCGGCGTTGGCCAGCAGGCCCAGCATCGCGAGCACGGTCAACGTCGATGTACCGCCGGCCGAGAGCAGAGGCAGCTGAATACCGGTCACCGGCAACAACCCGATGACGTAGCCGATGTTGATGAACGCCTGCGCGGTGATCAGCACGGTGACGGTGGCCGTCATCAGACGTAGGAACGGGTCCACCGATCGCGCCGCGATCCGGAAGCCGATGAAGGCCAGGATCGCGAACAGGAGCACCACCAGCAATCCGCCGACCAGTCCGAGTTCCTCACCGATGATCGCGAAGATGAAGTCGTTGTGGGCATTGGGCAGATAGTTCCATTTGGCACGGCTCTGGCCGAGTCCGACGCCGAAGACACCACCGTTGGCCAGGGCGAACGTCGCCTGCCGGGCTTGATAGCCTGCGCCCTGCGGGTCGTCGATACTGCCGAGAAAGCTCATCACTCGCTGCGACCGGTAGCCCTCGACCAACGCCAGCACCACCGCCAGCGCGGCGCCGACGGCGGCAAAGGAGAGAAACACCTTCACCGGCAGGCCGGCGAACCACAGCAACGCACCGACGATGATCGCGATGGTGATGGTGGTGGACAGATTCGGTTCCAGGATGATCAACACACAGATCAGCAATGACACCGGCAGCAGCGGGATGAGCAGTTCCTTCAGCGATGCGTTCTCCCGGCGCCGCGACGCGAGCAGGTGGGCACCCCAGACACAGAGCGCCACCTTCACCAGCTCCGAGGGCTGCACCGACAAACCGCCCACGACGAACCAGCGCCGGGCGCCCTGGCTCAGCGTACCGATACCCGGGACGAGCACGAGCGCAAGCAGGACCGTGGTGATCACGATCAGCGGTGCGGCCACTCGACGCAGCAGCCGCACCGGTAGCCGCACCATCACGTAGAAGCCGAACAGACCCAGCAGCGCGAAGATGACCTGTGTCGCGAACAGCCCGTAGGCCGATCCCTGCTTCGAATAGCCCTCCACCGAGGAGGCCGAGAGCACCATCACCAGACCGAACGCGGTCAACAGGAACGCGATGGTCAGGATCAGGTGGTACGACGCCAACGGTCGCGAGAGCAGATTGCGGATGGCCTCGACCACGGCGGCAGGCCACGAGCCCTCGAACGTCGACCGGGAATCGGATCGTTTCGTCGACTCGGATCGACCGGCCGACGACGCCTGCTCGGTCGGCGAGCTCACTGCGACGACCCGCCCGCCCGTCGGGCGTCCGGCAACGCCCGGGCCGCGTCGGCGAAGGCGTCGCCGCGGGCACCGTATCCGGCGAACATGTCCAGCGATGCGGCTGCCGGCGCCAGCAGGACCGCGTCCGGGCGATCGACGGCACGTGTCGCGAGGTGGGTGGCCACCTCGACCGCGCGGGTCATCACCGCGCCCGCGGGCTCGACCGACCCTCCGAAGGGTCGGGAATCCGCCGTGATGATCGCCGGGAAATCCGCGGTGCGGTCGCTCACCGGGGTCGCAGAAGCGTGCTGAACGGTCACCCGCCCATCGTCCCCTGTGAACACTGTGACTGCTGGGACTTCTGGGGCGTGTCGCGCGATCGCCTCGACGATCAAGTCTCGGTCCCGGCCGATGGCCACGACACCGGCCAGTCGGTCCCGGGTGTCGCGGATCATGTCGTCGACGGCCGCACCCTTGAGCAGCCCACCGGCCACCAGCACCACCCGGCGATGGCCGAGGATCGCGGCGTGGGCGGCGTGCGGATTGGTCGCCTTGGAGTCGTCGACGTAGTCCAGACCCGCCGCCGTCGCCACGATCTCCCCGCGGTGGGCGGCCGGACGGAATTGCCGCAGGCCCGAGGCCACCTGGTCTGGCGTCAGACCCGCGGCCAGCGCCAACGATGCGGCGGCCAACGCGTCGGCCACCCCGGACGGCCCCGGCGGGTGGATCGCCGACGCCTCGATGAGGTCTCGCGACGAGTCATCGGGCCCGAATGCGCGGTCGACGAGGATGCCGTCGCGCACACCGAGTTCACCATGGCGCCCGGGTGGGCCGAGAGTGAAGCCAACTCGGCGGCCGACGACCGGCAGCCCCGACGCGATCGGATCATCGAGACCCACCACCCCCACGGCTCCGTGCAATGCGTTGGCCTTCGCGTGCGCGTAGGCGTCGAAGGACCCGTGCCAGTCGAGATGGTCCTCCGCCACGTTGAGCACCACGCCCGCCTCCGGCGCCACCGAGGGTGCC
The DNA here is from genome assembly GCF_026262595.1 of Gordonia aquimaris. Classification (NCBI taxonomy): domain Bacteria; kingdom Bacillati; phylum Actinomycetota; class Actinomycetes; order Mycobacteriales; family Gordoniaceae; genus Gordonia; species Gordonia aquimaris. The sequence goes on along the minus strand of NZ_JAPKFM010000005.1, from coordinate 94,780 downwards.
CAGTGCAACTGGAAGGACGACAGTTCGACGCAGAGGATGTCGACCCGCGGACGCCGGTTCATGGCGTCGAGGACGGGTAGGCCGATGTTTCCGCAGGCCGCGGCGGCGCGACCGGCACCGGTGACGATGTCGGCGAGCATCGAGGTGGTCGTGGTCTTCCCGTTCGTGCCGGTCACCACCAGCCAGGTGCGTGGCGGACCGAGCAGACCTGCCCGGTCGATCCGCCACGCCAGTTCCACCTCACCCCACACCGGCAACCCGGAGCCGTGTAGCCGGGCGATCAGCGGGTGCGTCGGCGCGAAACCCGGTGACACGATCACCAGTTCGAACGCATCAAGCCCACCGTCGGCATCGGCCAATGCGTCGATCGCGATCTGGTTTACGCCGGCGGCGGTGAGCTCGTCGTCGATCTGGTCGGCGAACCGGGCGTCGACCACGGTCACCTCCGCGCCCATGGCGATGAGGTGATGTGCCGCGGACCGGCCGGCGGTCCCGGCACCCGCCACCAACACGCCGGTCCCGGCGATGGCGGCGACGTCGATGTCGGCGCGCTCAGCCACTGACGGCCAGGAACTCGCTGTAGAACAGGGACAGGCCGAGCGCACACGCGATGGCGGTGAGCAGCCAGAACCGGATGATCACCGTCGTCTCCGCCCAACCGCCGAGTTCGAAATGGTGATGGAACGGGGCCATCCGGAACACACGGCGACCGGTGGTCCGGAAGAACGCGATCTGGATGACCACCGACACGATCTCGGCCACGAACAGCGCGCCGATCACCACGGCGAGCAGTTCGGTGCGCGTCGTGATCGACAACCCGGCCAGCATGCCGCCCAGGGCCAGCGATCCTGTGTCGCCCATGAAGATCTTGGCCGGCGCCGCATTCCACCACAGGAAGCCGAGGCAGGCCCCGCCACCGGCCACCGCGATCAGCGCGAGGTCGAGCGGATCGCGGACCACATAGCAGCCCGGCGTGATCTCCTGTGTCGTCTTCGGTCCCCCCGTGCATGCGTTGCGGTACTGCCAGAACGTCACGAGCACATAGGAACCCAGCACCATCGCCATCGAACCGGCCGCCAGGCCGTCGAGACCGTCGGTGAAGTTGACCGCGTTCGACCAGGCGGCGACGACCAGCCAGCAGAACACCACGAAGACCGCCGACCACATCGAGATCGCATCGATGTCGCGGACGTAGGACAGGTTCGTGCTGGCCGGGGTGTAGCCCGCGTCATTGCGGAACTGCAGCACGAGCACTCCGAACAGAATCGCTGCGGCGAACTGCCCGATGGATTTGGCGGTCTTGTTGAGCCCCAGATTGCGGTGCTTGCGGATCTTGATGATGTCGTCGAGGAAGCCGACTCCGCCCAGGGCGGTCGCGAGCCCGAGGACCAGCAGGCCGGAAGCAGTGACGCCCGTGCCGCCGGTGAAGAGGCCCACGAGGTGAGAACCGAAGTAACCCGCCCACAGGCCGACCAGGATCGCCACGCCACCCATCGACGGGGTGCCACGCTTGGTCTGATGGCTCTGTGGGCCCTCGACGCGGATCTCCTGGCCGAAGCCCTGTCGGGTGAATAGCCGGATCAAGACCGGCGTCAGCAGGATCGACACCGCCAACGCGATCCCGCCCGCGATCAGGATCTGGGTCACCGGCGCATCCCAGTCTGCCCGGGCGCCATGAGTCCCCCAGTCAACCTGCCTGCTTCCCGTCTGACCGCAGTCGTCTGCTCGAGGAGTCGGTCCCCTGTCACGCTCGTCACTGCCTCTCGTCCGTCGTCATCTGTCCCCGCCGCACGGTCCCCCACACGACTTGCCGGCTCATACCCGGCCCTCCTGCCAGATCCCGGCGAGCGCCGTGACGGCCGGGTCGGCGCCTGCCACGAGGATCACGTCATCGGGCCCGGGCCGCCACCCGGAGTCGTCGGCGAGCACCGCACCGGCCTCGTCGGCAGTCGCGACCATACGCACCTCGTCTCCCCAGGAGCCTTCCATCACCGCGCCCTGATGCAGCGCCCGCACCGCGCGCGATTCTCCCACGCACAAGGTCTTGTCGACTGCCAGACGGACAGCCTGGCGACCGATGCGGTCGTGCTCGATCACACGCTCGTTCTCCGACGTCTCGCCGCTGACCGTGAGTTCGCCGAGGACGGCCCACGTACGGACCCCGTCGGCGGACGTGCGGGCAGTGGCCGCGGCCTGCACCAGGTCACGCAACATCACGCGCACGTCCTCGACTCCGCCTCGGGCCGGCGCCACCAACACCGTGGGCGCCATCACGAGTCCTCGGCGCCGGTGGACGCTCGTATGGAGTCGAGTGCCTCGGCGGCCACCACGCGATCGTCGAACGGATGCTTCACCCCGTTGATCTCCTGTCCGGTCTCGTGTCCTTTACCGGCGATCAACACCGTGTCCCCCGGCTGCGCCCACTGCGTCGCCGCGCGGATGGCCGCAGCGCGATCACCGATCTCCCGGACCTCGGCGCCACCGGTCTCGTCGACCGACCGGGCTCCGTCGAGCATCTCCGATCGGATGGCGGCCGGGTCCTCGGTGCGCGGGTTGTCGTCGGTGATGATCGCGAGGTCGGCTGCGCGCGCCGCGATCTCGCCCATCATCGGCCGTTTCCCGGTGTCGCGGTCGCCTCCGGCGCCGACCACCACCGCGACCCTGCCACGGGTCTGCTGCCGCAGCGTCGCGATCACCGCCTCGAGGGCGGCGGGTTTGTGCGCGTAGTCGACGACGACGAGGAAATCCTGTCCCCGATCCACCCGTTCGAGGCGGCCGGGCACCGACACCTCGGCGATTGCCTGTGCCGCGGTCGTGGTGGGCACCCCCGCACCGACCGCGATCGCGACGGCCATCGTCGCGTTGGCGACGTTGTATCGGCCGGGCAACGGCACGGTCAGCTCATGGTGCGCGCCACCCGCCACGGCGATCTGTGCATGCTGGCGACCGTCGGCATCGATCGTCGAGGGCCCGGCATGCCACTGAGCCGGCACGGGACCGGTGGAGACGGTGACCGGCGCTCCCGGACGGTCCACGGTCCGCGGGTCGCCGCGCGCGACCTCGACCATGCGCCGGCCCCAGTCGTCGTCCACGCAGATGACCGACCGCACCGCCGCGGTCGGCGAACCGGGGGCAAACAGTTGGGCCTTCGCGTCGAAGTACGCGCGCATCGTCCCGTGGAAGTCGAGATGATCCTGCGACAGGTTGGTGAAAGCGCCGACCGCGAAATGCGCGCCATCCACCCGACCGAGCGCGAGCGCATGGCTGGACACCTCCATCACCACGGCGTCCACCCCGCGCTCGAGCATCGTCGCCAGCAAGGCCTGCAGAGTCGGTGCCTCCGGCGTGGTGAGGGTGCTCGGTTGCGCCACACCGTCGATCCGGGTCTGCACGGTGCCGATGAGCCCGACCGAGTGACCCGCCGCCAGCAGCGCGGCCTCCACCATGTAGGCGGTCGTGGTCTTGCCCGAGGTGCCCGTGATACCGATCAGCTTGAGGCGGCGTGACGGATGGCCGTAGATGCGCGCGCTGAGCTGACCGAGAACGGCGCGCGGATTCGGGTGGACGAGCACCGCGCACGCGACGTCGGGACCCAGCACCCCCGCCAACTCCGCGCGGCCCGCAGGGTCTGTCACTATCGCCGTCGCGCCGGCGGCAACGGCCTGATCGGCGAACCGGGCGCCGTGCGTCCGGTCGCCCGGCAACGCCGCGAACAGATCACCGGGGTGGACGTCCTGGCCACGCAAGGTGACCCCGGTGACCGCCACGTCTGTGGGTACCGTGCCGACGAGGTCCACGCGGGCCCCGGTGGACGCCGACAACACCGACACCGGGGTCGGGGACACGGTGGTCGGCCGAAGCATCTCCGCAGCGACCTTCGAACGCTTACGGCGAGTCGACGCCATCTCCTTGCTCCCGCCTCCTCGCTGATCTTCTCGTCACTACCCGGGTCGGGCACGCCGGAACTCACTCACGATACCGTCAGCCACACCGACCCCGTGTACCGGAGAGGCCGATCTGGACATGCGTGCGGCGGCCTGGACACCCGTGAGCCGTCAGTCCGCCTGCAGGGTCAGCCGCGCCTGCGGCTTGGCCGACAGCGGCACCCGGTCACGCTGCATCAACCAGGAGGCGAGGGTCCCGAACATCGGCGCGGCCGACTGGCCGCCGGAACCGTCCGAGCTGCGTTTGGGATTGTCGAGCATGATCCCGATCACGTAGCGCGGATCGTCGGCCGGCGCGATCCCGGCGAAGGTGATGTTGTAGCGCGAGTTCGAATAGCAGCCGCAGTCGGGGTCGACCTGCTGCGCGGTGCCGGTCTTGCCGGACATCTGATACCCCGCAACCGCACCCGTGTAGCCGGTCCCCTGCTGGACACCCATCGGATCCTTCTGGAGCACCGCTCGGAACATGTCCCGCACAGTGCCGGCCGTCTGCGGACTCACCACCCGCACTCCCGCCGGCCGGGTCATGTCGTCGACCGGTTGCCCGTCACGCTGCTCGGACAACAGGATTCGCGGCGGTATGCGTAAACCGTCGTTCGCGATCGCCTGATACATCCCGGTCATCTGCAGCAGAGTCATCGACAGACCCTGCCCGATCGGGAGGTTGGCGAAAGAGCCGCCGGACCATTGGCTCAGCGCCGGAACCTCACCAGCGCTCTCGGCCGGCAGGCCGACGCCGGTGCGTTGCCCCAGACCGAATCGGTTGACCATGTCGGCGAAGCGCTTCTCGCCGACCTTGCGGGCCAGCATGAGCGTGCCGACATTCGACGATTTACCGAAGATCCCGGTCGTGGTGTAGGGCTCCACCCCGTGCGCCCAGGCGTCGTTGACGGTCACCCCGGCCATGTGGATGTTGCCCGGAACCCGATGCACCTCGGTGGGCGTGGTGACGCCGTACTCGATTGCCGCGGCGGCGGTGATGATCTTGTTCACCGAGCCCGGTTCGAACGGCGAGGTGACCGCGCGGTTGCCCAGATCGGCGTCCTGCTGGTCCTCGAGCGGTTGCGCCGCGTTGAAGGTGCTGTCGTTGGCCATCGCGATCACCTCGCCGGTGTGTGCGTCGAGCACCACCGCCGAGGCGTTCTGGGCGCCGGAGGCCGCCTTGGCGGCGTTGACCTGACTCTGCACGAACCATTGCACGTCCGAATCGATGGTCAGGCGCACCGCAGCGCCATTGATGGCGGGATGGACGTTGCGGGTGCTGCCCGGGATGACCGCGCCGTCCGAACCGCGATCGTAGGTCTTGGAACCGTCGGTGCCGGCCAGGGTGGAGTCCAGTGACGCCTCGAGTCCGATCAGTCCGTTGCCGTCGTAGTTGACGTCGCCGATGATGTTGGCTCCCAACGACCCGCCGGGGTACAGCCGGATCGCCTGGGGATCGGCGCCGACTTCGGGGAACTCCGAGGTGATGGCGCCGGCCACCTCGGGGCTGACCGAGCGGGCGAGGTAGACGAACGTGTCATCGCTCTTGAGTTTGTCGAGCAGATCCTGCTCGGCGATCGATCCCCCGAGCGCTGAAGACACCCCGCGGGCAATCTCGGCGAGTCGTTCGTCCACGTCGGGTAGCGCGTCGTCCTTCTCGTGTGCCTCCGCGATCGACTTGCGTACCGCCTGTGGCAAGAACGTCAACGCCCGCGCCTCGTCGGTGTAGGCCAGAGGCCGGCCGTTGCGGTCGAGGATCGCCCCGCGTTTCGCGGTGAGCACCTGGGTGTACTCGCGCTGCAGCGCGGCTTCCGCCGAGATCGACGACGCCTCGATCGTGTGCACGACGATCATCCGGACAGCGACCGCGAGCACCGCCACGATCACGATGATCCCGGCGATCCGGCTGCGGCCGAGGAAGGAATCGGGACGGTTGGGTCTCCGGCCTGCCGAGCCCGAACCCCGACCGCGTGATCCACCTCGTCCACTCCCGGACCCACCCGCGTCGAGGCGCTGGAAGACGGCACGTGTCATGGTTGCCAATTGTCCGCTCGCTTACCGCGATTCCGCCGAATTTGCGCTCGGCGCGTTGCCGGCGGTGGGCAACACATTCGGGGCCGGTGCTACCACGCCGGCGCTCGGCGACGTGTCGGCCTCGCTATCGGCGCGCGATGTCGACGTGCCCCCGGATTCGGTGTCATCCGGTGAACTCGATTGTGACTGTTCGGAATTCAGCTGATCTCCGGCCGATTGGCTGCCATTCGACTCGGCCTGTTCGGCGGAGCCGACAGCGGTGCCGGGCAAACCCTGGGAGTCGTCGACCTTCTCGGGGTCGATACTGGCAACCGGGTCCGGCTCGGTCGGCGGATTGATCGATCGCAACACCTTGCCCTGCGCGGGTTCCGGATCGCCGACCACACGCGGTTTGCCCGGGCCGTTCACGATCATCCGGGCCGGGTTGTTCGCGGGAATCAAGCCGAGACGAGAAGCCTTGTCGGACAGTTCCGGCGCCGAATCACTGGATTCATAAGTCCGCTTGAGGGAATCCCGCTTGTCCAGCAGAGCCTGGTTCTGCTGTCGCTCCTCACCGAGGCGGTAGGAGTCGGCGGCCGCCTTCGTCGACAACCAGAGACTGAGCCCGAGCCCGACGACGAGCAAGGCGATGATCGGGACGACGAATGGGACCGATGCGATCCGGTGACGCAGACCCGAGGAGGGGGCGCGGCCGGAGAGTCTGGCAGCGGAGCGCTCGGCCACCCGGGCGGTGCGGGCCTCCCTTTCACGTCGTTTCGCGCGCCGGTCGATGGCTCGTTGCGCCGCAGCCGATCTGGTGGCACGCGAGGTGCGTTCGCCGGTCCGTCGTCGGGCCCGACCCGCACGCGGGGCATCGCCTGCTTCTCCGGCGGCGTCGGCGGTGGGCGTGGCGACGTCGGTGTCGTGCAGCACAGTCATCGGAGATCCTTTTCCTCGACCCGTTCGATCACCCGCACCCGGACCGGAGCCGATCGCGGGTTGCGGTCCTGCTCCGCCTCGTCGGCACGTTCCGCACCGCGGGTGACCAGCCGGAAGTCCGGCGCCGAACCCGGCAGTTCCACCGGGAGGCCTTTCGGCGATGTGGATGTGGTGCGGGACACGAACTCTCGTTTGACGATCTTGTCCTCGAGTGACTGGTAGCTCATCACCGCGACCCGGCCGCCGACGCGGAGCAGCGACAGCGCAGCAGGCAAGGCGCGCTCAAGCGCGTCGAGCTCGTGATTGACCTCGATACGCAGCGCCTGGAAGGTCCGCTTGGCCGGATGCCCGCCGGTCCGCCTGGTGGCTGCCGGAATGGTGTCGTAGAGCAACTGGACCAGCCGCGCACTGGTGTCGAACGGTCGGCGCTCACGTTCACGCACGACGGCCGACGCGATACGCCCGGCAAACCGTTCCTCCCCGTACTGCGACAGGATGCGCGCCAGGTCTCCGTGTGAGTACGTGTTGAGAATCTCCGCAGCGGTGAGCGTCTCGGTTGCGGTCATTCGCATATCCAGGGGCGCGTCGACCGCGTAGGCGAACCCGCGATCGGACTGATCGAGCTGCATCGACGAGACACCCAGATCGAACAACGCGGCGTCGATCCGATCGATGTCGAGGTCGGCGACCACGTCACCGATCTGGTCGAAGCGCGCCTGGCGGAGGACCAATCGGTCCGAGTGGCGCGCAAGCCGGTCCTCGGCGATGGCCAAGGCGGCACGATCACGGTCGATGCCGATCACGCGGACCCGGGGGTGCGCATCCAACAGGAGTTCGGTGTGGCCTCCCGCACCGAGCGTCGCATCGACCACCACCGGATCGATGTCACGCCGCGACCCGGTCAGCGCCGGCATGAGGAGTTCGATCATCCGGTCGGCCATCACCGGGAGGTGTCCGTGATCACCCGATCGGTGCCGCGGCGAGGAACCGCGGGATCGCCCGCCGGGCTCTCCCGGTTCCTCGTGACGTTCGTTCACCGACCCTCTCCTCGGACTGTGCGGTTCGGGAAGCTCTCGACGAGAGAGTCGACCCCTGTGACGTTGGCGTCGGCACCAGCTGTGCCGGCGTGTCCGATGGGGCGGGGTCTCGACCCGATCACGCACCTGGCGTTGGGGAAGTACGCCAGGGTCGCGCCGGGCCGAGGCCTCGACCCACCCGATCCGCTGTTCAAATGTCTGTCTGCTGGTGGACGCCGCTCAGAGCAAGGCATCCAGCGCAGCAGATCCCGCGGCGGAGAAGTCCTCCTCGTGTGCACTCTGGTAATCACGCCAAGCCTGTGCATCCCAGATCTCGAGGTGGTCGAAACCACCGATCACCACGCATTCCTTCGACAGGCCCGCGTATGTCCGGTGTTCGGCCGACAGGGTGATCCGGCCCTGCCCATCGGGGCGCTGCTCATCGGTACTCGCGAAGAAGTACCGCTGAAAGGCCCGCGCTTCGGGGTTGTTCCGCGAAGCCGCCATGGTCTGCTCGGCGATCGCATCGAACTCTTCGGCTCGATACACCGACAGGCTGCGGTCCTGGCCTCGTGTGACCATCACGCCTCCTGCCAACGCGTCGCGGAACTTGGCGGGCAACGTCAGTCGCCCCTTGTCGTCCAACTTGGGCGTGTAGGTGCCGACAAATCGCACGGACATGTCGCCACCTCCTGCCCCACCGGGTTCGACGTCCGGTCCGCCTCACCCAGTGATGCCACAGTACCCCACTTTCCACCACTTTCCACCCCAAACACCCCACGGTTGCCCCACACGATCGTAAAAGACCAGTTCAAACCCGTGATGTTTGGTGGCAGGAAGTTCGAACGCTCGGCGTGTATAGGTCGACAACGCCGTTACTGCTGATACTCACGACATCTCAAGATGCTGGTGAAGCGACTTTCGACGGCCGGTGGGGGAAGGTGGGGAATCGGGTGGGGGAAGGTGGGGAATCGGGTAGGGAATGGTGGCGACGACGACGGAATCCGACGGAGGACTCCATGGGGCCGCGCGGGACGACACGGGTCGCCGGTCGGTTCCGGTCACGCGGGTCGGTTCCGGTCACCACCGACGCCGACGCCGGCAACAAAGGCCGAGCACGACGAAGGCCGCACACCGTTACGGTGTGCGGCCTCTGCGCAAGTGTGACCGATCAGTCGGTCTCGGGAGTGGTCTACTCCTGTTCGAAACGACGGTTGAAGCGGTCCTCCATGCGCTCGGAGAACTTCCGCTTGGCCCCGCCGGCCTTCGGCTGCTTGGCGGCGGACCCACCCGCCGACTGATTGCCCGTGGAGCCGCGGCCGTCACCACCCCACAACGCCATCAGGCCCGCGCCGAACATCACGAGGAAGCCGATCAGGCTGATGATGGGGAACCCACCGACACGGACCTCGACGACGAGACCGCCGACGAGGAGTACCAGGCCGATGACGAAGATCGCCACCGCCTGCAGACGACGCCGACCACTGGACCTTCCGAGACGACGACGCTTGACGCTCGACGCGAACTTCGGGTCTTCGGCATACAGAGCGCTTTCGATCTGTTCGAGCATGCGCTGCTCGTGCTCCGAAAGAGGCACCGACCCTCCTTTATCCCAACTCCACCGACCCCGATCACAGACCCTGGAGGTCCGCGGTCGTCATCGACGCACCAAGAGCCGCTTGTACGGCTTCAATCCTCATGATACGAGCAGAATCATCCGCCGACCACCATTACCCGTGGTTGCGTCGAATCCCACGCCTCAGGCCGTCCGATCCGGACTGGTCTCCCGCTCGGACAACTTGCCCTGTTCGTGCGCGATGAGCAAGTCCTCGACATCATCGAGGAGCGCGAGCACCTGCCGACGAGTGAGCCGGAGGGTCGTCTCACCCACCGTACGGACGAGTCCGGACTCGATGTCGAGGCGGATGCCCGAATGGTGGGCGAAGTACTCGGCGTGGTCCGCGAGCTTGGGCACCACGATGGGCAGGCGGTTCCAGGCGCTGCGCGAATGCCGACGCCGAGTGGGCCGAATCGACGGCTCGTGGATCTCGAGCACGGCCCCCGCGGCTCGCAACGCGGTCAAGTAGTACTGACGGAAACGTTCTGCGGAGTCCTCGACCCCGTCGGCGTTGTCGAAAAGGATCAGCGCGCGATCGAACAGGTCGCGGCTGCGTCGGACCACGATCGGGTCGATGTCCGGCGTCGCATGGCGCGATGTGGGCGAATTCGGCATCTTCACCTCCCCTACTGATCACCGGTGATCGTGCTTGTAGAGACGATCACGGCACTGCCTGCTATCGCTGTCACCCGCACGCTTCTCGTGCCGGTGCCGTGTTCAACTGCTTTGTACAACGCCGGTCCGACAGCAAACGCTTCCCTCGTTCGCACATCGGACCGGCGCCGCAGCGTCGTCGGGGCCGGAGAACAGCTTGCGGAGGCTGGTTCATCGAACACCCGTTCGACATATTCAATATAGCTAGCGGGTGTGACAGCTTCAAGCGGTCGACGACCCGGATACCGAGAGTTCGACGAGAGGACAGATCTTCGTTGACGATCCGCCTCGTTGAGCTGACCGGGCAGGACGCCCACGCCTGGCTCGAGCCCGCATTGACCATCTACGTGACCGCGATGAACTATCCGCGCGGCACCGAGGTCCACCGTGCCGGGCTGTGGCGCGAGCACATCGGTCGCCCTGGGTGGCGTGCGGTGGGGGCGGTGGCGACCGTGCCGTCGGCCCAGCTCGACTCCCCGCTGATGGCCACGCGGCGGCTGGCACGGCCGGTGGCGGTCGCCGACAACGAGATCCTGGTCGGCATCGCCTACGGCTATCGCGGCGCTCGCGACCAATGGTGGAACCAGCAGTTGCGGATCGGGCTGCGGCAGTCCGGGCGCAGCGACACCGACATCGACGCGATCACCGAGGACTACTTCGAGCTCACCGAGTTGCACGTCCACCCCAGCGTCCAGGGGCAGGGGCTGGGTCAATGGCTGCTGGATCGCCTGTTGGCCGGCCGTTCCGAGAGCAAGGTCCTGCTGTCGACACCGGAGATCCCCGCCGAGGACAACCGGGCGTGGGCGCTCTACCGTCGCCTCGGCTTCACCGATGTGTTGCGGCACTTCACCTTCACCGGCGACCCGCGGCCGTTCGCATTCCTAGGTCGCGCGCTGCCCCTGCACCCCGACAACCCGACCGACCACCGCCGATCGGCATGGCCACGATGACAGGGCGCGTTGTCGGGGTGCAGGGGCTGCGCGCGGCGCCACGCACCCATCCGGTACGCGACGCCGTGGTCATCGGAGCGGGCCACAACGGGCTGATCGCGGCCGCATATCTGGCCCAGGCGGGCCGTTCGGTCCTGGTTCTCGAACGCGACACGGTCGCCGGTGGAGCGGTGTCGACCGTCGAACGCTTTCCGGGCTACCGCGTCGACCGGGGGTCGTCGGCGCACCTGATGATCCGTCACTCCCCGATCCTCGACGAGCTGGACCTGGCCACCCACGGACTGCGCTACGTGGACTGCGACCCGTGGGCCTTCGCCCCCGGCACCGCCACCACGGCGCCGATCATCTTCCACCGGGACCTCGAGGCCACCTGTGCGTCCATCGCGGCCGCTGTGGGCGTCGCGGACGCCGAGGCCTACCGACAGTTCGTGTCCGTGTGGCGCCCCCGCGCCCGCGCGGTCATGCGGTCGTTCTACGCGCCCGCCGCTCCCGGCCGATTCGCGACGGCGTTCACCGGCCTCACCGGTACCGCCGAGACCGCGCGTTCGGGCCCGATCGCGAGCAGGACCGGCGCTATGCTGTCGCTCACCCAGGAACTGATGGCTTCCGGTGATGCGCTGTTGGACCGGTGGTTCGTCGCCGAACCGCTCAAGGCCGCCCTCGCCTGGTTCGGCGCCCAGTCCGGACCACCGATGAACGCGCCCGGGACGGCCCCGATGATCGGTTTCGCCGCTCTCCAACACGATGTTCCCCCCGGCCGGGCGCTGGGTGGCAGCGGCGCGCTCACCGAGGCCCTGTTGCGTCGGATCGCCGACGACGGCGGCGAGGTGGCCACCGACTCGCCTGCGGTCGCGATATCCCGCTGCGGCGACCACTGGCGGGTCGGCACCGCCGATCGGGGTCACTGCGCCACGACCGTCATCTCCGCCTGCCACGTGCTCACCACATTGGATCTGTTGGCCGCGGGTGGATACGACCCGACGATCATCAACCGCTGGCGTTCGCAGATCGCGGTCGGCGACGGCATCGGGATGGCCGTCCGATTCGGCACCGACGCCCTGCCCGTCTACCCCGACCTGCCCTCGGACCTACCGACGCACGGGGTGCATTCCGCCCTGGGCCTGCTCGTGACCGATCGCGCACAATTGCGGCGCGCCCATACGGCCGCGAGCGTCGGCGAACTCCCCGATCGGCCCGCCGTGGTCGCGATGGGCTATTCGGCCATCGACCCGACGCTGGCGCCACCCGGCGAACACCTGCTCAACGTGTGGGCCCAATGGCATCCCCGTCGCCTCGCCGACGGCACCGACTGGCGATCTGCCGCCCCGGCCGCCGCAGCCGCGGTGACCGCCGAACTCGATCGATATGCCCCGGGTTTCAGCGATCACATCCGCCACACCCACATCCAGACACCGGAGGATCTCGAAACCGAACTCGGCCTGGTCGGGGGCAACATCATGCACGTGGAGATGAGTATCGACCAGATGTTCTTCTGGCGACCGCATCCCGATCTGTCGACGCACCGGGTGCCCGGCGCCGACGGCATCCTGCTCGCCGGCGCCTCGACCCATCCCGGGGGCGGGGTGACCGGGGCGAGCGGACGCATCTCGGCACACCTCGCCCTGCGTCGACGCTGATCGCGACCCGGCAGGGCGATGCCGGGAGCGTCGGCCACGTCGGCGCGGCGTCGTCTGGCACGATGATCACCGTGCGCCCGACATCCCGCTGGTCCGCGATCCTGCTGCTGCTGTCCTTGGTGGCCGCGACGCCGCTGCTCGCCGGGTGTCTCGAACGTTCGACAACCGTAGGTGACCGATTCTCCGGAACCGTGGTGGTGGCGACCTCGCCGGACAATCCCCGCGGAGCCCCTCAGCTCGACGTTCCCGAGTCCATGGCATCGCGGGTCACCCTGACCGACTACTCCACGGTGCCCGAGTCGGAATCGGCGGCACCGGACGGCGAGGGCTCGGCGGACGAGGGCGCAGCGGATGAGGGCGCCGAGGACGAGATCCCCTACGTCGGCACGCGTGCGGTGTTCACCGACCTCACCAGCGGCCAGTTCGGTCAGCTCGGTGACATCGTCGCGGCCGCGTACGGCGACTCGGCCATGAGCATGGACCTCACCGCCAAGCGCAGCGACGATGTAGTCCGATTCCGCGGCAACGCCGATCTCAGTGACCTGACCGCGGGTCGCGATCTGGTGGACCTGACCGTCGTCTTCGGCGGCCCGGTGACCGCGACCAACGGCGAACAGATCGGTGAGCGCACCGTCCATTGGACACCCGAAGCCGGCAAGCCCGCCGATTTCAGCGCCGACGCCACCTACCCGGATCCGGCAACTGCCGCCGTGAGCAGCTGGTCGTGGTTCATCGCGCTGCTCTGTCTGGTCGTCGTCGGCCTGGTGGTGCGGCTGGCCTTCGCCAACCGTGACCGCAGCCCGCGGCCCGGACGTCCGCGCCGCACTCCCCGTCGCGACCGCGAGCGCAGGCCGAGCAGCGCCTCGTCATCGACGGAGGCCCGACCGACGGAAGCCCCGCCGACGGCCACCGACGCCTCAACGGGTTCGGGGCCCCGCAGCTGAGCGCACGGGTCGTCCGCGCAACACTCAGTGCGACGCGGCGGGCAGGGCCGAGCTGGTGTCCACGCCCAGCCGTTCGAGGACCTCGCTGGTCGCCTTGGCGAAGTTGAGGCTGCAGAAATGCAGGCACGGGACGCCCTCGGCCACCAGCCGCTGCGCCATCTCGGTCGCGAAATCGATACCTACCGCGCGGACCGCCTCCCGGTTCTCCTCTGCGCCGTCGCCGGCTGCGGCAGCGAACCTCTCCTGGACGTCGGCCGGGATCACCGAGCCGGAGAGTTCGGCCATCCGTCGCACACTGGCCAACGAGGTGATCGGCATGATGCCCGGGATCAGCGGCTTGGCACCCTGTTCCGGGTCGGCGCGATTGACCCGGTCACGCAACCGCAGGAAGTCCTCCACATCGAAGAACATCTGGGTGATCGAGTATTCGGCGCCGGCACGGAGCTTGTTCACCAGGGTCCTGGTGTCGTGGTCGAGATCGGGTGCGCGGTGGTGCCCTTCCGGGAAGGAGGCGACCCCCACATGGAAATCCCCGAGATCGGCGATCAACCGCACCAACTCTTCGGCATACTCCACGCCGGCTGGATGGCGGACCCATTCGCCGAGCGGATCCCCGGGCGGATCGCCGCGCAGCGCCAAGATGTTCGTGATGCCGTTGTCCGCATACGAGCCGACCAGAGCGCGCAACTCGTCGACACTGTGGTTGACCGCGGTCAGATGAGCCACCGGCAGCAGGGTGGTCTCGGTCGCGAGTTCGCCCGCGATCCGCGCCGTGCGGTCACGGGTGGATCCGCCGGCGCCGTAGGTCATCGAGACGAACGCGGGTCCGAGGCGCTCGAACGCCCGGACCGCCCGCCACAACCGCGCCTCCGCCTCGGCATCACGCGGCGGGAAGAACTCCACCGAGAACGGAACCGGTCCGCGGTGCGGAGCCGACAGCCGGTCGACGATCGACGGGGCGGAGTGGGCGGTTGAAGTCACCTGAACAGTGTACGGACCGGCCGCGCGGCGTCGGTATCCGCGGGCGCTGGGACGGTCCACCCATGTCCTCGTGGTCACCGAGGCCTACCACTAGCCTGACAGGGTGACATCCGCGCTCCCGATCCCCGCCGGACTCGACGACGTCCCGGCCGCCGTCGACTCCGCGCTGACCGCGTTCTTCGACCGCGCGGTCCCGGCGGTGGCCGCGATCGATCCACGGGTCGGGACGGCCGGGGCGGCACTGGCCGACTTCGTCCTCGGCGGCGGAAAGCGTGTGCGCCCGGTCTTCGTCTACGCCGGTTGGCTCGCGGGCAGATCGTCGCCGGCGCCACGCGCAGCCGCCGGCCAGGATGATACCGATGCACTACGAGTGGCCGCGGCGCTGGAGTTGGTCCAGGCCTGCGCGCTCATCCACGACGACGTCATCGACCGCTCCGACACGCGCCGCGGCCGCCCCACCGTCCACCGCGACTTCGAGGAGCGCCATCGCACCGACCGCTGGGTCGGCGACGCGCCACATCACGGTGTGGCCACCGCCATCCTGCTGGGTGATCTCGCGTTGTCGTGGGCCGACGACATGGTTCACGGCCATCTACCCGGCGGCCCTGCCCCCGACGACGGCCCGATCCGTCCGCTGCCGGCCGCCGTCGGCCGCGTGTGGTCGTCGATGCGCACCGAGGTGCTCGGCGGGCAGTATCTCGACATCGTCAACGAGGCTGCCGGTGACGAATCGGTCGACGCCGCCTATCGCGTGATGGAATTCAAGACCGCCGCCTACACCGTGGCCCGACCGCTCGAACTCGGCGCAACGCTGGCCGCCGCCCCACAGGGGCTCATCGACGACCTGCGCTCGGTCGGTCACGACCTCGGTGTGGCCTTCCAGTTGCGCGACGACCTGCTGGGCGTCTTCGGAGATCCCGTCCAGACCGGCAAACCGTCCGGTGACGACCTGGTGGCAGGCAAGCGGACCGCGTTGCTCGCGGTCGGGTTGGCACGAGCCACCGAGCGCGACCCGGCGCTGGCCGACACCCTGCGACACAGCGTGGGCCGTGCTCTCACCGACGTCGAGATCGACACCGCCCGAACCATACTGACCGACGTGGGCGCGCTCGACGAGATGGAACAGCGGATCTCGGCGCTGCTCACCTCCGCCCTGGACACGCTCGCCGCAGCCGATCTCGGCGACACCGTGCGTGCCGAACTGGTCGCCTTCGCCAGGCGCATCGCCCACCGATCGACATGACCGCCCCAACGTCGCCATCCGCTTCCACAACCCCCGTCCGAGGTCACGACGGGGCGGCCTGGCGCCGGATGCTCGCACGTCCGGGCTTCGTCGATCTCCTGCTGGGAACGGCGGGTTCGGTCGCCGTGTGTGTCGGCAGTTTCGGGGTCGGTGACATCGCCCGCAACAACACCGTCGCGCAAGATCTCGGGCTGTCGATGATCACCTACGGTCACGGGAAGACGTTGTTCGGCACCATCTTCTGGCTCGGTGTCGCGACCATGATCATCGCTTGGGTGCGGCTGGGCCGGACACTGCTCGCAGCTCGCGGGAGTTCGGCGCGTGCCGCGCTGCCGACGGTTCGGACGATGCAGACCGGCGTGTTGATGTGGGCGGCACCGCTGGCGGTCGCGGTCCCGGTCTACAGCCGCGATGTCTACGCCTACCTCGGCCAGGGCGCCGTCTTCCGCGAGGGCTTCGATCCCTACGCCGACGGACCCGCGCACCACGCCGGTCCCCTGCTGGACAGCATGGCCCAGGTGTGGGCCTCCACCACCGCACCGTACGGGCCGTTCTTCGTCGGGGTCACCCGGGTGGTCACCGAGATCACCGGCGACCACGCGATCCTCGGCGTCTACGCGATGCGGTTGGTACTGCTACCCGGTCTGCTGCTCGCGTTGTGGTCGATTCCCCGTCTGGCCAACCACTTCTCGGCGTCACCGCAGAGCGGTCTGTGGTTGGCGGTGGCCAACCCGATGATCCTCATCCATCTCGTCGCCGGCACCCATGTCGAACTGCTCATGATGGGAATCCTGGTAGCAGGGGTCGCGCTGGCGGTCAGCGGACGTCACGCCGCCGGACTCGCGGTACTCGGGATCGCCATCTCGATCAAGGTCACCGCGGGGATCGCGATCCCGTTCGTGGTGTGGATCTGGTTGGCGCACATCCGCGCACGACGGCCGGCACGCGTCACAGACGTGGCGGGCGTGTTCGCCGCGGTGATCGTGATACCGGTGGCGGTGTTCACCGTGTGGACCGCCGTGGTCGGCCTCGGCCTGGGCTGGCTCACCGGCCTCGGGTGGGCAGATCGGATCATCAACTGGTTCACCGTGCCAACCCTTGCGGCGCATGTGGTGACGATCGTCGCCGCGCCCTTCACCGCATTGAACCTGCAACCGGTCCTGACGGTGACCCGAGCGGTCGGTGCGGTGGTGCTGGCGATCATCCTGGTCGCGTTGTGGTGGTGGGGACGCCGCGACGAACGCCGGGCGATGGCGGCGATGGTGTGGGCGATGCTCGCGGTGCTGTTGCTCGAACCGTCAACGCTGCCCTGGTATTACACCTGGGTGCTCGGCCTGGCGGCGGCCTTCACAGTCAGGCCGCGCATCTGTGCGGTGGTGGTCTTCGTGTCCACCTTCATGTTGATCGTGTTCCAGCCCGACGATTCGATCCTGTTCTACAAGCTGCCCGAGACACTGCTGGCCATCGCGCTGTCGGCGCTGGCGGCCACTGCGCTGCTGCGACCCGACCCGTTGCGACTGCGCCGCGTGGTGGACTGGTTCACCGCACGGCCCACGAGCACACCCGCGGTACGGGCCGAGAGCGGGTCGCCGTCATCGGACACCGCTGGTCGGACGTGACGCCCGGTATTCAGAACGCCTGGGCCTGAGCCCGGCGCACCACCTCGCGAGCGGAATGGGTGTGCAACGCCTCCGCCGGATGCAGACCGAGATCGTCTTGAACCGTGAACAGCCATCGCATCACGTCGTCACGTGAGTATCCGCCGTCGAACAACACGTCGACGAGACCCGTGAAGTGTTTGGCGATCCCGAGATCGTCGAAGAAGATCGCGGGTACCGCCGGCTGTCCCCCACGGGACACGGCAAGCAGGTGGTGATCGCGGATGAGGGTGCGAACCCGGTTCGGTGAGACCCGCAGTCGGGCAGCCACCTCGTCGACGGTCAATGTGGCGACATCGGTCGGCAGGTTGTCCTCGGACAACGGTAATGAACCCACACCGGGAAGCCTACCGGCTCGCCGACCGCTTCGGTCCCGAGTGGCCGGTGGTACGCCCGGTAGATTCGGCTGCGTGACATCTTCGGCCGATCCTCTTGTGGGCGCGACCCTCGAGAGCCGCTACCGCATCGACGCACCGATCGCGCGCGGCGGAATGTCGGCGGTGTATGTCGGTGTCGATCTGCGACTGGGCCGTTCGGTGGCGGTGAAGGTGATGGACGAACGCTACAGCGGGGATCCACTTTTCCTGCGTCGATTCGAGTTCGAGGCCCGGGCCGTCGCCGGGCTCAAGCATCCCGGCCTGGTCGCCGTCTACGACCAGGGCATCGACAACGGAATCGTCTTCCTGGTGATGGAGCTGGTGGAGGGCGGCAGCCTGCGCGAATTGCTGCGCGAACGCGGACCGATGCCACCGCACGCCGTCACCGCGGTGGTCGACCCGGTCCTCGGTGGCCTGGGCACCGCACACGCCGGCGGCCTGGTCCACCGCGACGTGAAGCCCGAGAACGTTCTGATCTCCGAGCGCGGCGAGGTCAAGGTCGCCGACTTCGGCCTGGTCCGCGCAGTTGCCGAGGCCGGTGTGACATCGGCGAGCGTGATCCTGGGCACCGCCGCCTACCTATCTCCCGAGCAAGTCGAGTCCGGCGACGCCGACGCCCGTAGCGATGTGTACTCGACAGGCGTCATGATGTTCGAATTACTCACCGGCCGAACCCCTTTCCGCGGCGACACGCCGTTGGCACTGGCCTATCAGCGGTTGAGCTACGACGTGCCGGCACCGGGTGACGTCGTCGACGGAGTACCCGAGGAGTTCGACGAGATCGTGTTGCGGGCCACCGAACGCAATCCGGCGGAGCGCTACGCGGACGGATTCGACATGCAACGGGCGTTACTCGCCGCGGCCGAGGACCTCGACCTTCCACCGTTCACCGTGCCCGCACCGCGTCGTTCGGCCGAGCGGGAGACCATGGCGCGCATGCGTGCCGGCGCTCCCGCCGGCGCGCCCCCAGCGACACCCGGTCCACCCCAGCACACCCGGGTCCAGTCGCAGGCCACCCCGGGGGTCCCGCCATCGCGCGGTCGGGCGGCACAGCCGACCCGCGCCGCCCGCGCGGTGCCGGCCGAACAGGACGACAACGGAGCGCTGCGCGCGGCCATCTGGATCGGCCTGGTCCTCGTGCTGGCCATCGCGATCGGCGCCGCAGCCTGGTGGGCGGGCCAGCAGTTCCTGATCTGACCGTGCACCGGCTACACCACATGGCACATACGACGTTCCCGGGGATCCCGATTCGTCAGCCGCGCAACATCTCTGCGACCAAGAAGGCCAACTCGAGCGACTGCTGGGTGTTGAGCCGAGGGTCACACGCGGTCTCGTAGCGGCCGGCCAGGTCCAGATCGGAGATGTCCTGGGCCCCACCGAGGCATTCGGTGACATCCTCTCCGGTCAACTCGATGTGGACCCCGCCGGGATGCGTACCGAGTGCCCGATGGACCTCGAAGAAGCCCTGGACCTCGTCGACCACCCGGTCGAAGTGACGGGTCTTGTAGCCGGTGGACGATTCGTGCGTATTGCCGTGCATCGGGTCGCATTGCCAGATCACCTTGTGCCCGCTGGCCTCCACCGCGGAGACGATGGCCGGCAGCACGTCGCGCACCTTGTTGTTGCCCATCCGAGACACCAGGGTGAGGCGGCCGGGCCGGTTGTGCGGGTCGAGACGTTCGACGTACTCGACGGCCTGCTCCGGAGTCGTCGTCGGCCCGATCTTCACACCGATCGGGTTGCTGATGAGTTCGGCCAGCGCGACGTGTGCACCGTCGAGTTGTCGGGTGCGCTCGCCGATCCACAAGAAGTGCGCCGACAGATCGTAAAGAACCTTCTCATCCGGATTGTCCGGGTCGTCCGCCAAGCGCAGCATCGCACGCTCGTAGTCGATCACCAGCGCCTCGTGCGAGGCGAAGATGGACGCGGAGTCCAACTTGGAGTCGGTCACTCCACACGCATCCATGAACCGCAACCCGCGGTCGATTTCCGACGCCAGGGCCTCGTAGCGGGCACCGGCGGGTGACGTGCGGACGAATTCTCGGTTCCACAGGTGCACGCGACGCAGGTCGGCCTCCGAGCCGGTGAGGGCGCGCACCAGATTCATCGCAGCGGCCGCGTTGGCGTAGGCCCGCACCAGCCGCGACGGGTCGTGCACGCGGGCGGCCTCGTCGGCGACGAAGCCGTTCACCATGTCGCCGCGGTAGGACAGCAAACCGAGCGCGTCGGTGTCCGACGATCGCGGCTTGGCGTATTGACCGGCGATCCGCGCCACCTTCACCACCGGCATACTCGCGCCGTAGGTCAGGACCACGGCCATCTGCAGCAGCGTTCGGATGTTGCCCTTGATGTGCGGCTCGGTGTTGTCGACGAAGGTCTCGGCACAGTCCCCGCCCTGCAGCAGGAAGGCGCGTCCCTCGGCCACCTCGGCGAGCTGGGCCGACAGCGCCTGGACCTCGACCGGCATGCAGATGGGCGGCACACTCTCCAACACGGTGCGCATCTTGCGCGCCTCATCGGCGGGCCAGCTGGGCTGCTGGAGCGCCGGACGGGCGATGGCATCATCGAACCGGGCCTGCAGGTCGCCGGGCAGCGGCGGGAGCTCCGGGAGATCTTCGATCGGAACGTCTACGGTCCAGTTGGTCACCACGGATACAGGGTAGTGGAGTCGTCGAGGTGCCCGATCGAGGGGCCGAGGCATGCCTCGGCGACCATCAGCGCTTCGACTGTTCGATGACCTGCCAGCGACGCAGGTTGTGCCGCGCGTCGGTCAACGCGTCGTGGGCATCACGGGGAGACGCCGGCAGACTCGGTCGGCCCGCCGCCTCCCAATGCTGTCGCAGTTCACGGGTGAAACGCGGCATCACCCGAGGTAGCGCGGTCATCGGCCCCCACAGCTGACACAGCACCACGTGGTCATAGGCGCCCACCCATGCCCACAGCTCCACCTCGTCGTCGGCCTCGGTGAGAAACGCCAGCAGGTCGTCGCGGATCTGGCGCCTGCCGCGCCAGGCCGGCGATGCAGGCGAGGGTAGTTTCGGCAACACATTGGCCCGCACCCAGTCCCCGGCCCGCGCCGGGTCGAACTCCGTGGAGACCGCGTAGAATTCCCGACCGTCCTCGGCGACGACACCGATCGAGATGAGCTCGATGGTGGTGCCGTCCTCGATAAACTCCGAGTCGTAGAAGAACCGCATAGCCACCAGTATTCACACACCCTGTGAGCGGAGAGACGCCGAGACCATGACTGTCCTGTCCGAGGCCGATGCCCGGCTGCACCGATGGGTACCGTCGGTGCCCATCCGCAGCGTCATCGCCGTGGCCTTCGCAACGTCGGTGACCCTGCAGATCGTGGGTGTTCCGTTCACCTCCAGCTTCGGTACCCGCACCCGTATCGATCTCGACGTCTACCGGCTGGGTGCGCAGATCTGGCAGCAGGGTCAGAGTCTGTACGCTGACGGTTCGATGCCATTCACCAGCGATGGGATCTGGCTGCCGTTCACCTATCCCCCGTTCGCGGCAATCGGTTTCGTTCCGCTCGGTCTGCTCGGTCTCGGCCTCGCCGGATTGTTGATGTCGATCCTGACGGCCGCACTCGTCGTGATCTGCGGGCACATCGTGCTCGGGGTGCTGTCGGTGGGTAACACCGCCAACCGGTGGTGGATCGCGCTGATGGTGGGCGGAGTCGCGGTCTGGTCCAATCCCTTGTGGATGACCCTGGGCTTCGGTCAGATCAACATCGTGCTGATGACGTTGATCATCGTCGACGTGTTCGTCGTCGGCCGGGGCCGCGCGCGGGCGGCCGGCCCGCTGCAGGGGGTGCTCACCGGCGTCGCGGCTGCAGTGAAACTCACCCCGCTGGTCTTCATCGCGGTCTTCCTCATCGCGCGTAGCTGGCGGCCGGCAATCGTCGCGGGCGTCACCTTCGTAGGCGCGGGAGTGCTGGCCTGGATCTGGCTACCCGCCGATTCGCTGACCTACTGGACCCACACCCTGTTCCACACCACTCGCATCGGCGACCCGGCCGGACGCATCAACCAGAACATCAATGCGATGTGGATTCGGCTGGTGCCGCACGCCGAGATGACCGAACAGTTGCTGTGGGTGGCCAGCTCGGTGGTGGTGACGGGACTGGCCGTCGTCGCGGCCCGCGCCTGTCGTCCGGTGTCGGCTTTTCGGGCGTTGCGCGCGCCCGGCACCCCCGCGCCCGACGCGTCGTCGGCGCCGGGGTCTGCCGGGGTCGCGCCCGTCCTGGTCACCTGCGTCGTAGCGACCTGGGGTCTGCTGGTGTCGCCGACATCCTGGGCCCACCACTGGGTGTGGGCGATTCCGACGATACTGGTCGCGACGGTGGTGGCTGCCCGTAGCACCGACCGCCGCGTTCAGGTGGCGCACATGTCGGTCGCGGCGAGCGGTGTCGTCATCTTTGCGCTCGGACCGTTCCAGTTCTTGTCGCCTGCGGTGCGACAGTGGTCGGTCGTCGATCATCTGATCGGCAACGCGTACACCCTGTGGGGTCTCGGGTTCCTGGTGGTGGTGTGGCTGCTGCCGCCGCAGTGGACCGAACGTCGCACCGCCATGCCACGCACGGAGATGGCCGGGACCGGCGCCGCATGATCCTTTGGCCATGCGGATCCGGCGGGCCCGGTTCGCGCGGTGGGAGTGAGGCGGTATGAGTCAGGCGGCAGCCGGCTCCGCCGGCGCGGTGGGCTTGTTCTTGAGCGACGCCGCGTAGATGTCCACGTACTGCTGCCCCGACAACTGCATCAACTCGTACATGATCTCGTCGGTGACCGCCCGCTCGATGAACCGGTTGCCCTGCATCCCCTCATACCGCGCGAAGTCGAGCGGCTCACCGACCTTGATGACGATGCGCGACGGTCGCGGAATGACGGTCCCCGGCGGGTTGAGCTTCTCGGTGTTGATCATGGCCACCGGGATCACCGGCACCCCGGTGTCCAGGGCCACCCGGGCCAGGCCCGTCTTGCCCTTGTAGAGCCGCCCATCCGGAGAACGTGTGCCCTCCGGGTACATCCCCATCAGGGTGCCCGCCTCGAGCTGCCGACGGGCGGCGGTCAACGCACCCGCGGCGGCCTCGGCGCCCGATCGGTCGATGGGGATCTGCCCGACCGCGGAGAAGAACCAGCGCTGGAACGCACCCTTGACCCCTGTGCCCGTGAAGTATTCGGCCTTGGCGAGAAAGTAGATCCGGCGGCGGACCATCAGCGGCAGATAGAAGCTGTCCATCACGGCGAGGTGATTACTCGCCAGGATCGCGGGCCCACGCTCCGGAATGTTCTCCAACCCCTCGATCCTGGGTCGGCCGAGGACTCGCAGAATCGGTCCGAGCAGCACGTACTTGAATGCGTAATACCACATCGATGACTCCGAACCTCGTCGATCGCCGCCGCCTCAGACACTACCCGCCGAGACCTGGACCACAGGATCGATATCCGCGCACAATTGGCGGTTACCGAAACCCGCTGAAACGATACCCGCAGAAACCATACACACCCTCAGCTTCGGGTGGGCGCCTCGGCGAGGTGCGTACTGATGGCCTGGCGCGCAACCTCGGCGGCACCCACCACACCGGCGCTCTCACCAAGCTGCGTGCCGCGGATTCGTGCCAGCTGCCGGTGTCCGGCACCGGTCACCAGACGCGCGTAATGTTCTCGCGCCTCGTCCAGGAACAGTCCCGACGCGGCCCCCACGCCACCGGCGAGCACGATCAGATCGGGATCGAAGATGTCGGCGATCATGGCGAGTCCCTGCCCGAGCGATTGCGCGAATTGCGCGAACGCCGCCAGCGCGACGGCGTCACCGTCGGCGGCAGCACCGGCGACGCGGCGGCCGGTGAGCGCACCCGGGTCTGCTGCGACATCTGCGGCCAGTTGACTGCGCCCCCAGTCCCCGTCGGCCAGCAGCTCAAGCACCGTGTCGACCAGAGCTGTTCCGCTGCAATACCGTTCCCAGCAGCCAAGCTTTCCGCAGGAACACGGCCGACCGTCCGGGACCACGGTGAGATGGCCGAGCTCGGGCGCCACACCGAAGCTGCCCCGATAGATCTGTCCGTCCAACAGCAGGCCCGCGCCGATGCCGGTGCCGATCGCGAGCACCAGCGAGTTCCGGCCGCCTGCCGCGGCCCCGAAACGTCGTTCGGCGACCGCAGCGGCATTGGCGTCGTGCTCGGCGAACACCGGGATGCCGATCCGGGTGGTCATGTCCTCGGCGACGGTGGCCTCCCGCCATGGCAGATGCGGCGCGAACCGGATCACCCGACGGTCCGGTGTCAGAAACCCGGCGATCGCCAGGCCGACAGCCTTGGCCGCCCACCGGGAGGTCAGCTCACCGACCAACCGGTCCAGACAGTGTTCGAGTGCCTGCGCGGTCGGCGGAGTTGCCGCACGCAACGTGTCGAGCATCGCACCACGGTCGTCGACCACCGACGCACGCACGCTGGTACCGCCGATGTCGATACCGATCGTCAAGTCCCCCATCAGTCCTCACCTTCGAACTCGCGATGGTGGACGTCCGACGGACCACGCGTGTCGATACGTACCGCGATCTGCTGATAACCGGTGTCGGCGCGCGGAGAAGTCTGTGGGGTCGATCGCAGCGCACTCGCGATCGCCTCCAACACCGCGATCAACGCGGAGATGAGGCGTGCGAGCAGGTCACCGAGCTCGGCGAGCAGCGACGTGATCTCACCGGACAGGTCGACGAGATCCGCCACATCGGCGGCGGACTCCGGCGAACCCGCTCGGCCCCGACCCGACGCGCTCGACTGGCGCTGGCCCGTACCACCGAACATCGCGGCCACCTGGTCGATCTGGGCGGCCAGGCCCAACAGGAAGTCGCGCAGCGGATCACCTACGGGACCGCGCGCGTGGCCGGCGACGTTGTCGTCACCACTCCCGGTCGTGTCGTCCGAGGTCATCTGGGCAGCTCCCCCTGTCCGGCTCGGCAGTAGTGTACGCGACGTCGGCCGCGCCGCTGTGTGGCAGGCAAACGACGACGTCAGCGACCTTTCGGCCACAGCTTCGGGTCCGGTACAAACCGCACGACGAGTTCGGTGCCGTCCCAGGCCGCGTCCACCACGACGCATCGCCGCAGCACCGAGGGCAACCGGACCGGATGGCGGAAGCCACCAACGGTGACCAGCAGGTCGTCACCGGATCGTCCGAGCTGCAGGGTGTCGGGTTCGGGAAGCCGTTGCCGCCACGTGAG
Source organism: Gordonia aquimaris (assembly GCF_026262595.1). NCBI lineage: Bacteria > Bacillati > Actinomycetota > Actinomycetes > Mycobacteriales > Gordoniaceae > Gordonia > Gordonia aquimaris. Next base: position 69,597 of record NZ_JAPKFM010000005.1, on the reverse strand, counting down.
TTCGAACACCCGATCCTGGCCGCGCACGGTCTCGGAACCGTCGTCGGCGCCGACCTCCGCCACGCGCGCGGCTCCGGTGCCACACCGGCGTCCGTCCGGGCGCGCGAACGTGACGCCGACCTTGCGAAGCCGGGCCGCCCGATCGATCGGCTCGTCCACCCGGTCGACGTTGATCACCTCGACGTCGCGGTCGTCGTGCACCACCGACCGTAGGCGCGCCACGCGACGGTCACAACCGTCACCGACCCCGCGGTTGACGATCACCGAACGCAGGGCAAGGCCCATCACATCGACATTTGCCAGCAAGGCCGGTAGCAGTCGCTCGGCGCGACCGTCGGTGCCGATCACCAGATGTACTGCGACACTGTGCGCATCGGTCGTCAGTTCGGCGATGTCGACACAGTCCCGGTCGATCGCGTCGACGGCCGCGGTCACCTGGGCCAGGACCGGCCGCTCTGCCGCAGCGGCCAGCCGACGGTGGCGCGGCCACAACCGATTCAGCGCCTGACTGAGCACCGAGGCGGCCCGCAGGAACTCGAACGGGTCGCCGAGTCCCGAGACGTCGACGACGATCCGTCGCCAGGTGCCGCCGGCGGCCTCGTCGCGGATCCGACGCAGCAGCAGGAAATCCTCGATACCCGGCAACGCGGCGAGTTCACCTGCGGAGATCTCCGATGCCACCCCGAGCCCCGGCAGCGATACCCGGGAACGGGCCACCGTCTCCGACAGCACGGCGGTGAAGTCGGACCACGACCGCTCCACCAGTCCGAGCCGATCCAACGACAACAGATGCAGTCGGGACGACACCGCCACCGGCTCCGCCGACGTTCGGTAGACACCGAACAGTTCCGCGGTCGGCGACCAGCGGTCCACGGTGATCAGCAGCGTGTCCTGCTCGGGCACGAGACCGCTTCCGGCGCCGCGGGTCCGGGGTCCGGCCCGCTGTCCGCGGGCCCGACCCAGTGCCCCCGATGCCGCGGCCACCGAGACCCCGGCGCCACCCGGCCCGATCACCACATGAATGGGCGTGAGATCGATCAGCCTTCGACCCTCTTCTTCAAGTCGTTCAGTGCGGCCTCGGTGATGGCCTTCTCCGCACGCCGTTTGAGTTGCCCGATCATCGGCACCAGCAGATCCACCATGAGTTCATAGGTGACCTTGGTGGAACCCGGGACCTGCTGGGACAACACATATCGCCCGCGTTGGTCACGTTGCAGATCGCTGCTGACCAATGTCCATGCCACCGTCCGGTCGTCGGCACCCCAGTCGTAGCTCAGAACATAAGTGTCCTGGAGCACGCCGGCATCGAGGACGAACCGCACCACTCGTGGCCGACCGTCGACCCCGGTCTCGATCACCTCCACCTCCCGCGCCGCGGACACCCAGTCGGGATAGTGATCGAAATCGGCGATAACCGCCATGATGTCGGAAGCGTCGGCGTTGATCACGATGGAACGCTCGGTGTGGTCGGCCATCACCGCACCACTTTCGTGGCCGTCGCGTTCGCCGACGTGGTGTCGGCGTCGGGGTCCCGGGTCGCCGGTCCGCCGACCACACGCCCGGACTCCAGGCGCGCCTTCACCTCGAAAGACATCGCCCGGCCGGCGGCGCGACGGCGACGGTTGGCGTTGGCGAGCCCATCCGCATCCCAGGCGCCGGCCCCGGTGTCCACCGGTTCGGCGTGCAGGAAGTAGTGCAGGGTGAACCCGTCGAGGACCGGTTCGCACCAGACCTCCATACTGCCCACCAGTGGACCGTCCACCGTCCAGCGAACGCCCTGCGCACCGCGATCCTCGATGACGCCGAGACGGAGATCGGGCCACCAGCGCCGCCAGTTGCCCTGGTCCCCGACCGCCTCGGCGGCCAGCGACGGAGCCGCCGCGACAAAGGTCTCGTCGGCCACCTGAATGCTCGTCACGTTCACTAGCTTCACATACTCTCGGTGGCCCCGGACAGCAGACCTGACGGGACGCGCGTACGGTTTGCGCGGCGACGGGACTACCATCGCTGATGAGAACCGAGGCTGAAAGGTGGCCCGATGACCGAGTTCAGCGTCCCGGCGCGCTTCTCCATCCCGGAGAATGCCGACTGCACGGACATCATCTTCCGGATCGCCGAACGCGAACCCGACAAGGTGGTCTTCCGACGCAAGGTCGACACGGATTGGCAGCCGGTCACCGCCGCCGAGGCGGCCGCGCAGATCACCGCCATCGCCAAGGGCCTGATCGCCGTGGGCGTGTCGCCCGGCGACCGCGTCGCACTCCTCTCGCGTACTCGCCTCGAGTGGAACCTGATCGATTTCGCGATCTGGTCGGCCGGTGCCATCACGGTGCCCATCTACGATTCGTCGTCCGGACCGCAGATCGAATGGATCATGCGCGATTCCGGGGCCGGGGCGATCATCGTCGAAGATGACGGCCATCGTCGGATCGTCGACGGCATCGACGGCCTCGATTCGGTGGACGTCTTCCAGATCGACGCGTCCGACGGTGACGGCGCGATCGCGCACCTCACTGCGGTGGGCGCCGAGGTCCACGACGACGAGGTACTCAAGCGGCGCACCGCCCTGCGTTGCGCCGATCCGGCCACGCTGATCTACACCTCCGGAACCACCGGTCGCCCCAAAGGATGCGAGCTGACGCACGCCAACATGCTTTCCGAGGTGCGCGGGGTCCTGGAGAGCCCGATGCACACCCTGCTGGGCCCGGGCAAACGTCTGCTCATGTTCCTGCCGCTGGCACATGTCCTCGCCCGCGCCATCACCCTGGTGGCCATCGAGGCCGGGGTGGAGGTCGGCCACCACGCCGATACCCGCACCCTGGTCGCCGAGTTCGCAACGTTCCGGCCGTCGGTGATCCTCTCGGTGCCACGGGTGTTCGAGAAGGTCTACAACACCGCACAGCAGTCCGCCCACGACGACGGGAAGGGCAGGATCTTCGACCTGGCCGCGGATGTGGCGATCGAGTACTCCTCCGCCGACGAACGCGGTTCGGTCGGACTGTTCCTCAAGTTAAAGCACGCAGTGTTCGATCGTCTCGTCTACGGAAAGTTGCGCGCCGCTCTGGGCGGGCAGTGCGAGGCCGCGATCTCGGGTGGCGCACCCCTGGGCGCACGCCTCGGCCACTTCTTCCGCGGCATCGGAATTCCGGTGTACGAAGGCTACGGACTCACCGAGACCACGGCGGCGTTCAGCGTCAACACCCCCGGCGCCGTGAAAGTCGGTACCGTCGGGAAACCGTTGCCGGGCAACCGCGTCCGGATCGCCGACGATGGCGAGGTAATGCTGTCGGGTGGTGTGGTCTTCGCCGAGTACTGGCAGAATCCGGAGGCGACGGCAACTGCTGTCGAAGACGGCTGGTTCCACACCGGTGACCTCGGCACACTCGACGAGGACGGCTACCTGACGATCACCGGACGGAAGAAAGAGCTGATCGTCACCGCCGGCGGCAAGAACGTCTCTCCGGCGGGTCTCGAGGACGTGATCCGGGCCAATGCACTCATCTCGCAGGCACTCGTCATCGGCGACGCGAAACCGTTCATCGCAGCGCTGGTCACGATCGATCCGGAGGCGTTCGGCGGCTGGAAGCAGCGCAACGGGAAGCCTTCCGACGCCACGGTTGCCGACCTGGTCGACGATCCGGACCTGCGGGCCGAGGTGCAGGGCGCGGTCGACGCCGCCAACGAGACCGTCTCGCACGCCGAGGCGATCAAGAAGTTCCGGGTGCTCGCCGACGACTTCACCGAGGCGACCGGCGAGATGACGCCGACGCTGAAGGTCAAGCGGAATGTGGTGGTCGACAAGTTCTCCGACGACATCGACGCGATCTACGCGCGGTAGCCGACATCGCACGGCGCCAGGCGGGCGGCTCGAGCTACAGCAGCTGACGTAGACGTGCCGCGATGGCACTCCACTGCCAGCTCTGCAGCACGTGTTCGCGTCCGTTGGCGCCCATCTCGGCGGCAGCGGAGCGATCGCTGAGGACCGCGGTGATGGCGAGCGCCACGGCGTCGATGTCGGTCCCGTCGACCACGGTGCCAGTGACGCCTTCCACCACGGTCTCGGGTGCTCCGCCGGATTGTCCGGCCACCACCGGCACCCCTGTGGCCGATGCCTCGAGGTAGACGATGCCCAACCCCTCCACGTCCAGCCCACCCCCACGGGTGCGGGCCGGCATGGCGAAGACGTCGGCGACATTGTGGTACTCGGGTAGCTCCGCCGACGGCACCGAACCGGTGAACACCACGTGGTCGGCGACCCCGTCGTCGTCGGCGAGCCGATGCAGGTGCTCCGCATAGGGGCCACCACCGACGATCACCAGCACCACGTCACCGACCTCGCGACGGATCAACGGCAGCGCCCGGATCAGGACGTCCTGACCCTTGCGCGGCACCAGTCGGGACAGACACAGCACCGTCGGACGATCGCCCAGTTCCAACCGGTCGCGTAGGCGCCGACGTGCGCCGGGATCAGGCGCGAAGCGGTCGGTGTCCACGCCCGGCGGTAGGTACTCCAGTGCGGCGTGCGCACCGAACGCGGATGCGAAACGGCCACGCGTATAACGACTCACGAAGGTCACCGCGTCGGTGTGTCGACCGATGTGGGCGAGCACCTGCCGGGCGACCGGCAGCATCGACCAACCGACCTCGTGCCCGTGCGTGCTCGCAACGACCCGTTGTGCCCCCGCCCGCCGCATCGCCGGGGCGAGCGTCGCCAATGGCGCGGCGGCACCGAACCACACCGTCGAGATGTCATGGGTCGCGATGAGCCGGGCGGCACGCCGCGCGACGGCCGGTGTCGGCAACATCAGCGACGTCGGGTGACGGACAATCGTGTAGGGCTGCGCGGCGTCGAACTCCTCGTGTCCCCGCCATCGCGGTGCGTAGACCACCACTTCCTCGGGCGGCAACAGATCCACCAAATTCTGCAGATACGACTGGATTCCGCCCGGCCGGGGCGGAAAATCGTTGGTCACCAACAAAGTACGTCGCATCAGCGCACCTGGGTGCTCAGCCAGCGCCGCCATCCCGCGACGAATTCGGTACGCGACACACCGAGCACGTCCACGATGGCCTCATCCTGCTGCGCGGTGTCGTCGGTGGCCGCGACTCCGATGTAGAGCTCACGCAGCCGGTCCTCGCCGTAGCGGTCGGCGACGTAGGCCGCCACCGACCACGCGGACTGGTAAGCACGTCGTGCGCCGTCGGAATCGACCGCGAAGTCGCGGTCGGCGGGTAGGTCCGCGGGGAGGTCGCCGACGTCCACGGCAGCCGCGAGATCCGGTGCCGCATCCGCGAACCGGGTATAGGTGCCGTTGCGTCCGACATATTCCGGTACTCCCTCGGTGATCCACAGCGGCGCGCCCGCCGCGGTGTCGACGCGCGCTGCGACATGGGTGAGCTCGTGGCGCAGCACCACGCCGAGTGCCGCATTCGACAGCCGCGCGGCACCCGGCGTGAGAACCACTCGCTGCCCCACCGCCACGCCGTCGTCAGTGTCGACACGACTGTAGACGGTTGCGGCGGCAGCTGCGGCGACGTCGGTCCCGGCGCTGCGCGTCAACGTCCGGAACTCGCCTGGGCGCGCGGTCGCCACCACGACCGCCCGCCGGGGCCAGTCCTCACCCCAGAACGCCGTCACCGCCTCCACCGAACCCGGCGCGAGTTCGCGGACACGCGCGACCACCTCGGCGGTCCCCGGATACGAGGCGATCACCGAGGTGCCGCCGGACGTCTGGACATCGGATGCTCCCAGACCGGGCAGATCCCACAACTGGGTGGGAGCGGCGTCACCACCGATCGCTGCGCCATCACCGACCACCGTCCAGTCGTCGCCGTAGCGCGCCATCACCAGCTGCATGCCCACCACCACATCCGGTTCGTCGACCCCCGGGGTGCTCGCGCCGCCGAGGGCGTATCGGAGTTCGATCGGCGCCACCCACGAGTCCGAACTCCCCTGCGCGTCGAGTCGCTGCTGCAGGTCCGCAGGCACCAGCACCTCCGCCTCCGTGGTGGGCGCGACCTCGTATCGGAAATCTTTGAGCCGTAGTACAGTTCCGCGCGGCGCCACGGTCGCGACCGTGGGGGACGAACCACTCGGCTGTGACCTGGGGGGCGCCGACGAGTTCGGTACGCGGCCGGTCGTCGGCGGCGACGAGAGCGGCGCGGTCGACGGCCGTGGGGCCGTTGGTCGCGGGGACTCCGCGCTCACGACGCTGCCGGAGAGGTTGACCGCAGCGGCGCGCAGTCGGGCACGGAACTCGGGTGTGGCGGCCGGATCGATGAGCCCGCCCACCCGATCTGCATCGCCTGCACTCAGCGCGCCACTGAGATCGTCGAGCGTTCGCTGTACGCCGTCCGCACGTTGTTGTTCAAAGACGTTCAGCGACGTCGTCGCGGTGGTGGACGCGCTGCTCGATGGCGTGCCCTGCTCGGCCGGGGCCGCACAACCGGCGAGGACCGCAACGGTGAGCACAGCGAGGAGTGCGCCCGGGGCTCGGCGCCACCGATCCGTCTGGTTGCCGGTCACCGGCACGCGTCCGTCGCCGATCGCCACTCAGTACCGACGGGCGGTGTTGTACGGTCCGGCATCGTCGATCGGCACGACCTTCACCGGCACGCCGAACGTCGAGGCATGGATCACGTAACCGTCGCCCACGTACATGCCGACGTGGTGGGCGTCGGAGTAGTAGATGATCAGGTCACCGGGCTTCAGGTTCTGTCGATCGACCGGTTGACCGGACCCGCTCTGCGCTTCACTGGACCGCGGCAATGTCTTGCCGGCCTGCTGGTAGGCCCACACCATCAGACCCGAACAGTCGAACGAACTGGGCCCGGTCGCGCCCCACACGTACGGATCACCGATACGAGTCAGCGCGGCCTGCACCGCGACGAGAGCCGACGAGGTTCCCTTGGGCACGAGCCGGGGGTCGAAGTCGAAATCTGGGCCGCGCAGGGCAGCGAGCTGCTTACCGGTCATCGATTCATAGACCGCCCGGATCTGCACCGCCTGCAGTTGCAGATTCGCCTGCTTGGCCTGCAGTTCCCCACGCGTTTTCTCCGCGGCGGCCACCGCCGCGGTCGCATCGGCCGCCGTCTTGTCTGCCGCCCGCTTGGCCTCGGTGGTGGTGGCGCGGGCGTCTTTGAGGCCCTGGAGATCTGCCGCGGATTGCCGGGAGATGAGCTCCAGACCGGACATCTGGTCGAGCAGCGCTTGCGGCGAGTCGCTGACGAGGACAGCGTAGAGCCGGTTGACCCGCGCACCCTTGTAGCTGGCACGTACGACCGAGTCGACCCGGGTCTGGTAGTTCTCCAGCCGTTGCTGCGTCGATGCCAGGGTGCGATCGGCCTCGGTCGACGCCTTCTTCGCCTGAGCCACGATGCGCCGCTGCTTGTCGTATTCGATCTGGGCGTTGTGCATCGCCTCGGCCGATTTCTCGGCGTCGTCGCTCAGCTTCTTGTACTCGGCGAGGAGTTGGTCAGGAGTGCGAACCGGAGCCGCCGCCGCCGAACCGGCGGTCATCGCGGCACCGAACTGCCCGGACACCATTCCCAGCGCGACCAGGACCGCGACGAGCAGTACCGGCACGGGTCGTCTGTGTGTCCCCGACCGGCCGGAAACCACGGCTGTCACCTCTTCACCACCATTTCCCCACATCACCGGGCGGTCGACGCCACTGGTCGGCCACGGACCCGCGTGATGTGTCGGGCGGATCACGTGATCACGTGATCCGCCCGACAAAGTCCACTCCGTGCTGCGACCCGCTCGCTCAGTAACGACGGATTCCGGTCAGCGACCAATTGCTGACGTTGTCCTTCTTCACGGGCGTGCCGTAGGTCGACGAATGCACGAATTTGCCGTTGCCGGCGTAGATCCCGGCGTGACCGCCACCGTTGAAGATCAGCACGTCTCCCGGCTTTGCCTGCGCGATCGAGGCGACCGGGGTGCCGCCGCCGAGCTGTCCGTAGCTGTCACGGGGGATGGTCTTACCGGCCTTCTTGTACGACCAGTAGACGAGGCCGGAGCAGTCGAACGCGTTCGGCCCGGCCGCGCCGTAGGAGTACGGCGAGCCGATCTTGCTCTCGGCGTTGCTCACGGCCTTCTGCGCCACGGTGGGCTGCACGCCGAGGATGCCGCCGCCGCCACCCTTGGGCTGGAACTGCTGCGGGATCTGGTCGTTGTTGAGACCCGGGACCGTGAAGGTGCCGATGTTCGGGATCTCGACGCTGGCAGCCGGGTTCTTGGCCACCGGGGCGGCCTGCGGCGCAGCGGCCTTGGGCTCCTGGAATTGCTGGGGGATCTGCTTGCTGTCGACCCCAGGAAGTTCGAAACTGCCGATGTTCGGCACGTGAACCGGTGCGGCGAGCGCGGGACCTGCCGCAGCGGCGAGTGAGCCGACCGTGATCGACCCGGCCACAACCGCGCGCTTGGCCACTTTGCTGCCCCGGTTGGGCTGCTCCAAACGATGTTTCGCCACGAAGCGACTTCTCCTTGCTCTCCCTTCGACCGCCGACCGGGTTAGCTGTCGGATTCGGGCCGGAAGAATGGCCCTACGCAGCACATCCGACGACAAACAGCGTCGTCGGGCATGCGCGATTCACCCCAATTCGGATTGCTCCGAAACTGATGGTTCCCCGGTTCGCCCAGATGGGCGATTGAGCGGTGACCGATCCAGACCACTCCTGTTGGAGCGGGACGCTCTGAAAAGGTCTCGGAAAGGTTACGAAATCGAATGCGGGTCTGTCCACCGACCGACTTAGGCCGGTCGCGCACCGAAATCTCAACCAGCGCGCAGAATCCGCAGGCGCTGCCCCGAAACAGCCTCTTGAACAGTGGTTTTACTCGTTCTTGCAGATACTGCAGACGCTCTGGTGACCATCGCAGCATCGACGAAGACATCGATCGCGGCGTCGATCACCGCGTCCGGCGAACGGCCCGATTCCGTGACCTTTCCTCCACCTTGACCCACCGGGTTTTCGCAGTTGGGGGCATCGAAGAGGACCTGCATCATGCATCCGTCACAGGCGGCCGGACGGCCCGGGCAGGTCTGGCAATCGACGTACATCTGTGATCTCCATCTCACTTGGCTACGGTCGGGATGTCGACGCGTGTCGGAGTCGCCCTCCGGCCCGATTCGTCGCTTGCGATGAAGCGTAGGAACGACCACCGACAGAAAATGCACGAAGGACACCAAACCCACCGTTCCCGCCTGCCACATCAGCATCTGTCGTTGCATCGAACTAATGTTCGGTGCGTGGGTATCAAGGCGGTGGGCGACGGACAACTCACCTTTTCCGACCTTGACGGTGACGCCGGTCTCGACGACGACGATTTCGACCGTTCACTGTTCGACACCACGATGGTCGTCGTCGACCTCGAGACCACCGGCGGCAGCGCGGCGAACGATGAGATCACCGAGATCGGGGCCGTCAAGATCCGCGGCGGCGAGGTGATCGGCGAATTCGCCACCCTCGTCGACCCCGGATGTCCGATCCCGCCCAAGATCGTCACGCTCACCGGGATCACTGAGGCGATGGTTGCGGATGCGCCCATGATCGGCGAGGTGCTCTCCTCGTTCGTGGAGTTCGCCCGAGGAGCGATCCTGGTGGCCCACAACGCACGGTTCGACATGGGCTTCCTGCGGCACAACGCCCGCGCCCTCGGCATCGAATGGCCGTTCCACACCAGCTTGTGCACGGTCACATTGGCGCGTCGCGTTCTCACCCGCGACGAGGCCCCGTCGGTGCGGCTGTCGGTCCTCGCCGACCTATTCAACGTCTCGGTTCGGCCCACCCACCGCGCGCTCGACGACGCCCGGGCGACCGTCGAGGTGCTGCACCATCTGCTCGAACGGGTCGGCAACCAGGGTGTCGGCACCTACCGCGAGCTGACCGCCTATCTGCCCCGGACCAATCCACGCCTACGTGCCAAGCGGTCGATGGCGCAGAGTCTGCCGGCGCGGCCGGGGGTGTATCTGTTTCGCGGGCCATCTGACGAGGTCCTCTATGTGGGTACCGCGGTGGACCTGCGTCGGCGGGTGTCGTCCTACTTCACCGGCAGCGACCCGCGTCCGCGGATGAGTGAGATGGTGGGGCTGGCCACACGGGTCGATCACATCGAATGCGCTCATGGGCTCGAAGCCGGAGTACGCGAACTGCGCCTGCTGGCTGCCCACGCACCCGCCTACAACCGCCGCTCGACGCAACCGCATCGTGGGTGGTGGGTGGTGCTGACCGGTGAACGGTTCCCTCGTCTGAAGGTCTCACGCACCCCGACCGAGGACAGCATCGGCCCCATCGGTAATCGCACCACCGCCGCCACCATTGCCGACATGCTCGCGGCGGCCACCGGTCTGCGGAGCTGCACGACACGCAGCGGGTCCGCCTCCCACCACTGGTGCCGTTCCGAGGCGGCCGGTGGGCCTCGCATCGGAGGCTGCCACGCCGCTTCGGATCGGCCGCTGACACTCCCCGACTATCTGCCTCGGGTCTCGGCTGTCCGCGATGTCATGACCGGCGATTCCGACGTGGCGCTCGCGACACTCACCGATCGCCTGACACACCTGTCCGAGATGCAGATGTTCGAGAGCGCCGCCCGCCACCGGGACCGCTTGTCGGCGACCATCGACGTGCTCGCGCGATGTCAGCGGTTGTCCGCACTGAATCGGATCGCCGAACTGGTGGTGGCCCGGCGTGACGAGCAGCACGGATGGGAGCTGGCGGTGATCAGACACGGCCGTCTCGCAGGTGCAGGCGTCGCGCGTCGCGGGGTGCCGCCGATGCCGGTGGTCGACACCCTCGTGGCCGCCGCCGAAACCGTCCTTCCGGATGTCGGCCCCCTGTTCGGGGCCCCCGCCGAGGAGTCCGCGCTGCTCTACCGCTGGGTCACCGAACCCGGCGCGCGCATCGTCGGGGCCAGCGAGCCGTTCGTTCTGCCGGGCGCATGCGCACAACGATGGTCGGCCTGGTCGCGTGTGGCCCACGACGCACGCGAGTCGCCCCGTCGCGCCGGGTGACTCGACGCACCGCACTACTGTGTCAACCATGATCACCGCCATCGTCCTGATCCACGCCGACGTCCACCAGATCCCGGAGACCGCGCAGGCAGTGGCCGACATCCCCGGGGTGTCGGAGGTCTATTCGTGCGCCGGTGACGTGGACCTGATCGCGAAGATCAAGGTGCGTGACCACGACCAGATCGCGGACGTGGTGACCGGCAAGATCAATCGACTGCCCGGGGTGACCCACAGCGCCACTCACATCGCATTCCGCAGTTACTCGCGGTCAGATGTCGAAGGCGGATTCTCCATCGGTGAGGAGTGAACAGGGCGCGTCCCCGACCAACCCGGGTCTCGGCCTGATGCGGATCTCAGCGCTGGTCGGCGAGTTCGGCGCTGAGCGACGCCCAGCGTTCGAGTAGACGGGCGACGTCACCGCCGTCGAGCACCGCAGCCGCGCGGGTCATCGCCTCGGCCATCGCATCCGTCAGCCCGCTGTCGGTCAGCACGGCGCGTTGTTCGAATGCGACCAGCGCCGCCGCCGCATTGAGGAGCACGGCATCGCGCACCGGACCGCGGGTGCCCGCGAACAGATCGCGGGCGATAGCGGCGTTGCGCTGCGCATCGCCACCCTGCAAGGCGGCCAGTTCGACGCGTTCGACCCCGAGGTCGGCGGGATCGAGAGCGAGCCGGGTGACCTGACCATCGACGACCTGCCACACCGTGGATGTGGTCGTGGTGGTCAGTTCGTCGAGTCCGTCGTCCCCACGCACCACCAGTGCCGAACTGCCACGGTCGGCGAACGCTTGCGCCAGTACCGGCGCGAGATCGTCGAACGCACATCCGATCAGGCCACTCGAGGGCCGCGCCGGGTTCGTCAACGGCCCCAGCACGTTGAACACGGTCGGGATACCGATCTGCTTGCGGGGCGGTCCGGTGAACCGGAAAGCCGGGTGGAACACCGGTGCGAAGCAGAAGCCGATGTTCACCTCGTCCACGCATCGCGCCACCGCGTCGGGCCCGAGCGTGATGTCGACGCCGAGGGCTTCGAGCACATCGGCACCGCCGCTCTTCGACGACGCCGCACGATTGCCGTGTTTGACGACGGGCACACCCGCAGCAGCCACCACCATCGAGGTCATCGTGGAGATGTTCACCGTGTGCGAGCGGTCTCCGCCGGTGCCCACGATGTCCACCGCCGGCCGACTCACCTCGACGAGGGCCGCGTGCTCCAGCATCGCCGACGCCAGGCCGCGTAGTTCGGCGGGAGCCGCGCCCTTCATCTTCACCCCGACACCGAATGCAGCGATCTGCGCGCCGGTCGCGGCATCGCTCATGATCTCGTTCATCGCCCACGACGCCTCGTCGACGGTGAGATCGATCCGGTCGGTGACGCGTCCGAGGATGTGCGGCCAGGTGTACGCGGAAGAGTCCGTGCTGCTCACAGAGAAAACAGTAGTGGCCCGCCGATCAGCGACCCGCCACCGGTGGCTGCAGGACCTGCCAGCGCAGCACTTCGCCACCGTGTCGCGAACCGAGACTGGCCATCCGTGAGCGCTCCTGCGACAGATGCATGGCATCGAGCAGCTGCACCCGAGCGAGCACGACGATCACCTCGTCGGCAGTGCCGGTGTCGGATGCGAGTCCGTCGACGGGCCCCACCTTGGCCGATTGGTACCCGTCCAGCCCGGCGAGCGCGACCGCGAAGTCGACCTGCGAGGAGGGCAGTCGCAGCACATGACGCAGCACCACCTCGTCGTCGGCCCGCCACGCCGAGTCGGCCAGGGCAGTCGAACTCGCCACGGCATCGTCTGCGGATTCGACGACCACCACCAGGCTCGGGTCGTCGACCTGCACCTGCGCGGCCACCTCACGTCGGCCCAGTACCCGGTCACGCAACCGCGTGAGTCGGCCCACCTCCACCGGGCGGCCGTTGAGGTCACGCCGCACCGGCGAGGCCTCCGGTCCACCAGCTCGATTCACCCGTCACACCTCCAGGAAACCATGCTCGTCCAGACACGCCGGAACAGTCGGCGACCGGCGACTACCAGCGACGAAACAAAAAGTTCCGGTGAATATCGGACCCAAGTGGTCAGCCCTTACTACGAACCGTCATACTTCATTTTGTGACTAGCGCTGTAGGTACCTCAGGAACAGCCATCACCTCGCGCGTGCACTCGCTGAACCGGCCCAACATGGTCAGCGTCGGCACGATCGTGTGGCTGTCCAGTGAGCTCATGTTCTTCGCTGGACTGTTCGCGATGTATTTCGTCGCGCGCGCCAACTCCTCGGTGGGTTGGCCACCGGAGCCGACCGAGCTCAACCTCACCCTCGCGATCCCGGTGACGACAGTGCTGATCCTGTCGTCGGTGACGTGCCAGATGGGTGTGTTCGCCGCCGAGCGCGGCGACGTCTTCGGGCTGCGCCGCTGGTATGTGCTGACGTTCCTGATGGGTGCGTTCTTCGTGGCCGGACAGGGCTATGAGTACTACCACCTGGTGCACGAGGGCACGACGCTGAGCTCGAGCGCCTATGGTTCGGTGTTCTACATGGCCACCGGTTTCCATGGCCTGCACGTCATCGGTGGTCTGGTTGCCTTCATCTTCCTGCTGATCCGCACGAAGTTGTCCAAGTTCACGCCGGCCCAGGCCACCGCCGCCATCGTGGTGTCGTACTACTGGCACTTCGTCGACATCGTCTGGATCGGCCTCTTCGTCACGATCTACTTCATCAGGTAGCCGTTCCCGGCACGCCTGCACAACAGTCCGCCCGCTTAGTAGAGAGTCACAGATGAGTTCATCTCCACCGCGACCGTCGGATAACGACGACGTGGACGCCGGTACGGATTCCCCGGTCGGCGCCACCCCGGCGCGCAAGGCGAAGTCCCGACGCAAACTGCGTCGTCGTGCGAGCGGCACTCTGCTGCTGCTCGTCGGTCTGCTGACCGCCGGTGTTCTGGCATCGGTCCTGACGCCCAAACCTCAGGTAGCCGTCGCCGACGAATCGAACGCCGCCCTGATCGCCGACGGCAAGAAGCTCTACGAGACCTCGTGCATCACCTGTCACGGCGCCAACCTGCAGGGTGTGGACGATCGCGGCCCGGCTCTGTTGGGCGTGGGCGATGCAGCGGTGTACTTCCAGGTCTCCACCGGCCGCATGCCGGCCGCGCGCGGCGAGGCCCAGGCCACCCGCAAGCCGCCGAAGTTCACCAAGGCCCAGATCGACCAGCTCGGCGCCTACATCCAGTCCGAGGGCGGCGGTCCGCAGGTCATCTACGAGCGCAACGCCGATGGCTCGGTCAAGATGGAAGACGGCCTACCCGTGCTCGCCCAGGAGTCGCTGCGCGGCGACAACCTCGGCCGCGGCAGCGAGTTGTTCCGCCTCAACTGCGCCTCGTGCCACAACTTCACCGGTCGTGGTGGCGCGCTGTCATCGGGCAAGTTCGCCCCCAACCTCGATGGCGTCGAAGAGCAGCAGATCTATACGGCGATGCTCACCGGACCGCAGAACATGCCGAAGTTCTCCAACCGGCAGCTGTCGCTGGAAGAGAAGCGCGACATCATCGGCTTCATCAAGTACGTCACCGAGTCCAATCCGCAGGGCGGCCTGAACATCGGCGGTTTCGGCCCCGTCAGTGAGGGCATGGTGATGTGGGCGATCGGCGTCACGGCGATCGTCGCCGGCGCGATGTGGATGGGATCACGGACATGAGTGCACACGACGGTAAGGACACCCCGTCGCAGGACGAGCTCGACCAGATGAGCAACGACGATCTGGTCAAACTCGGCACCAACCTCGACGGCGTGGAGATCATCCACCGCGCCGAGCGGTTCCCGGAGCCGGGCACCGGCGTGGAGAAGCGCGCCGAGCGTCAGGTCGCGATCTGGTTCACCATCGCCGGTCTGTCCGCGATCGCCTGCTTCATCATCTTCATCTGGAACCACTGGGAGTTCGCACTCCCCGATTCCGCCGACTACTGGCGCTACACCCTCAACACTCCCCTGTTGGGTATCACCTTCGGTCTGTCGGTGCTGTCGATCGGCATCGGCATGGTGATCTTCACCAAGAAGTTCATCCCTGCCGAGATCTCCGTGCAGGATCGCCACGACGGTGGTTCCAACGAGGTCGACAGGCGGACGGTCGCAGCGGAGTTCAACGACTCCCTGACCACCTCGACCCTGCCGCGTCGCAAGATGATTCTCGGATCGGCCGCCTTCGGACTCGGCGCCTTCGCGGTCACCGGGCTCGTCGCCGGCCTCGGCGGCATCATCAAGAACCCGTGGGCCAAGGGTGACGACGCGCCGCTGTGGCACACCGGTTGGTCGCCGATCTACAACCCCGCCGACGATCCCAACGAGACCGTCTTCCTACGCCGCGACACCGGCAACCCGCACCAGGTCGCCCTGGTCCGGCCGGAAGACCTCGACGCGGGCGCCATGGAGACGGTCTTCCCGTGGCGCGTGTCCGACGGGTACGGCGAGACCGAGGAGTCACGCCACAAGCTCGTCGAGGGTCTGCGTTACGTCAGCAACCCCGTCATGCTCATCCGCTTGCGCCCCGAGGACGCTGCCCGCGCCATCAAGCGCAAGGGGCAGGAGAGCTTCAACTACGGCGACTACTTCGCCTACACGAAGGTGTGCAGCCACCTCGGCTGCCCCACCTCGCTGTACGAGCAGCGGACCAACCGCATCCTCTGCCCGTGCCACCAGTCGCAGTTCGACGCGCTCGAGTACGCCAAGCCGGTCTTCGGTCCGGCCGCCCGGGCACTGGCGCAGCTGCCGATCACAGTGAACAATCAGGGATACATGGTCGCCGCAGGCGACTTCATCGAACCCGTCGGACCGGCATTTTGGGAGCGTAAGTCATGACCATCGCCGACCGTGTCGCGGCGCAGGCCAACGAGGTCGACTCGCGATATCACGCCGCCCCGGGCATCCGGCGGCAGATCAACAAGGTGTTCCCCACCCACTGGTCGTTCCTGCTGGGTGAGATTGCGCTGTACAGCTTCGTCATCCTGCTGGTCTCGGGTGTCTACCTGACCCTGTTCTTCGATCCGTCGATGAGCGAGGTCATCTACGACGGCGCCTATCAGCCACTCAATGGCGTGATGATGACCAAGGCGTACGCCACCACCCTGGACATCTCGTTCGAGGTTCGTGGCGGCCTGTTCGTGCGTCAGATCCATCACTGGGCGGCACTGCTGTTCGCGGCGTCGATCGTGGTGCACATGGCGCGCATCTTCTTCACCGGCGCGTTCCGTCGTCCGCGTGAGGCCAACTGGATCATCGGCTGCGTCTTGCTGATCCTGGCCATGTTCGAGGGCTTCTTCGGCTACTCGCTGCCCGACGACCTGCTCTCGGGTACCGGCGTCCGCGCCGCCATGAGCGGTATCGTCCTCGGTATCCCGCTGATCGGCACCTGGATCCACTGGGCTTTGTTCGGCGGCCAGTTCCCCGGCGACATCATCATCCCGCGCCTGTACATGATGCATATCCTGCTGTTCCCAGGGATCATCTTGGCGTTGATCGGCGCGCATCTGGCACTGGTCTGGTACCAGAAGCACACCCAATTCCCCGGCCCCGGCCGCACCGAGAAGAACGTCGTCGGTGTGCGTATCCTGCCGGTGTTCGCGGTCAAGTCAGGTGCGTTCTTCGCGATCACCACCGGTGTGCTGGCCATGATGGCGGGCATTTTCCAGATCAACCCGGTCTGGACCATCGGCCCCTACAACCCGGCGCACGTGTCCGCGGGCTCCCAGCCCGACATCTACATGATGTGGACGGACGGTCTGGCCAGACTCATGCCCGCCTGGGAGTTGTACCTGGGCAATTACACGATCCCGGCGATCTTCTGGGTGGTCGTGGTCATCACCATCATGTTCGCGGTGATGTTCGCCTACCCGTGGATCGAGAAGCGGTTGACCGGCGACGATGCGCATCACAACCTGCTGCAGCGTCCGCGTGACGTGCCGGTGCGCACCGGTATCGGCGCAATGGCACTGTCGTTCTGGATCATCCTGACCCTGTCGTGCATGAACGACATCATCGCGCTGAAGTTCGACATCTCGCTGAACGCGACCACCTGGATGGGCCGGATCGGTCTGATCGTGGTGCCGCCGCTGGCCTACTTCATCGCCTACCGGTGGGCACTGTCGCTGCAGCGCAGTGACCGCGCGGTGCTGGCCCACGGCATCGAGACCGGCATCATCAAGCGGCTGCCGCAGGGTGAGTACATCGAGGTGCACCAACCTC
The DNA here is from genome assembly GCF_026262595.1 of Gordonia aquimaris. Classification (NCBI taxonomy): domain Bacteria; kingdom Bacillati; phylum Actinomycetota; class Actinomycetes; order Mycobacteriales; family Gordoniaceae; genus Gordonia; species Gordonia aquimaris. Next base: position 52,352 of record NZ_JAPKFM010000005.1, on the reverse strand, counting down.
TCGGCCCGGTCGACGACCACGGCCACCCGATCCCGCTCCCCTACGAGGGTGCCGCACTGCCGAAGCGGATGAACAAACTCGGTTCGGCAGGAGCACCCGGTACCGGCTCGATCCTGCTCGAGGATCCGCCGGAGCAGCAGATCCGCAACACCGAGCGCGAGCACGAGGTGGAGAAGTCCGAGCAGCAGGCGCTGCGCGAACTGCAGGCAAAGGGTGGCAACCCGCTCGACTGATCTGCGGTGAGCATCGACCACGGCCGCCGTCGCACATCGCGACGGCGGCCGTGTTTGCGTGCGTAGGATCGAGGAGTGATCAGTCCGCGCCGCTCGCCCCGTGCCGCTCTCCGATCCCGCTGGGACTCCACGGGTTTGCGCGAGATCACCCGCGGACTGGGCACACTCGACGCGGAGATATTCGAGACCATTGCGCAGTCCCACTCCCCCGGACTCGACGCAGTGATGCCACGGCTGACCCGGGCCGCCGATCATTCGAAACTCTGGTTCGCGATCGCCGGCGCGATGGCACTCGGCGGTGGCGCGACGGCGCAACGTGCCGCGGTACGCGGAGTTGTGACGGTCGGCGTGACGAGCGTGCTCACCAACCAGATAGCCAAACGCATCCGCAGTCGTCCTCGGCCCGAGACGGCATCGGTTCCGCTGCAGCGGCGATCTCGGCGGACCCCGACCTCCAACTCGCTGCCGTCGGGACACTCGGCCAGCGCGGCCGCCTTCGCCATGGGCGTCGGCATCGAACACGCCCCGACGGGACTCGTCCTCGGTGGCCTTGCCGGCCTGGTCGGATTGTCCCGCATCGCCACCGGCGCACACTACCCTGGAGATGTCTTGGCCGGGTTCGGGATCGGGGCGACCATCGCAGTCATCGGCGGCCGTCTGGTGCCACCCATCACCACTCACGACATCGCGATCGCCCCGCCGTCGGATGTACCCGCGCCGGCGTGTCCGGCTGGGGCGGGCGTGGTGGTGGTCGGTAATCCGGAGTCGGGGTCCGGCAACGGACGACAGGTGCTCGACAAAGTGCGTGCACTACTCCCCGACGCGGAGATCATCGAAATCGGCCCCGACGACGACATGCCCGATCTCTTACGTCGGGCCGCGGAACGGGCCGACGTACTGGCAGTGTCCGGCGGCGACGGCACCGTCGCCTGCGCCGCGCCGGTGGCGCTCGAGGCGGGGGTTCCCCTGGCGGTTCTGCCCGGCGGTACGTTCAATCACTTCGCCCGGGATCTGGGCATCCGGTCGGTGGCCGACACCGTCGGCGCCATCACCGAAGGCCGCTTGACACGCGTGGACATCGTCAGGCTCAACGATGACACGGTCGTGTTGAACACGGCTAGTATCGGCGCGTACCCGCATTTCGTCCGCACCCGGACCCGCCTGCAGCACAAACGTAGTCGGCCTTTCGCCACCGCCGTCGCGCTCATGGCCACGCTACGCCGCACCCGTCCCGTCCGGATTCGTGTCGACGGCGTGGTCATGGAGACGTCGCTGTTCCTGCTCGGCAATTCGTTGTACCGGCCGTCCGGTTTCGCACCATCGCGACGACTGCGGATCGATGACGGACTACTCGATGTACGCATCCTCGAGGTCGGTCACCGATTCGCACTCGCACGTCTGGTGGGTTCCATGCTCACCGGACGGTTAGAGCGGTCGCCGCTGTATCACGAGTTGCAGGTGCCCGAGTTCTCGTTCTCCGCGGTGGACGAGCCGCTCGTGGTGGCCCACGACGGCGAGGTCGGTGAGAGCTACGACGAGGCCACATTCCGCGTCGATTACCGTGCGCTGTCGGTCTATACCCCGGCGCCCCGACGCTGACGGCGATCCCCGACGGGGCCAGTCGGCGTACGACGACAACGGCCGCCTCCGACCGGCGTGGTCAGGGAGGCGGCCGTTGTCAGAGGCTGCTGTGGGTCAGTGCTTCTCCGGACCCACGTGGTACTCGAAAACGAGTCCTGCCGCGGTGCCGATGATGACGAACCCCGCGAAGATCGCGAACCACAGGTTGTGGGTGGCGAAACCGATGCCGAACAGGGCGGCGCCGAAGGCCAACAGGATCGGCCACCAGGAGTGGGGGCTGAAGAAGCCCAATTCGCCTGCGCCGTCCTCGACCTCGGCGTCTTCGTAGTCCTCGGGACGGATCTCGACACGACGAGCGACGAACCGGAAGTAGGTGCCTGCGATCAGCGTCAGGCCGGCACTGAAGAACATTCCGGTCACGCCCACCCACTCGACGCCGCGACTAGCGAACGCAGTGCAGATCGTGTAGATGATGCCCGCGAGGAAGAAGAATGCCGTCAGCAATTCGAAGATTCGGGCTTCGATTTTCATCCGTTTGCTCCCACCGTGCAGTTAGGCAAGGACGTGTTGGAGGCATCACCGAGGTCGGTCGGGGTGTCGCCGTCGGTGGCGCGTCGCGTGTCGAACGGAACCGTCGTCACCGACTCGGGAACCTCGCAGATCTCTTCGAGCGCCTGCGCATTGGTCGCCTGCGGGTTGTCCTCCCGATAGCGGATGTAGGCGTCGAACTTCTCCGGCGAGACCGCACGGACCTCGAAGTTCATCATCGAGTGATAGGTGCCGCACATCTCGGCGCAACGCCCGACGAAGGCACCCTCCCGGTCGATGCTGGAGATCTGGAAGACGTTGTCGGAGTGGTTCTGCTCCGGGAACGGCATCACGTCGCGCTTGAAGAGGAACTCCGGCACCCAGAATGAGTGGATGACGTCGGCCGCGGCGATCTCGAACTCGATGCGCTGGCCCGTCGGCAGCACCAACACGGGAATCTCGTTCGACGATCCGACCGTTTCGATCTGGTTGAACTGCAGGTAGTTCCGGATATCGTCGTCGCGACCGCCGGCCGGGAGGGGCAGCTCCTCACCGTGGTGGCTGGCCTCGTTGCGTGCCTGCAGCTCGAACGGGCTGCCTTCGCCCTCGAAGCCGTCATAGCGCGAGCCGTCGGTGAACTCGACCTCGCGGTAGCCGAACTTCCAGTTCCACTGGAACGCGGTCACGTCGACGACGACCTTGGAGTCGTCGGTCTTGCTCTCGACGTCGTTCTGGACCACGACGGTGAAGTAGAAGAGCACGGCGATGATCACGAACGGGATCGCCGTGTAGGTCAGTTCCAGCGGCACGTTGTACGCGGTCTGCCGGGGGAAGACGTCCTTGCCGGGCTTGGCCCGGTGGAAGGTGATGGTCCAGAAGATCAGGGCCCACACCAGGATGCCCATGAGGAGTGCGGCGATGACCGACCAGGTCCACAGCTCGCCCATCTTCTCTGCTTCGGGGGTCACGCCTTCGGGCCAACCGAAGCGCATCGCCGTACGGGCGTCACATCCCGACAGCAGCAACGCCCCGATGCCGAGTGCGACGAGTGCACCGACCTGCTTGATCGTCCGCGATGCGGAACGGGCCCCTGTCGCCCGCGGCCGTCCACCGTGTGCCAATTTCACGCCTTCCCGCTCGCTCGATGTCGGCACACGTGCCGACCGAGTTGCCATGCCACATGACTCGCACAGGGCTTTCTTCGCCCGCGCCGAGTCAAGTCACACCCAGCGCCAAGGCAATTCTTGCACCTAGTACTACGCAGCGTAGACCAAGCCGTGCAACGTTTCGTGATTGGGGTTTACCTGCGTGCCTCGTCACGGCACCACGCTGAACCGACCCGCGGACCGTACGCCTTGCGTGGCGCGTACGTCAGGCATACTCGACGCGTCAGAACAGCATCGCGACGTCGACGAAATGGGGCCTGTCTGGTGTGTGGTTTGCTCGGTCTGCTGACCTCGGACGGTTCGGCATCCGACGCTGTCGGATCGGTGTCGGACGCGTCGCACTGCATGCGCCACCGCGGCCCGGACGAGCCGGGCACCTGGCATGATGCCGACCTCGTCCTCGGATTCAACCGGCTGTCGATCATCGACATCGAACACTCGCACCAACCGCTGCGGTGGGGACCGCCAGAACACCCCGACCGGTACGCACTCGTGTTCAACGGCGAGATCTACAACTATCTCGAGATCCGCGCGGAACTGACTCGCGATCACGACGCCGAGTTCGCCACCGAGGGTGACGGCGAGGCCATCGTCGCAGCGTTCCATCACTGGGGACCGGACGCGGTGCGTCGCCTGCGTGGCATGTTCGCATTCGCGATCTGGGACACCCGGCAACGCTCGTTGTTCCTCGCTCGCGATCCATTCGGCATCAAGCCACTGTTCATCGCGACCGGCCCCGGCGGTACCGCTTTCGGCAGCGAGAAGAAGAGCCTGCTCGAGCTGACCGGGTTGCTCGGGTTGGGCGACGACCTCGATCCTCGGGCCATCGAGCACTACACCGTGCTGCAGTATGTTCCCGAGCCGGAAACCCTGCATGCGGCGATTCGACGTCTCGAATCCGGGTGTCATGCGTCCATCCGCCCGGGCCAGGCGCCACAGATCCAGCGATACTTCACACCCCGTTTCCCGGTACGACCGTTCGGCAGCGGGGACTCCCAGGCACGCTACGACGAAATCGCCGAGGTCCTGTCCGATTCGGTGGCCAAACACATGCGCGCCGACGTGACCGTGGGGTCATTCCTGTCCGGCGGCATCGACTCCACCGCGATCGCTGCGCTGGCGATCCGCCACAACCCCGACCTGGTCACCTTCACTACCGGCTTCGAGCGCGACGGATACTCCGAGATCGACGTGGCGGTGGAATCCGCCGAGGCGATCGGCGCCAAACACGTCGTCAAGGTCGTCAGTCCGCGAGAGTTCATCGAGGCCATCCCGGAGATCGTGTGGTACCTCGACGACCCGGTCGCCGACCCGGCCCTCGTGCCGCTCTACTTCGTCGCCCGGGAGGCCCGCAAGCATGTGAAGGTGGTGCTCTCCGGTGAGGGCGCCGATGAGTTGTTCGGCGGCTACACGATCTACAAGGAGCCGCTGTCACTGAGTGCGTTCGACCGGCTGCCGGGCGCGTTGCGCCGGCTCGCGGGGCGGGTGTCCGACCGGATTCCGGAGGGGACCCGCGGCAAGAGCCTGCTGCACCGCGGCTCACTGACGCTCGAGGAGCGCTACTACGGCAACGCCCGCAGCTTCGACGATGCGCGACTGCGCGCGGTGCTCCGCGACTACCGTCCGGAGTGGACCCATACCGACGTCACCGCGCCCATCTACGCGATGTCGACCGACCTCGACCCCGTCGCCCGCATGCAACACGTCGACCTGTTCACCTGGTTGCGCGGCGACATCCTGGTGAAGGCCGACAAGATGACGATGGCCAATTCACTGGAACTGCGCGTGCCGTTCCTCGATCCCGAGGTGTTCCGCGTCGCAGAGGCACTCCCCTTCGGCGAGAAGATCGCCCATGGCACCACGAAGTACGCCCTTCGGCAGGCCCTCGAACAGATCGTTCCGCCCCATGTGCTGCACCGCAAGAAATTGGGCTTTCCGGTGCCCATCCGCCACTGGCTGGCCGGCTCCGAGATGTTCGACTGGGCGCACGAGGTCATCGAGCATTCGCAGACCGACCATATCCTCAACAAGAACGTCGTGGTCGAGATGCTCAACGAGCACCGCGACGGAGTCGTGGACAACAGTCGCCGGCTGTGGACGCTGTTGATGTTCATGGTCTGGCACGGGATCTTTGTCGAGAAGTCGATCGTCCCCGACATCACCGATCACCACTACCCGGTGCGGTTGTAGCGGGTCGAGTCCCTTTTCGCGCCGACAGAACCCACAAAATCGCCGACAGAACCCAGATTTCCGTCGAAAGAATCACTCGCACGCGTGCGGCTGGGTTCTGTCGGCGATTTTGTGGGTTCTGTCGGCTACTGTGCTGGGCGCGTCAGGGAGCTAGAGTGCGGCGGCGATCTCGTCGGCGGCCGGGTCGCCGTAGGCCTCGCCGATGCGTTTGAGCGCGAGTTCGCGATCCCAGGTCCAGTCCTGGGTGGAGACGGTCTCGAGCACCAACACGGCGATCATTGAACCGATCTGCGCGGAACGTTCGAAGCCGAGGCCTTTGTCGAGGGCGGTGAGGAAACCGGCCCGGAAGCCGTCGCCGACACCGGTCGGGTCCACCTTCTCGGTCTCCGGCACAACCGAGACGTGTGTCCTGGTGCCGTCCTTCTCCACGATCTCGACCCCGTCCTTGCCGAGCGTGGTGATCCGCACACCGACCACCTCGGCGACATCGGCCTCCGACAGGCCGGTCTTCTGCCGCAGCAGACCCCATTCGTATTCGTTGGTGAACAGGTACGTTGCGCCGTCTATCAGTGCGCGGGCTTGCTCGCCGTCGAGCCGGGCGAGTTGCTGTGAGGGGTCGGCAGCGAACGGGACGCCGAGCCGTCGGCACTCCTCGGTGTGCCGAATCATCGCCTCGGGATCATCGGCGCCGATCAACACGAGTTCCGGGGTACCGGTCCGTTCGAAGACCCCGGCCAGCGAGATCTCGCGCGCCTCACTCATCGCACCCGGGTAAAAACTGGCCAGCTGCGCCATCGCCTGGTCGGTGGTGCACATGAACCGCGCCGTGTGCTGGGTGTCGGAGATCCGTACCGACGAACAATCGACCCCGTGCGCTTCGAGCCACTGACGGTAGTCGTGGAAGTCGGCGCCGACCGCACCCACCAGTTGTGGGTCACCGCCGAGCACACCCATCGCGAACGCGATGTTGCCGCCCACCCCGCCACGTCGCACGACCAGGTCTTCCACCAGGAAGCTCAGCGAGATGTGCTCGAGGTGATCGCCGACGAGCTGCTCAGAGAACTTTCCGGGGAAGGTCATCAGATGATCGGTCGCGATGGAGCCACAGACAACGGTTGCCACGTGTGGAAGGCCCTTCATTCCGCAGGAGTTGGACAGCAGTCCACGCTACCCAGCCGCGCAGACGACATCGACCGCACCCCCGTGAGGCCGGAGATGCGGTCGATGTGTGAAAGGTTCGGTCGATCAGTTGAACGAGTCGCCGCAGGCGCAGCTGCCGGTCGCGTTCGGGTTGTCGATGGTGAATCCCTGCTTCTCAATGGTGTCGACGAAGTCGATGGTGGCGCCACCCACATAGGGTGCGCTCATGCGGTCCACCGCCAGGGTGACGCCGCCGAAATCGTCGGTGAGGTCACCGTCGAGGCTGCGGTCGTCGAAGAACAGCTGGTAGCGCAGTCCCGCGCACCCGCCCGGCTGAACGGCGATCCGCAACGAGAGGTCATCCCGACCTTCCTGCTCGAGCAGGCCTTTCGCCTTGGCGGCAGCTGCGTCGGTCAGAAGGACACCGGTCGTGGTGGCGGTTCCGGATTCGTTCTGAACGGTCATCGATGCTCCTGTATGTCTCGGATGGAGGTCCTGCGCTGTCGGGGTCCGACCGGGCCGAAGTCAACTCCGGCCCACTGTTGGGCCACGTGCTCGCTTCAACGGTACCTCGTCCGACTCTATTCCTGCCGAATCGGCGGTCCCGGCACACCGTCAGTGGTTCGTCTCCGGCTCGCGATGACCGCGTCGGTGGTGAAGATGGCCAGCGCGATCCAGACGATCGCGAACCCGGCCCATCGTTCCGGCGGCATGGGCTCGTCGAGGATCGCCACACCGATCATCAGCTGCATCGTCGGGGTGACGAACTGGGCGATGCCGAGCACCACGAGCGGCACCCGGCGCGCGCCCGCCGCGAACAACATCAATGGCGCGGCCGTCACCACACCGGCCATGGCAAGCAGGACCGCATGACCGGGTCCGGCCGAACCGAACGTCAAGCCGATGGTGAGCGCCACCACCACCAGTTGTCCGATCGCCAGCGGGGCCAGCCACAACGACTCGCACGTCAGTCCACTGGTGACGTCGACGTCTGCGCCGATCGTCTTCTTCACCAACCCGTAGAACCCGAACGAGAACGCCACGCCCACGGCCAACCATGGGAACGCGCCGTACCCCAGCACGATGACGAGCGTCGCCAGCACCGCCAATACCACCGCGACCCACTGCAGCGGCCGCAGCCGTTCCCGCAACACCAGCACGCCGAGGATCACGGTCACGATCGGGTTGATGAAGTACCCCAGACTCATCTGGATCACGTGGCCGGTGTACGTGGCGATCACGAAGATTTGCCAGTTCACGTAGATCAGCACCCCGGCCAACGCGGTCGCGCCCAGCAGTCGTGGCTGTCGCAGGATCCCACGCAGCCGGGGCCAACCGCCCGAGAGCGGGACCAGCACCGCGTAGAAGACCAGCGACAACAGTATCCGCCAGGCCACCACCTCCCACGGTCCGGTGGGTTCGAGAAGGACGAAGTACAGCGGTAGGAATCCCCACAGCGCGTAGGCACCGAGGGCGCAGAGGGCGCCGGTCAGATGGTCGCTCGAGCGCCGCGCGGATCGGTCGGAGGCAGTGAGGGCCGCATCGCCGCTCACGGCCGGTCACGCACCGCGCGACCCGCGTTCGACATCCCCCTCCGACCACTGCGCCGCAACCTGCTCTGCGAGTCGAGTCAACTGATGGTCGGCGTCGTTCATCGCCACCTCCACCGAACCGGCGATGTCGACGATGGCATGCGCACCGGCGATCCCGGCCGCAGCGATCTCATCCGACGTCAACGCCACCTGACCGGCGAACACCACTGTCGGAATTCCGGCCGCGGTCGCAGCTGCGGTGAGGGCGGCGACCACCTTGCCGCGCAGCGTCTGCGAGTCGAACTTCCCTTCGCCGGTGATCACCAAGCCCGCGGCCTCGACATCCGCGGCGCGGCCGGTCGCATCGGCCACCACGGTCGCACCGGAGATCCGTCGTGCGCCCAGCGCGAGCAGAGCGGCCCCGAGGCCGCCCGCGGCTCCCGCACCTTCCTCCACCGAGATATCTCGGCCGGCGATGGTGGTCAGTGTCGCGTTGTGATCGGTCATCCGGCGTTCGAGGAGCTCGACTGTGGCGGGGTCGGCGCCTTTCTGCGGCCCGAAGACCGACGCCGCTCCCCACTGCCCGAGCAACGGGTTCTCCACGTCCGACGCCGCCACCAGAGACACGTCGGCCAATCGCGCCGCCGCCTCCCGAGCACCGCCGAGCGCGTCGATCATCCCGCGTCCACCGTCGGTGGTCGCCGACCCACCCAGACCAACCACAATCGTCGCCGCGCCCGCGCCGAGTGCTTCGACCATCAGTTCGCCGACCCCGGTGGTGTCTGCTGACACCGCGGTACGCGGCGTCGGCCGGCCCCCGAGTTGATGGAGCCCACACGCCTGCGCGCATTCGATGTAGGCGACCGGACGCGACTCGGAATCGTCGAGCAGCCACCGGGCATCGACCGCCGCGCCGAGTGGGCCGGCCACAGTCGCGGTGCGCATGGTCCCCAGACGCGAGGCCAAGACGTCCACGAAGCCCGGTCCACCGTCGGATTGCGGAGCGCAACGCACGTCGTCGGCCGGTCTGGCAGCAGACCATCCTCGCGCGATGGCCCGGCTCGCCGCCACCGCCGACAGCGTGTCCCCGAACGAGTCCGGTGCGATCAGTACGCGCATGTCGCCTGCCGAAACGGTTGCTGTCCGAGGCGTGCTCTCATGCGCACGAAGTATAGGGAGGTCGGCAAACCTCGGCAGCACGGAATCGCCTAGGCTCGATGGTGTGAAGTTGCCATGGAAGTCAGACGACGACGCCGCCACGAGCACCGACGATGCGGCGTCCGAGGCCACCGAAGCCGGTGCATCCCTCACCGAAGAACCCGACTCCAAAGGCAGCGCCTACACCCCGGGCAAAGGCCGCGCGACCCCGTCGCGACGCCAGGCCGAAGGCCGACGACGCGGCCCGGTGGCACCGCCGCCCACCAACCGCTCGGAAGCACGTGCGCGCAAGAAGGCCCTGAAGTCGACGCTGTCGAAAGACGAGAAACGCAAACTCGCCGACGATCGACGCACACAGCGCAACGAACAGCGCGAGAAGATGATGGCCGGTGACGAGCGGTACCTGATGCCGCGCGACAAGGGTCCGGTGCGCCGTTTCGCGCGCGACATCGTCGACTCCCGCCGCAATTTCGCGGGCCTGTTCATGCCGTTCGCGATCGCACTGATCGTGGTGATGTTCGTCCCGCAGCTCGCGGTCTACGCCAACATGGTGCTGCTGGTGTTCGTGCTGTTCATGGCCATCGACGCCGTGGTCCTCGGTCGGCTGGTGAACCGCCGTGTCCGAGAGCGCTATCCCGACACCGATTCCTCGCAGACCGGCTTTCGGCTGGGCTGGTACTCCTTCACCCGTGCCATGCAGTTGCGGATGATGCGTGCCCCCAAACCGCAGGTGTCGCCGGGCGACGAGGTCTGATCGGTGGTGTCACGGGGGACGTCGACCGGTGAGGTGAACTCGCAGCCCACTCGCGCCGGCGTGCGCACTCTCGTCCTGGGTGGGGTGCGATCGGGCAAGTCCGGGCACGGTGAGTCGCTGCTGCGCGCGCACACCGAGGTCCGATATCTCGCCACCGGCCCCACCACATCGACCGACGCCGAGTGGGTGGCACGTGTCGCCGCTCACCGCCAACGGCGCGATGAGCGGTACACGACTCTCGAGACCATCGACATCGGCGGCGCGCTGCGATCCGACCCGCACACCCCGACGCTGATCGACGACCTCGGGACGTGGCTCGCCGCCGAACTCGACGCACTCGGCGGATGGGGTCCCGAACCGGTGGACCTAGCCGAGTTGCGCGCCACGCTGTGTGCCGCGATCGCGTCGTTCACCGGCGACCTGGTGATCATCAGCCCCGAGGCCGGGTTGTCGCTGGTGCCACCCACCCCTGCCGGACGCCGCTTTCAGGACGAACTCGGCACGCTCAACGAGGCTGTCGCCGCCGCGTGTGATCGGGTGGTACTGGTCGTCGCGGGGCGCGTGGTCGAGTTACCCGCCAACGCCGAAGCCGCCGCGCCGACCCCGGTCACCCCCGTCGTCTCCTCCCCACCCTCCCCACTTGCCCCTCGGCCGGCACCCGGCCGACCGGAACGCACGAAGCCTGAAACCCCAGCCGAACCCGGTGCGAATCCCACGACGGCACCACAGAAGTCGAGTTCGGTCGACCCCACCGATGCCGAGGTCTTCGAAACCGTGGCCACTCCGGATCTCGGCATCGCGCGCGCGGCCAGGGAACGGCATCTCACCCTGACCAAACCGGCCGGCTCGCTGGGCCGTATGGAGGACATCGGGGTGTGGCTGGCGTCGTGCCAAGGCGTGTGTCCGCCGCGTCCGGTCAGCGCGCCGACGGTTGCGGTGTTCGCCGGCGACCACGGTGTCGCCCGTTCCGGGGTCTCGGCCTTCCCGCCGGAGGTGACTGCCCAGATGGTCGCCAACATCGCCGGTGGCGGCGCGGCCGTGAACGTACTGGCCCGACGTTCCGGCGCCACGGTGCATGTGTTCGACATGTCCGTCGACGCCGACACCGCACCCGATGTGTCCCGGTTCAAGGTGCGCCGCAGCAGCGGCGATCTCACCACCACCGACGCGTTGTCCCTCGCCGAGGCCCGCACGGCCCTCGCGGCCGGACGGGCGATCGCCGACGAACTGGTGGATTCGGGTGCTGATCTGCTGATCGGCGGCGAGATGGGCATCGGCAACACCACCCCCGCGACCGTGCTGATCGGCACGCTGTCGCGCCGTGAACCCGTAGAGATCGTGGGACGGGGCACCGGTATCGACGACGCCGGATGGATTCGCAAGACTGCGGCGATTCGCGACGGGATGCGCCGCGCGCGACGCCATGTGCACGATCCGTTGTCGTTGCTGGCCTCGGTGGCCGGAGCCGACCTCACCGCGCTGGCCGGATTCCTCGCTCAGGCGGCGGTGCGCCGGACCCCCGTCATCCTCGACGGGATGGTCGTCACCGCTGCTGCGATGGTGGCTGCCGAACTCGCCCCGGGCGCATCCCGGTGGTGGTTGGCCGGGCACCGCTCGGTGGAACCGGCACACACCATCGCGCTGCATCATCTCGACCTCGAACCCGTGCTGGACCTGTCCATGCGCCTGGGCGAGGGCAGTGGCGCGCTGGCCGCCCTCCCCCTCGTGGCGTCGGCAGTCGACATCCTGTCCACGATGGCGACCTTCGACGAGGCTGGCGTCAGCGATCGCGACGCGTCGCCGACCGTTACCGACTCGCCGTCTGCGACAGCGCCCGGCGAGCCGTCACCCACAGCAGTCGCCGTGACCCGCTGACCGGGCGATCATGCCGTCCCCGGTCCGGGCTGTTTACGTCGCGCTGAGCTGGCTCACCGTCGTCCCACTTCCTCAGCCCGCGGTGGCGATGGACCGACGGGTGGGGGCTGCGGTGATGGCCGCGGTGCCGGTGGTCGGGGTCACCCTGGGCGCACTCGGTGCCGCGTTCGCCGCGGCGCTGTCGTTCACCGAGCTACCCACCGCGCTGATCGGGCTCCTGATCGTGGCGGCGTTGGCACTGCTCACCAGGGGGATGCACATCGACGGCCTCGCCGACACCGCAGACGGGCTCGGCTGCTACGGGCCGCCCGACCGCGTCGCCGAGGTGATGAGGAGCGGGTCTTCGGGGCCGTTCGGCGTGGCGTCGATCGTCGTGGTGCTCGCGATTCAGGCGGTCGGGTTCGGCGCGCTGACCGACCAGCACCGTTGGTATGAACTGGCCTACGCGATTGCGCTGGGTCGACTGGTCGCCGTCATCGGTGCACGCCGCGGACTGCACCCGGCGCGTGCCGAAGGGTTCGGCGCCCTGGTCGCCGGCACGCAGCGAATGTCGATCGCCGTGTGGACGGCCGCAGCAGTGGTGGGCGCCATCGGCGCCGGATGGCAGGCCGATGGTCTCGACTTCCCGGCGGCGGGCTGGGCAGTGGCCGTCGTCGCAGTGGTGGTGACGTTCGGCTGGTTCGGTACCGCCCACTGCGCCCGCCGGATCGGCGGTATCAACGGTGACGTCCTCGGGGCGGGAACCGAGGTGGGCGTGGCGATCGCGGTGATCGGCCTACTCATCTGAGACCGACCACCGGGCACCGACTCAGCGGCGATACAACTCCGTCATCCAGCCGTGGGTGTCGGCGAAGGTGCCCCGCTGGATGCCGGTCAGTGTGTCGCGTAACGCCTGGGTGACCTCGCCGGCCGCGCCGTCGCCGATCAGGTAGTCCTCGGTGTCGCCCTTCACCCGGCCGACCGGCGTGATAACGGCCGCGGTGCCGCATGCGAAGACCTCGGTGATGTCGCCGGAGGCGACTCCCTTGCGCAGCTCCTCGGTGCTGATGCGACGTTCCTCGACGGTGAAGCCGGCGTCGGTGGCCAACTGCAACAACGAATCCCGGGTGATTCCCGGCAGTAACGACCCCGTCAGTTCGGGCGTCACCAGGCGGGCGTCGGCCCCGGATCCGAAGACGAAGAACAGGTTCATGCCGCCCATCTCCTCGATGTAGCGACGTTCCACCGCGTCGAGCCAGACGACCTGATCGCAGCCGTGCGCGGTTGCCTGCGCCTGCGCCAGGAATGCGGCAGCGTAGTTGCCGCCACATTTGGCGAATCCGGTGCCGCCGGGCGCAGCCCGCACGTACTCGGTGGACAGCCAGACACTGACCGGCTTGATACCGCCGGTGAAGTACGAGCCGGCCGGAGAGGCGATCACGGAGTAGATGTACTGCGCCGACGGTGCGTTGACACCGAGACCGGCCTGCGAGGCGAACATGAACGGGCGCAGGTAGAGCGCTTCCTCGCCGCCGGCGGCGGGCACCCACTCGTTGTCGGCGTCGAGCAGCACACGCAGGGAGGCGATGAAGTCGTCCACCGGCAGCGGCGGCATCGCCAGCCGCTCGGCCGAACGCTGCAGGCGCAGTCCGTTGGACTCCGGCCGGAAGGCCGCGATGGACCCGTCCGGCTGCCGGTAGGCCTTGAGCCCCTCGAACACCTCCTGGCCGTAGTGCAGCACCATGGCCGACGGGTCGAGCGCGATCGGCCCGTACGGGCGCACCTGCGCGTTGTGCCATCCGCGGTCCACGTCGTAGTCGACCATCACCATGTTGTCGGTGAAGTACTTGCCGAAACCGGGTGCGGCGAGGATCTCCGCACGACGATTCTCCGACACCGGGTGGGGATGTTCGGTACGCGTGAACTGCAAGGTCATTGGCCAATCGTACCGCCGGGGGGCAAACGGATAACCGCGGCCGTCAACGGCGACGCCGCGCCTCAGACGTGCGAGGTGACGAACGGTGGGATGACGACTTCACATGCCAGGTCGCGGCCGCGGACGTCGACCACCACCTGATCGCCCTTGCCCACCCCGGAATCAGTGGCCAACAGGGCCAACGCGATGCCCTGCTTGAGGGTCGGTGAGAACGTCCCGGAGGTGCAGACGCCGATGTCGGCACCGCCGGATTCGGCCAGAACACGGCAGTCGGCGCGCGGTACTCCCCGGCCGGTCGCCTTGAGTCCGTACAGACGTCGCGCCGGTCCGGCCGCCTTCTCGGCACTGAGCGCCTCACGCCCGACGAACTCCGGCTTCGTCCAACCGACCGCCCACCCCGTCCGCGCCTGGACCGGGCTGATCTCCGGGCTCAGTTCGTGACCGTGCAAGGCGTAGCCCATCTCGGTGCGCAGGGTGTCCCGAGCACCCAGCCCGGCCGGCGATCCGCCGAGTCGCTGCACCACCGTCAGCAACGCGTCGAACACCGGGCCGGCATCGGCCCACCGCGGCAGTATCTCGAAGCCGCGTTCCCCGGTGTAGCCGGAGCGACACACCCGTACCGGCACCGCGCCGTCGGGGGTGGACAGTTCCGCGTCGGCAAACGCCATGTATTCCATCTCCGTGGGCAGCCCCAGCTCGGCCACCGCATCCGGCGACTTCGGGCCCTGCACTGCGAACACCCCGAAGTCGCGATGCGCATCGGTGATCGTCACCCCGGCGGGCGCCGCGTCCGAGAGTTGCGCAACCACCGCCGCGGTATTCGCCGCATTCGGGATCAGAAACACCTCGTCGTCGCTGACGAGGTAGGCGATCATGTCGTCGACGACTCCACCGGAGTCGTTGCAGCACAACGTGTATTGAGCTTTTCCGGGACCAATCTTGGCGAGGTCGTTGGTGAGTACCCGGTTGACGTGTTCCGCCGCTCCCGGCCCGGCCACCACCGCCTTGCCCAGATGACTCACGTCGAACAGGCCCACCGATTCGCGTACGGCTGTGTGCTCGGCGACGGTGCCCGCGTAGGACACCGGCATGTGCCAGCCACCGAAGGCCGCGAAAGTGGCACCGAGGGCAGTGTGACGGTCGGCGATCGGTCCGGCGAGAAGTTCGGTCATACCGACAACCTTAGGGTCCTCGCGGCGACAACCGCGTCGACATCGACGTCGCCGGACTCCGCGTGACCCGAGTCGACGTGACTAGAGTTGACGCCGTGAGCAAGAACGACAGCATCGACCGCGTGCGCGGCCCGGAACTGGCAGTGGCAACCTCTCTCGGCAAGTCGGATGACGCTTTGGTGATCGGTCTCATCAAGCCCGACACCGACACCGACACCGAACCGACCCTGGTCATCGGCGACGGCATCCTCGACGACGCGCAGGCCGACGCGATCGCCACGGCGGTCGGCCGACTCGGAGCGACCGGTGCGCATGGGGAGGTCACCCGTCTCCCCGCACCGGACGGACTGCCGGTGGACCTGGTGGTTGCGGTGGGGCTCGGCGAATCCGCCGACGTCGACGATGCTGAACGGCTGCGTCAGGCCGCGGGCGTGGTGATCCGCGAACTCGACGGGGTCGGCACCGTCGCCACCACGTTGTCGACGCTGCAGCTGCAACCCGTCGCCGAGGGACTCTTCCTGGGCGCCTACCGTTTCGACACCTTCCGGTCCGACAAGACCCAGCCCAAGAAGACACCCCCGACACGCATCACGCTGCTCAGCGACGACAAGGACAAGGCGACCAAGTCTGACCTCGAGCACGCCGCCGCGGTGGCCGACGCCGTGGCGATCGCACGAGACTTCGTCAATACCCCGCCCAGCCACCTCTACCCCGAGGAATTCGCCGAGCGGGCCCGCCGCCTGGGCAGTTCGGTCGGACTCAAGGTGGAGGTGCTCGACGACACCGCGCTGGAGAAGGCCGGCTACGGCGGCATCATCGGTGTCGGCAAGGGTTCCTCGCGCCTGCCGCGGCTTGTCCGACTCAGCCACGCCGGCAAGAAGGGCGCCAAGAAGGTGGCCCTGGTCGGCAAGGGGATCACCTTCGACACCGGCGGCATCTCGATCAAGCCCGCCGCCAACATGGATGCGATGACCTCGGACATGGGGGGCGCGGCCGCCGTCATCGCCGCGACGATCCTGGCCGCACGACTCGACCTCGACGTGTCGGTCACCGCCACGGTGCCCATGGCCGAGAACATGCCCTCGTCGACCGCCCAGCGCCCCGGCGACGTCCTGACCCAGTACGGCGGCACCACCGTCGAGGTCCTCAACACCGACGCCGAAGGCCGGCTGATCCTCGCCGACGCCATCGTCCGCGCGTGCGAGGACGAACCGGATTACCTCATCGACACCGCCACCCTCACCGGCGCCCAGATGGTGGCGCTCGGCGCGCGTACGCCGGGGGTCATGGGCACCGACGAGTTCCGCGATCGGGTTGCCGCGCTGTCGCGGGAGGTCGGCGAGAACGCCTGGGCGATGCCCCTGCCCACCGAGCTCCGCGCCGACCTCAAATCACGGGTCGCCGACCTCGCCAACGTGACCAATCATCGCAACGGCGGGATGCTCGCGGCCGGCATCTTCCTCAAAGAATTCGTGCCGGAGTCGGTTGCGTGGGCGCATATCGACATCGCCGGACCGGCATTCAACACCGGCGGCGCGTGGGGCTACACCCCCAAGGGCGGCACCGGCGTTCCCGTCCGGACCATCGCGCGCGTCCTCGAGGACATCGCGGCCGACGGCTGACCGCCGCACAGACAAGTCCGGCCACACCACATCTGTGTGACGCGATTTGGGTAGGGTGATCGGGGACGGTCGGCTCACCCGCCTCAGCCCGTCTCGGTGCACCGACGGCGCACACACCGCGGCGCGCAGACCAACGACAACACCTCGAGTTCAGGAGTCAACAACGATGGCCTTCTCCGTCGAAATGCCCGCCCTGGGTGAAAGCGTCACCGAGGGAACAGTGACCCGGTGGCTGAAGGAGGAGGGCGACACGGTCGAGGCCGACGAACCACTGCTCGAGGTCTCCACTGACAAGGTCGACACCGAGATCCCTGCGCCTACTTCGGGTGTGCTCACCAAGATCATCGCGCAAGAAGATGATGTGGTGGAGGTCGGCGGGGAACTCGCCCTCATCGGCGACGCCGATGAGCAGGCCGGTGACGACTCGAGCGGTGACGACTCGGCGGGTGGCGACGAGCCGACCGACGCCGGTGAACCCGAGCAGGCCGACGAGGCCCCCTCCACCGAGGCCGAGGCGCCTGCCGAGAAGCCGTCCGCGGAGTCCACCCAGGGCGGCGGGTCGGCCGAGGGCACCGATGTGGTGATGCCCGAACTCGGCGAGTCCGTCACCGAGGGCACCGTCACCAATTGGCTCAAGTCCGTCGGCGACAGCGTGGAGGCCGACGAGCCGCTGCTCGAGGTGTCCACCGACAAGGTCGACACCGAGATCCCCGCGCCGATTGCCGGCACCCTGCTCGAGATCGTCGCTCAGGAAGACGACGTGATCGAGGTCGGCGGGAAGCTCGCAGTGATCGGCGACGCGTCGGCGGCACCGACTCAGAAGTCCGAGCCCGAGCCGGAACCCGAGCCTGCGAAGACCGAGCCCGAGCCGGAGCCGGAACCGGAACCCGCGAAATCTGAGGCGAAGCCGGCCCCCGAAGAGAAGTCGGCCCCGGCCGCCGAGTCCGACACCGTCACGGTGTCGAAGGCCGATCCGGAGACGATGTCGTCGACACCGTATGTCACGCCCCTCGTCCGGAAACTGGCTGCCGAGAACGACATCGACCTGAATTCCATCAAGGGCACCGGCGTCGGCGGTCGCATCCGCAAGCAGGATGTGCTCGCGGCGGCTGAGTCGGCGAAGGCTCCCGAGCCGGCACCGGCGGCGTCACCGGCCGCGTCCGCGCCATCGGCGCCGGCGTCGTCGGCCCCGGAGATCAAGCCGGAGTTGGCCGAACTGCGCGGGACCACGCAGAAGATCAACCGCATCCGTCAGATCACCGCGAAGAAGACCCGCGAATCGCTGCAGACCAGCGCGCAGCTGACGCAGGTCTTCGAGGTGGACATGACCAAGATCGTGTCGCTGCGCAAGCAGGCCAAGGAATCCTTCAAGGCCTCCGAGGGTGTGAATCTCACCTTCTTGCCGTTCATCGCCAAGGCCGTCGTCGAGGCGCTCAAGGCGCATCCGAATGTCAACGCGTCGATCGACGAGGACCGCAAGGAGATCACCTACTACGACAAGGTGCATCTCGGCATCGCCGTGGACACCGAGCAGGGGTTGCTGTCGCCGGTCATTCACAACGCCGACGACCTGTCGATCGCCGGGTTGGCCCGCGCCATCGCCGACATCGCGGCCCGCGCCCGCAAGGGCGCCGGCGGCCTGAAGCCCGACGAGTTGGCCGGCGGCACGTTCACCATCACCAACATCGGCAGCCAGGGCGCACTGTTCGACACGCCGATCCTGGTCCCGCCGCAGGCGGCGATGCTCGGCACCGGTGCGATCGTTAAGCGTCCGGTCGTGATCACCGGCGACGACGCCTCGGAGTCGATCGCGGTGCGTTCGATGTCCTACCTGCCGTTGACCTACGATCACCGTCTGATCGACGGCGCCGACGCCGGCCGCTTCCTGACGACGATCAAGAAGCGGCTCGAGCAGGGCGGCTTCGCGGCTGATCTGGGACTCTAGGGCGAGATGCGCATCGCCGTCGCCGGCTCGCAGGGCCTGATCGGCACCGCGGTGGTCGCCGCACTGCGCGAGGCCGGCCACACGGTGGTCCGACTGGTGCGACGCGAGGCACTCGATGACGACGAGTTCAGCTGGGACCCTGAAACTTTCGGGGTCCCAGCGGAGAGTCTCAATGGCGTCGACGCGGTGATCGGCCTCGGCGGTGTCGGGGTCGGTAACCAGCGTTGGAGTGGGCGGTTCAAGCAGGAGTTGCGGGATTCCCGGATCACGCCCACCGAGGTGCTGGCCGAAGCAGTGGCCGCCGCAGGCGTGCCCACCTTTCTCAGCGCTTCGGCGACCGGGTTCTATGGCAACACCGGCAGTCACGTGGCCACCGAGGCCGACGGCGCCGGTGGCGGATTCCTCGCCGGCCTGGTCACCGACTGGGAACACGCGGCGACGGCCAACGCCGGCAGCAGTACCCGCGTGGTGCTGCTGCGGACGGCACCGGTGCTCTCGCGCCAGGGCGGTCTCTTGGGTCGGCTGCGGCCGATATTCTGGTTCGGCCTCGGCGGTCCGATCGGCAGCGGTGAGCAGTACTTCTCCTGGATCACCTTGCCCGACGAGGTACGCGCGATCGCGTTCCTGCTCGAATCCTCGATCAGCGGTCCGGTGAACCTGTGCGCCCCGGGTGCGCTGCCGTTCGGTGAGTTCGCCTCGGCCGTGGGCCGCTCGATGCATCGTCCGACAGTCCTGAAGGTGCCTGCCTTCGCGGCGAAGGCGGTGGGCGGCGAGATGGCCGAGGAAATGATTCTGTTCAGTCAGCGCGTTGCACCTGACGTGCTCACCGAACATGGATTCTCATTCCGCCATCCCGACATCGACACCGCACTCGGATACGCCAATGCGTGAGGGTTCGATCCGCGCCTCGAGCGATCCGATCGAGGTCCGACTACTCGACGGCCTCGTCGACTACCGCACCGCGTACGACCTGCAGCATCAACTGGCCGGTGACCGTGCCGACGGAGTCCTCGACCACGACGTGCTGTTGCTGCTCGAGCACGCCTCGATCTATACCGCGGGCAAACGAACAGAGGACGCCGACCGACCGACCGACGGATCGCCGGTCATCGACGTCGACCGGGGTGGCCGCATCACCTGGCATGGGCCGGGGCAATTGGTCGGCTACCCCATCGTGAAGCTCGCGGAACCCCTCGATGTGGTCGAGTACGTCCGTCGCCTGGAAGAAGCACTGATCACCGTCTGCGCAGATCTCGGTGTCGCGACGACCCGCGTCGAGGGTCGGTCAGGTGTGTGGGTTGTCGACACGCCTGCGAGCGTCACGAAGACCGACGAACGCAAACTCGGTCAGATCGGCATCCGCGTCGCCCGCGGCGTCGCATTGCACGGCGTCGCACTCAACGTCGATCCCGACATGTCCGCCTTCGACGCGATCGTCCCGTGCGGCATCGCCGACGCCGGCGTCACCTCGCTGGCCCGCGAACTCGGCAGACCACTGGGCCTCGACGCGTTCATAGATCCTGTCGCCGCGGCCATCACCAACGCACTCGACCACGACCATCGCGCCCCGGATGCCCTGAGCACCACGGGCGTAGCATCGGAGCAGTGACTGTGTCCTCATCCACCGACCACACGACCGCCGCCAACGGTTCCTCGGCCACCCCCGAGCCGGCCGGCCGCAAACTGCTCCGCCTCGAGGTGCGCAACGCGCAGACCCCCATCGAGCGCAAGCCGAACTGGATCAAGACCCGCGCAACCATGGGGCCCGAGTACACCGAACTCAAGGGCTTGGTGAAACGCGAAGGCCTGCATACCGTCTGCGAAGAGGCCGGCTGTCCCAACATCTACGAGTGCTGGGAGGACCGCGAGGCCACCTTCCTCATCGGCGGTGAACAGTGCACGCGTCGCTGCGACTTCTGCCAGATCGACACCGGCAAACCCGCCGAACTCGACCGCGACGAACCGCGTCGCGTCGCCGAGAGCGTCCAGGCGATGGGTCTGCGCTACTCCACCATCACCGGTGTCGCCCGCGACGACCTGCCCGACGAGGGCGCGTGGCTCTACGCCGAGACCGTACGGGCCATCCACCGTCTCAACCCGGGCACCGGTGTGGAGAACCTGATCCCCGACTTCCACGCCAAACCCGATCTGCTGGCCGAGGTGTTCGAGGCCCGTCCCGAGGTCCTGGCGCACAACCTGGAGACCGTGCCGCGCATCTTCAAGCGCATCCGACCGGCGTTTCGGTACGAGCGGTCGCTCGACGTGCTCACCCAGGCCCGCGACTTCGGACTGGTCACCAAATCCAACCTGATCCTCGGGATGGGCGAGACGCCAGAAGAGGTGCAGTCGGCCATCGTCGACCTGCACGAGGCCGGTTGCGACATCCTCACCATCACCCAGTACCTGCGCCCCTCGCCGCGGCACCACCCGGTCGAGCGGTGGGTCAAGCCCGAGGAGTTCGTCGACCACTCCGAGTTCGCGACCGAGGTCGGCTTCGCCGGGGTGATGGCCGGACCACTGGTCCGCTCGTCCTACCGCGCGGGACGGCTCTACGCGCAGGCCATGGCATATCGCGGCCGTGACCTGTCCCCCGCGCTGGTGCACCTCGCCGACGAGGGTTCGGCCAGCCAGGAGGCATCCAGCCTCCTCACCCGCCTCGCCGGCAGGTAACCGGGCTCGACACCGACCCCTGGGTTCGCCCCTCGGCCATCTCCGCCTCCGCGCGCGTCCGGAGGACCTGCGTACCACGTCCGGAGGAACCCTTGCGAGGGGTGGTGGCGTGGCGCCGTAAACTGGGCTCCATGGCAAAGGCGCAAGACAAAGAGGCGAAAGCCGCGGCGAAGAAGGCTCGGAAGCAGGCGTCGAAGGAACGTCGCCAGCAACTGTGGCAGGCCTTCCAGATGCAGCGGAAGGAAGACAAGCGGCTGATCCCGTACATGGTCGGCCTGTTCGTGCTCATCGTCGCCATTTTCGTCGGGCTCGGCCTGCTGTTCGGTTCGGTGTGGTTGCTGTTGCCCCTCGGTATCGTCCTGGGCCTGCTCGCCGCGTTCATCCTCTTCGGCCGTCGCGTGCAGCGCACCGTCTACACCCGGGCCGAAGGCCAGCCGGGAGCCGCCGGATGGGCGTTGGGCAACATGCGCGGCCAATGGCGGGTGAAGCAGGCCGTCTCGGGCAACGCCCATCTCGACGCCGTCCATCGGGTCATCGGCAAGCCGGGTGTCATCCTCGTCGGCGAGGGTTCGGCCACCCGCGTCAAACCCCTGCTCGCCCAAGAGAAGAAGAAGGCCGCGCGGGTCGTCGGCGACACCCCTATCTACGAGATCGTGGTGGGCAACGACGACGGGCAGATCCCGCTGAACAAGCTCGAGCGCCACATCAACAAGCTGCCCAAGAACATCGACGGCAAGCGGATGGAGACCCTCGAGGGTCGGTTGTCGGCGCTGGGCGGACGCAATCCGCAGGGGCCGGGCATGCCCAAGGGCCCGATGCCCGGCAACGCAAAGGTCCGCGGGATGCAGCGCACCGCGCGGCGTAAGGGCTGATCCGCGGGGCGTGCGGTCACCCACGCGCCGTCACGTGGCCTGTGCCTGATCCAACACGTAGAAGACGAAACCGCCCGGGTCGCTGTAGGCGGCGATCGAACCGTCCGGGATCTCCGACGGCTCCGCGACGACGCCGAGTTCACTCGGCCGGTCGGCGTGAAAAGCGGCGACGCTGTCGATTGCGAACACCGGACCGCTCGGGGCATCCGGGTCGGCTGCGTCCAGCATGATCCCGACATCGGAATCGGGCAGCGCGAGCGTCACAGTCATATCGCCTTCTCGCCACTTTTTCGACGAAGCCCGATCCGTCGCGATACAGGCTCAGCGAGGCCTGTAGGTCGCGCGTCGGAGCCAGTAAGAATTCCAGCTTCATAGTGGTTTCCGGTATCGACCTCGGCCAAGGGCCGATTGGTGCTGTCTGCGGTCGAACTGTTCGGCGCCCGACCGTATGCAGAGGTCACCGTGGGTGATCTCGCCGGGGCCGCCGACGTCACCACGGGGGCCCTGTATCACCATTTCCAGAACAAGCTCGGCCTCTACCGGGTGGTGCGCACCGATGTCGAGCAACGACTGCTGGACCGCATGACGGGCGCGGCGGCCGGTCGGGACTCGTTCCGGCTACGACAGGCGCTCGTGGTCGGGTTCGACTTCGCCGTCGACAACGAGTTCACGCGCATTCTCGGCGAAGCGGCGCCCTACGCCGACGAAGACCGCGTGGCGGAGTTCCTGTCCGACATCACGCGTGGCGGAACGAGCACCGGCCGAGTCCTCGCCGCGACGTGGCGGGCCTCGGTCCTGACGGTCACCGACGCCGAGTCGGCGGCGGAGTCGCGAGAGGTGCTCGCGCGCTTGGGCGCGGCCTTCTGACGGGCGGCCGGTGGCCCTTTACGAGGTGGCACCGGCGCCCATCACCTGGCTCATCGGCTCCGGACCAATGCCGTGCCGGTGGCGCGATCGTGCAGAGCACGCCCGTTGTAGTCGTTGATCAGCGCCGGCACCAGGAACACGATCAGCACCTGCCGACCGAGAGCTCGCAGGATGCCGACCGCGGCAACAGGGACCTCGCCGGTCACCTCCGCCTCGGTCCGATCGGGTCCGTAGTCGACGCGCGCCACCCGAAGGCCGACAGCGAACTGCCCTGGAGTGAAGCCGAACAGCGTCAGCGACACCACTCCCAGCACGAACCACACGAACAACACCGTCGTGCCCAGATTCGGCGA
Source organism: Gordonia aquimaris (assembly GCF_026262595.1). Classification (NCBI taxonomy): domain Bacteria; kingdom Bacillati; phylum Actinomycetota; class Actinomycetes; order Mycobacteriales; family Gordoniaceae; genus Gordonia; species Gordonia aquimaris. Next base: position 28,779 of record NZ_JAPKFM010000005.1, on the reverse strand, counting down.
GTCGAACGAGACGAACAGCAGTGAAACCCCACCGGCCAGAATCCAATCCACACCGAGTCCCAGGGTCCGCAGCCAGCCACCGGCCAGGGATCCGGGTCCCGACTCCGGTAGGCCCAAATCCTGCCCACGGTAGTCGCCACCGCCGCCCGGACCGATCTGTGGTCCCGACAGCCACGTTCCCGTTGCGCGGCCCATCAGAACCACTCCCCCACACCGGGCGAGGGCGAATGATCGGACGGAGTCGGTACGCGCATGTTCTCCATGGTATCGGCCCGTGTGTGCCGACCTCCCCGACGACCGTTCGCGACGATTCGGGGAGTTGCGTGGTGCGTCGGGGACGGGCATGGCATTGTTGCGATGCGGGACACCCGTGTTGTCGAGGCATCAAGGGCGTGTAACACAGGAGAAACATGCCCTTGACGGCTAGGCAACCTCGCGTCCATACGGTTCCAGCTGAGATCCGGCGCTGCATCTCGTGGTGCGGCGGATTGAGTCGGGCCAGGTCGCTGGCCACCCGAACAAGTTAAGGAGTCACCGCACGGTGTACAGCAGCAAAGAAGAACTACTCGAGGGCATCAAGAAAGAAGGTGTCGAGTACGTCGACATCCGCTTCTGCGACCTGCCCGGTGTGATGCAGCACTTCTCGATCCCGGCCTCGGCGTTCACCGAGGACGTGTTCGAGGACGGCCTCGCCTTCGACGGCTCGTCGGTTCGCGGCTTCCAGTCGATCGACGAGTCGGACATGATGCTGCTACCCGACCCGGCCACTGCGCGGATCGATCCGTTCCGCAAGGCCAAGACGATGAACATCAGCTTCTTCGTCCACGACCCCTTCACCCGTGAGGCCTACAGCCGCGACCCGCGCAACGTCGCCCGCAAGGCCGAGGACTACCTGGCCTCCACCGGCATCGCCGACACCTGCTTCTTCGGCGCCGAGGCCGAGTTCTACATCTTCGACGGCGTCTCCTTCGGATCGGAGATGAACGGCACCTTCTACGAGGTCGAGTCGGAATCGGGCTGGTGGAACACCGCCTCGCCGACCGACCCGGACGGCAGCCCGAACCTCGGCTACAAGGTCCGCCCGAAGGGTGGCTACTTCCCGGTCGCGCCGTACGACCACTACGTGGATCTGCGCGACGAGATGTCGACCAACCTGCAGAACGCCGGTTTCGAGCTCGAACGCGGCCACCACGAGGTCGGCACCGGCGGCCAGGCGGAGATCAACTACAAGTTCAACACCCTGCTGCACGCGGCCGACGACGTGTTGCTGTTCAAGTACATCATCAAGAACACCGCGTACGCGAACGGCAAGACCGTCACCTTCATGCCGAAGCCGCTCTTCGGCGACAACGGCTCGGGCATGCACGCCCACCAGTCGCTGTGGAAGGACGGCAAGCCGCTGTTCCACGACGAGGCCGGCTACGCGGGTCTGTCGGATCTGGCGCGCTACTACATCGGCGGCATCCTGCACCACGCGCCGTCGCTGCTGGCCTTCACCAACCCGACGGTGAACTCCTACAAGCGCCTGGTCCCGGGTTACGAAGCCCCGATCAACCTGGTCTACAGCCAGCGCAACCGCAGCGCCTGCGTGCGTATCCCGATCACCGGCAACAACCCGAAGGCCAAGCGCCTCGAGTTCCGCTGCCCGGACAGCTCGGGCAACCCGTACCTGGCGTTCGCGGCGATGATGATGGCCGGCCTCGACGGCATCAAGAACAAGATCGAGCCGCACGAGCCGGTCGACAAGGACCTCTACGAGCTCCCGCCAGAGGAGGCCAAGAGCATCCCACAGGCGCCGACCTCGCTGTCCGCGGTCATCGACAAGCTCGAAGAGGATCACGAATACCTCACCGCCGGTGGCGTGTTCACCGAGGACCTGATCGAGACCTGGATCGCGCTCAAGCGTGAGAACGAGATCGAGCCGGTGCAGATCCGTCCCCATCCGTACGAGTTCTCGCTGTACTACGACTGCTGAGCGCAGCACCTGCGCAGCACGCCTGACGCGAAGGGCGGCCGGGATATCACCCGGCCGCCCTTCGCCGTCTGCGCAGCTCAACATTCGCGTGATTGACGTCACGTTAAGGCCTTTGTACCCTGCCGTTTCACTCCGATTCGATTTAAGTTGAGGACATGAGCCGCACCAGATTCGTCGAAGACCTCACTCCGGGCGACCGCATCAGCGTCAACGGCATCCGAGCCGTCGTCCGCACGCCCGCGACCCGGACCGCCACCGATCAGCTCCTGCTGGAGCTCGTCACCAGCTCCGACGACGACCGCAGCGAGATCCTGCTCGACTCCGGCGCCAAAGTCGAAATCTTGTAGTCACCGAATATCGGTGTCGCCGTGACCCGGCGCGATTAGTCTGCGTTCAGGAGGTGTCATGGACATCGGGAGTCTGATCGCAGCGCTGCTACTCGGTTTCGTGTGTGGAGCCATCGCCCGCGCGTTGGTCCCCAACGACGCATTCAAGGCGATGAGCGGATGGAAGTCCTGGGCGGCTTCAACCGTCTTGGGTCTACTGGGCGCACTGCTGGGTTATTGGATCTTCACCGGCCTGCTGGGCATCGGCGATGAGGACAAGTTCGACTGGGGCGGCATCATCGGTGCCCTGATCGGCTCGGTCATCGTCGTCGCGGTCGGTTCGGCAATCCTCAAGCGCACCGGCACCGGTCGTCGCGTCTGATCGTGACCTGATTCACCGGTCGCGCCGCCCGGCCCGATCGTTGCGCGTCGGCGTCGTTCTGGCGACGACACGGTCGAGCAGGCCGGCGAATGCTGCAGGTGCCAGGCCTGCGGACACTAGGATGACGTCATGATCCGCATTCTGGTGCGCACGCTCACCTATCTCATCTCCGCGGCGATCGGGTTGCTCGTCGCGACCTGGATCCTCGACGACATGACCGTCCACTTCGCGGGGTTCCTCATCGCCCTGGCGGTTTTCGCCGCCGCACAGTTGATCCTGAGCCCGTTCATCACCAAGTTCGTCCACCGCAACGCCGAGGCGTTCATGGGCGGAGTGGGTCTGGTCTCCACCTTTGTGGCATTGCTGTTGGCGACGCTGCTGGGCGGCAACGGGATAGAGATCAGCGGCGTCGAAACCTGGATCGCCGCAACCGTCATCGTCTGGCTGGTGACCGCCGCCGCGACCCTGGTGGTCCCCTACCTGCTGGTGAAGGCAGGGATCACCAGCGCTCGGGAGAACCGGGCGGATTCCACGAATTAGCGTCCCGCCAGCTCGGCGAACATCTGTTCGTTGTGCTCGAACGCCCGGACCGCCTCATCGAGGAGGCTGCGCACCTGGCGGTCGTCGAGCGGAAGGCCATCCAGAGTGTCCCGGTACGTGTCTTTGTAGCGCTTGAGCTTGTCGATCTCGTCGAACACGTAGAAGCTCAGCGCGTCGTCGGTCAGCCCGTAGTGCAATTTCATCCGGCTGCGGATCACCTGTCCGCCACTGAGATCACCGAGGTAGCGGGTGTAGTGGTGGGCGACGAATCGGACCGGATCGGTGCGAGTCCGCTCGATCGCAGCCACATACGCGGCCACCCCGGGCAACGGAGTGATCGTGGTCGGGTCCACGCCGAGTGCCGCCAAGTCGGCCGTCAGGCGCGGCAGCCGGCGCAACCGCTCGTCGACCACCGCTCCGGCGACCTCGTCGCCGGAGAGTTCGTCACCGACCGATTCCAACGCGCGATAGATGAAATAGAGCTGCACCGCCATCCGCAGGTACCCGGCGGCGTCGAGACGTCCCGACATCAGATCGTCGACGAAGTGCGCTCGTTCGGCGCGATCGTGGGCCACCGCGGTTGCTGAACGCAGACCCGCGGACACCGACTGTGCGTTGTGCCCGCTCATGCGCCGAACACCTTGCGCACCACGACCTTCGCTCTACGCGTCACCCGCAGGTAATGCTCAAGGAACTCCGCGGCCTGGTCTTCGGGCCACCCCGCGGCGTAGGCAACCGCACGCAGCTGGCTGCCGGGGGCCGGCAATTGATCGACCGGTTTGCCCCGTACCAGCACCAGCGCATTGCGCGCCTGGGTGGCCGTGAGCCACGCTTCCTTCAACTGCGCCACGTCGTTCTCGCCGAGCAGTTCGACCGCCCCAATGGCGTCCAACGATTGCAGGGTGGACGTGTTGTGCAGCGACATGTAGCGATGCGCGTGGCGCAACTGCAGGAGCTGGACCGTCCATTCGACGTCGGCCAATCCGCCTCGACCCAGTTTGGTGTGCGTCGCCGGGTCGGCACCGCGCGGGAGCCGTTCGGCGTCCACGCGCGCCTTGATCCGGCGGATCTCCTTCACCGCATCCGCCGACACCCCACCCTCGGGGTAGCGGATACGGTCGGCCATGTGCAGGAAGTCGACACCGAGCTGATCGTCGCCGGCAACCTGATGCGCCCGGAGCAGTGCCTGGATCTCCCAGGGTTGTGCCCACTGGTCGTAGTACGCCGCATACGCCGCGAGCGTCCGCACCACCGGCCCGTTACGACCCTCCGGACGCAACCCGGTGTCGACCTCGAGCGGCGGGTCCTCACTGGGCGACCCCAGCATCGATCGGACCTTCTCCGCGATCGTCTGCGCCCATCGCACTGCGGCCGACTCATCGGCGTTCGGTTGCGGCTGGCAGACGAACAGCACATCGGCGTCGGACCCGTAGCCCAGCTCTCCCCCGCCGAGCCGGCCCATACCGATCACCGCGATCCGCGCGGGCGCGGGTTCACCGCGGTCGCGTTCGGACTGCGCGATCGCCACGCTCAGTGCCGCGTTCAGCACCGCCGCCCACACACTCGACAGGGCCGCGCACACCGCCGGCACATCCATCAGTCCCAGGATGTCGGCTGAGGCGATCCGCGCGAGTTCGAACCGGCGATGCGAACGAGCCACCGCCACCGCACGTTTCAGGTCGGTTTGCCGCACCGTCGACGCGATCAGCCCCTTGGCGACGTCTTCTGGTCGCACGTCGCACAGTTTGGGTCCGTTGGCGCCGTCGGAATAGAGGTGGATGACCTCCGGCGAACGCATCAGCAGGTTCGCGATGTACTCCGAGGTGCCCAGGACGTGCATCAACCGCTCGGCGACCACACCGTCGTCGCGCAGCAGGCGGATGAACCATTCGGCGTCGTCCATCACGTCGCACAGCCGCCGATAGTTCAGCAGGCCGGCATCGGGATCGGGGGTGTTGCCGATCCACTCCAGCAACGACGGCAGGATGAGCAGTTGGATCTGGCCCCGTCGCCCGGGCGACGACGCCAGCGCGCGGATGTGACTCAGTGCGCGTTCGGGTTTCGCGTAGCCGAGGGCGGACAGCCGACGCTCAGCCGACTTGTCGGACAACGTCAGTTCGTCGGTGTTGAACCGGGTGGCCGCCTCCAACAGCGGACGGTAAAAGAGCTTCTCGTGCAAGCGACGGATACGGGCCTTCTGCCGGGTCAGTTCCTCGCGCAACACGGTCGTGGCGTCTTTGTCACCTTCTGGGCGGATGTGCGCCGCCCGCGCCAGCCACCGCATGTTGCCGGTGTCCTCGAAGGCGGGCAACAGGTGTGTCCGCGACAGGCGTTGCAGTTGGAGACGATGTTCGAGGGCACGCATGAACTGATAGGACGCATTGAGATTGGCGCCGTCGTCGCGACCGACGTAGCCACCGGCGGTGAGGGCGGTCAGCGCGTCCACGGTGGCCTTCTCGCGGATGTCCTCGTCGACACGTCCGTGCACCATCTGCAGCAACTGCACCGCGAACTCGACGTCGCGGAGACTGCCGCTGCCGAGTTTGAGGTTGCGTTCACGCAATTCCTCGGGCACCAGCGATTCGACGCGCCGTCGCATCGCCTGCACCTCCGGAACGAAATCCTCCCGTTCGGCAGCCGTCCACACCATCGGGTTGACGGCGTCGACGTAGTCGGCGGCGAGCTGCATGTCGCCGGTCATGGCGCGCGCCTTCAACAGCGCCTGGAACTCCCAGGTCTTCGCCCATCGTCGGTAGTAGGCGACATGGGATTCCAGCGTGCGGGTCAACGCGCCCGCCTTGCCCTCGGGTCGCAGCGCCGCGTCCACGTCGAAGAACGCCAACGACCCGACGCGCATCATCTCGCCGGCGATCCGGGCGGCCACGCCGTCGGCCGGTTCGCTGACGAAAACCACGTCGACATCGCTGACGTAGTTGAGCTCACGCGCACCGCATTTGCCCATTGCGATCACGGCGAGCCGTACCGGCAGCGGGTTGTCGCCGCACACCTCGGCAATCGCGACGGCGAGCGCAGCCGTCAAGGCCGCGTCAGCGGCGTCGGCGAGAAATCCGCCGACCTCGGGCAGATAGTGAACCGGTTCGTCTTCGACTGTCGGCGCCAGATCGTGCGCGGCCAGCTCCAGCAGCAGATTCCGATACGCGATCCGCAGAGCGACCACAGCTTTGGGTCCGGTGACCGCCGCGCGATAGAGCTTGTTGCCCTGCTCCACCTCGCCGGGTTCGGCCCTGGCGTCGACCGATGCCAGCATCCGGGTATAGATCTCGTCGAGGGTGGGTAGCGTCGACGACGTCAGCAACCGCCAGCTCGCCGGTTCGGCGACGAGGTGATCGCCGAAGGCATCGGACGCCCCGAGCACCGCGAACAGGCGTCCCCGGAAGCCACGATCGTCACGGATCAGCCGGTCGATCTCCGACCACTCGTCGGCGGAGACCACGCCTTTGATCCGCATCAACGCACGCAACGCCAGATCCGCGTCCGCCGCGCGCGACAGGGCCCAGAGCACGTCGACCGATTCGTCGTTGTTCCAACCCAACTCCGAGAGGTGGCCCGGAGCGGTGTCCTCGAGCAGCCCCAGCCGTCCCGCGCTGGGCAGGCGGCCTCGTCCACGAAGTGAAGTCACAACCCAAAACTAGCGGGCGGAGCCGACCACCTCTCACTCAGGTGGCGGGTCAGAGAGGCAGGTAGCTCTTGAGTTCGTAGGGGGTGACCAGGCTGCGATAGTTGGCCCATTCGGTCCACTTGTTACGCAGGAAGTAGTCGAAGACGTGCTCCCCGAGCGCCTCGGCGACCAGCTCGGATTTCTCCATCTCGGTCAGCGCGTCGGCGAGGCTGCCGGGAAGTTCCCGGTAGCCCATCGCCCGGCGTTCACCTGGGGTGAGCGCCCACACGTCGTCCTCGGCCTCGTCGGGCAGTTCGTAGCCTTCCTCGATCCCCTTGAGCCCGGCCGCCAGCAGCACGGCGAACGTCAGGTACGGATTGCAGGCCGAATCCGGGCTGCGGACCTCGATTCGGCGCGAGGATGCCTTGTTCGGCGTGTAGAGCGGTAGCCGGACCAGCGCGGACCGGTTCGCGCCACCCCAGGTGGCCGCCGTCGGCGCCTCCCCGCCGTGAATGAGCCGCTTGTAAGAGTTCACCCACTGGTTGGTGACCGCGGACAGTTCACTGGCGTGGTGCAGAATGCCTGCGATGAACTTCTTTCCGGTCGCCGACAACTGCATCGGGTCGTCGGGGTTGTGGAATGCGTTCGAGTCGCCCTCGAACAGGCTCATGTGGGTGTGCATTGCCGAGCCGGGGTGCTCGCTGAACGGTTTGGGCATGAACGTGGCCCAGACACCCTCTTCGATCGCGACCTCTTTGATCACGTACCGGAAGGTCATGACGTTGTCGGCCATCGACAGCGCGTCGGCGTAGCGCAGGTCGATCTCCTGCTGGCCGGGTGCGCCTTCGTGGTGGGAGAACTCCACCGAGATCCCCATCGACTCGAGCGCCTCGATCGCGTGCCGCCGGAAGTTGGGCGCCGCGTCGTGCACGGCCTGATCGAAGTAGCCGCCGGTGTCAGCCGGTGTGGGCACGCTGCCGTCGAGCGGGGCGTCCTTGAGAAGGAAGAACTCGATCTCCGGGTGCACATAACAGCTGAATCCCTGGTCGGCCGCCTTGTTCAGCTGGCGGCGCAGCACATGCCGGGAATCGGCCCAACTCGGCGTGCCGTCGGGCATCGCGATGTCACAGAACATCCGGGCCGAGTGGTGGCGGCCCGCCGACGTGGTCCACGGCAGGATCTGGAACGTCGATGGATCCGGCTTGGCAACCGTGTCCGCCTCGGAGACGCGGGAGAACCCCTCGATGGCCGAACCGTCGAACCCGATACCCTCTGCGAAGGCTCCTTCGAGTTCGGCCGGCGCGATCGCCACCGATTTGAGATAGCCGAGTACGTCGGTGAACCACAGCCTGACGAATCGGATATCGCGCTCTTCGAGGGTCCGCAGCACGAATTCCTTTTGGCGATCCATGTCCGGGACATTAGAAGTACGCTGTTAAATCTGTGTTACACGCGCAAGTCAAACCCGACACGCTGGGCTTTTTCGGATGCCATCTCAACATGTGAGACTTCGTGACGAGTTGGTGGGATCAGCCAGATAGCTGTCGACCGCCTCGTCGACGCAGCGGTCACCGACGAAGACCGCCGTGTGGTCGGCGCCGACCACGGTGACCGTCTGCGCCCCGATCCTGTTGGCCACCGACATCGCCGTCCGATACGGCGTCGCCGGGTCCCCGGTCGTCGCCACGACGAGAGGAGTCGGCGCCGTCGCCGGCCAGGCCACGCTCGCCGGATCGGCGCCAGGCTCCGCCGGCGACCGGGCCGGTGGAGGCAGAAGTTCGCAGATACTCACCGGGCCCCGACCGGTGCCACGTCCGTCGTCGAGGAACGGCGCGGCGATCCTCATCCGCCGGTCCAGCTCGCCGGGGTCGGCTCCCGCGTCGAGCGGCGGTTCGTCGGCGCAGCTGATCGCCAGGAACGCATCCTGCATCGGACCGTAGCGACCATCGTGGCCGCGTCCCTCGTACGCATCGGCCAACTGCACCATCGGAGTGCCGTCGGCGCGCTCGAGCGAGCCGAGCGCGCGACGCAGATCGCCCCACCGGGACCGCTGGTACAGCGCGAAGATGGTGCCCGACTCCGCATCCCCGGCGGTCAGTGATCGATCACCGGCGGGTACGGGCCGGGTGACCAAGGGCCCTACGAGGCCGCGGTAGACCTCGACCGCGCGATCGGCGCGATCACCCAGCGGACACCCCGCCCGGGCCACGCAGTCGGCGGCGAATGCGTCGAACGCAGCCTGGAAGCCGGCCATCTGCTCAACCGTCGCATCGTCCGGGTCCTGCGTGGGATCCACCACCCCGTCGAGGACCATCGCGTGCAGGCGGTCCGGATACCGCTGCGCGTAGGCGAAACCAAGACGCGTGCCATAGGAGTGACCGAGAAACGAGATCTCCTCGACGCCGAGCAGTTGGCGGACACGGTCGAGGTCCGCTGCCACGAAGTCCGTGCCGACCCGCGTAAGGAACTGCGTGCCGATCCGATTGGCGCATCGTTGAGCGATGCTGCGCCGGTAGGACTCGATGCGTCGCACACCGGTGGTCGACCGGTCACCGAAGTCCATCGCTCGTTCGGCGTCACGCTCGGCATCGGTGCGACACCGCAGCGACGGCCGCGAGGCGCCCACCCCGCGCGCATCGACCGCCACGAGATCATGGGTGGCGGCGATCGGTTGCGATGCCAGCGCCGCCGCCGCGCCGACGAGATGGCCGACGCCCGACGCCCCCGGGCCGCCCGGGTCGATGACCACCGTGCCGTTGCTCGGGCCCGCAGCAGAGATCCGCGCGACGGCGAGATCGACGGTCCCCCGACCCGTGTCGGTTGGGTCGAGCGGAACCTCGACCCAACCGCACGACACACGCCCGGCGAGCATGCCGGGTACCGCGCCGGCGGCCACTGCGAACTCCGGACCACAGGGCCGCCAGTCGATCTCGGCGTCCGCCGGGTTCACGCGACAGCCACTGACGACCGTCACCAGCACCAGCAGGACGAGCAATCCGGCGCGTCGAGGTAGCGTCCCGGAGCTCGCCATGGCACAGATCGTACGGTCACCGCTCGCCGCAACCATTCGCCGGATGTGAGAAAAACCACAGGTCACCGGCAGGTATCGGGGCACTCCCCGGTGCCACAATGGCAGTGTCCAACCCCAACCCGGGTACCTGCACGGCAGGACTCGAGGCAGAAAAGAGACAACGATGTCCGAATCTTCGGTCTATGGCGCCACGGGCCCCGCTGCGGGCGATTCGTCCGCCTCGGCCCCCCGTCGCCGCACCACTCGCGTTCACCATCTCGGCCAGATGAAGGCTGACGGCGAGAAGTGGTCGATGCTGACCTGCTACGACTACTCGACGGCCCGCATTTTCGACGCCGCCGAGATCCCGGTGCTACTCGTCGGTGACTCCGCGGCCAATGTGGTTCTGGGCTACGACACCACGATCCCGGTGACCGTCGATGAACTCATCCCGCTGATCCGCGCCGTGGTTCGCGGCGCGCCGCATGCCCTGGTCGTCGCCGACCTGCCGTTCGGCAGCTATGAGGCCGGCCCGCAGCAGGCGCTGGAGTCCGCGGTGAAGGTGTTCAAGGAGACCGGCGCGCACGCGATCAAGCTCGAAGGTGGTGAGCGGGTGGCCGATCAGATCGCCACGCTGACCGCGGCCGGGATTCCCGTGATGGCGCACATCGGTTTCACTCCGCAGAGCGTGAACGGGCTCGGCGGCTACCGCGTCCAGGGACGGGGCGACGCCGGCGATCAACTCGTCGCCGATGCCATCGCAGTCCAGGAAGCCGGCGCGTTCGCCGTCGTGATGGAGATGGTGCCCGCCGACCTCGCGGGACAGATCACCCGCAAACTCACCATCCCGACCGTCGGGATCGGCGCGGGCAACGAGACCGACGCGCAGGTGCTGGTCTGGCAGGACATGGCTGGCCTGACGCACGGCAAGACGGCGAAATTCGTCAAACGGTTCGCCGACGTAGGGTCGGAGTTGCGCTCTGCGGCAGAGCAGTACGCCGACGAGGTGCGTCGCGGAGCGTTCCCCGCACCCGAGCACAGCTACTGAGGCGCCCCCTCGCGCAGGAACGGGTGAGCCGGTTCTCGACCACGCTCTAGGCTTACCCCATGCGCGATTTCTATCCGCCGATCGAACCGCACGACCACGGCCATCTCGACGTCGGTGACGGTCAGCAGGTCTATTGGGAGGTCTCGGGCCGTGCCGACGGCAAGCCGGTGGTGTTCGTGCACGGTGGCCCGGGTGGCGGCACGTCGCCCGAGCAGCGGCGATTCTTCGATCCGACGCGCTACCGAATCGTCCTGTTCGATCAGCGTGGGTGTGGTCGGTCGCGGCCGCACATCGCCGACGGTGCCGACCTGTCGGTCAACACCACCGGCCACCTCATCGCCGACATGGAACGGCTGCGCGAACATCTGCAGATCGACCGGTGGCAGGTGTTCGGGGGGTCCTGGGGGTCCACGCTCGGTCTCGCCTACGCGCAGGCTCACCCCGATCGCGTCAGTGAACTCGTGCTGCGCGGAATCTTTCTGCTACGCCGCAGTGAGATCGACTGGTACTACAACGGTGGAGCCGCGCACATCTATCCCGACCTGTGGGAGTCCTACCTGGCTCCGATCCCGGCAGCCGAGCGCGACGGCGACCTGGTCGCGGCCTACCACCGGTTGCTCACCTCCACCGACCGGGACCTCGCGCAGGCCGCGGCGACCGCGTGGACAGGCTGGGAGCAGGCCACCAGCTATCTGCTGCCGAAAAAGCCCCAGGACAATTCCGGGATGGCCGCCGGCGACCCGCGATTCGACCTGGCCTTCGCCGCGATCGAGAACCACTACTTCGTCAATCACGGTTTCCTGCGTGAGGGCCAATTGCTCGCCGACATCGACCGCATCGCGCACATTCCCGGGGTCATCGTGCAGGGCCGCTACGACGTCGTCTGCCCCACCCGCAGCGCGTGGGATCTACACCGCGCCTGGCGGTCCGCGACGTTGCACATCGTCGACGACGCCGGTCACGCCTCCTTCGAACCGGGTATCAAGCACCACTTGATCACTGCTACCGACGACTTCGCGAATCGGTCGCGGTGACGATGACCGGTGCACTCTAGACTCGTCAGGACGACGTATGCGCACGCCGGGCCACGCCGAGCCCCGGCCGGTGAACAGGAGGATCTGGGGTGGCCCCATCCGAGCAGATCGAAGTGGAACTGAAGTTCGACGTGGACGCGGGCCACACCGCCCCGGACCTCCGGATTCTGCCAGGTGTCATCGGCGCGTCGGCACCGGAGACCTTTCAGCTCGACGCCACCTATTTCGACACCGAGAACCTCGACCTCGCCGGCAACCGGATCACCATGCGCCGGCGCACCGGCGGACACGACGCCGGCTGGCATCTCAAGCGCCCCACCGGCATCGCCGGTGCCCGACGTGAGCTGCGGATCGGCTTCGGCGACGCGCCCGCCGACGCCGACGTCCCCGCCGAGCTGATCACCCCGGTCATCGCGTTGACCCGTACCCGCAAGCTGATCCCGGTCGCCGCGCTGTCCACCACGCGCACGGTGACCACGCTGATGGGCGCCGACGGTCGGCCCGTTGCCGAATTCGCCGAGGACCTCGTGTCCGCGCAGTCGATGCTGCCCGGCGGCCACTACCAGGAATGGGCAGAGTGGGAGTTCGAACTCCTCGACGGTGGCCGCGACACCCGTCTGCTCAAGGCGGCCGAGAAGTTGCTGCGCAACTCCGGCGGGCGAACCGCATCGTCGGCGTCCAAACTTGCTCGTGCCATCGGTTCGACGCCGACCGTCGTCGAACCGCACCTCGGACGGCGCCCCACCGCGCTGGATCTGGTCGTCACCGACATCGCCATCCATCGCAACTCCCTGGTCGCCTACGACCCGCAGGTGCGCATCGACGCCGAGGACGCCGTCCACCAGATGCGGGTGGCCTGCCGACGACTGCGTAGCATCTTCGCCGGTTTTCCCACTGTGCTCGACCCGGCGCGTACCGCCCATCTGAACGAGGAACTGAAGCTGCTGGCGCGCATTCTCGGCGACGCTCGCGATTCCGAGGTTCAGATCGCCATCGACCAGGGACTGCTGCGCTCGGAAAACGCCTCGGCCGCACTGGTCGCCGAACTCACTGGCACCGAGACCACCATCCACGATCGGGCCATCAAAGCCGCGCACTCCGCGATGAATTCGGCCCGCTATTTCGCCTTGCTCGACTCGATCGACGAACTCATCGCCTCCCCGCCGCCGGGCCCCGATGCCGACATCGATGCCGTGACCGCCGTGGACCGGTCCATCGAGAAGAACCGCAAGAGCATCCGCAAGGCGCAGAAAACGCTGGCCGCGATGACCGAACGGTCCCCCGAGTGGGAGGAACAGCTGCACACGATCCGTAAGCGCGCCAAGCGGTTACGGTACAGCACCGATGCCGCGGAGCCGTTGGGTCGCAAGCGCTACAAGGCCGTCGCCAAGGCCGCCAAGCGACTGCAGAGCTCCCTCGGCGACTACAACGACACCCGCATCAACCGTCAGCGTCTCGGCGAACTCGCAGCCACCAACACCCTGTCGGGACCGGACATGTTCGTCCTCGGGCGCATCGACGCCCGGCAGGAGGTCGACGGCGAACGGGCGTTGGCCGACTACCGCAAGGCGGCCAAGGACCTCTGACGTTTGTCGGTGGTACCGATTCGAGGCACCAGCTACTGCCCCGAATCGGGGATGAACTCGAACCGCACCACCCGCGCGGACGGGTCGGCAGCCCGCAGCACCACCGGCAACCGACGCCCCGGTGGCGGGTCACCATCGCACGGAGCGATCACCGGGACCTCGGTGAGAAACACCTGGGCAGGCCGATTCTGCGTGGTCGAGTGCAAGACCACCGCCTCGAACGTCTCCCCCACTCGGTCGGCCAGTACGGTTGCCTCCGCTAAATCGATGCCGGCCCGGTCGGCAGCCGACGCCAGCGAGCCCGCCGACCGCAGCAGAGTCGGCAACGTCGGTAGCGCCCGAGTCACCCAGTTGGGCACCGGCTCGCCGGCTGTGACCGCCAGACACACCTCGGTGGCGAAGCGATCGCCGAGTCGACGCAGCGGCGCGGTCACATGCGCATACACCCCGCCGATTGCGGCATGACTCATCTTCTCCGCAGTCGCATGTCCGGTGTCACCGCCGAGCACGAGATGATCGGCTCCGCGCATCAGGCCCGCCCCGGCCGACATCAACGCAAGTGTCGCGGGTGCATCGCGTGGCAACCCGGCGAGGAACTGGCCGGGCGTCGCTCCGGGCGGCCACGGGACACCGAGGGCTGCGGCGGAGCTCTGCAGAGCCACCACCGCAGCATGATCGGCCGGCGGCAGGGTGCGCAGCAGGCCCACGCCCGCCTCGGCCATGATCCGCCCCGCACACATTCCGGTGAGCAGCGACAGCTGCGAGTTCCACATGTCGGCCGGGCTGTGCGGCGCCAGCCGCAGCATCCACCCACGATCGGTGCGCGTGACCTCTTGGTCGGGCAGGTCGAGTTCGACGGCGCCGCGTTCGAGTGCGACCCGGTGCCGCAGTTCGCCGAAAGCCGGTAGCGCCGCGATCGACGGATGCAGCCGGCCGCGCGTGGCATCGTCGGACACGCCGGCATAGGTCAGTTTGGCGACCGAACGGATCATCGTCCGACGCAGCGACACCTGCGTGACAGCACCCTCCGGGGTGACCCGGATGGTCCACATCACCGCCGGCCGACGCTGGTCGGGTAACAGCGAGCCGGCTCCCTCCGACAGCGCCCGGGGATGCAGTGGCACCGATCGGTCAGGGAAGTAGAACGTGGTGCCCCGCCTGCGGCTCTCCTGATCCAAGGCACCTTCGGGGGCCACGAGCGCAGCAACGTCGGCGATCGCGTAGGAGATGACGAAACCGTCGGCGTCGGCGGCGATGTGCACCGCTTGGTCCAGGTCCATCGACGTCGGCGGATCGATCGTGACGAACGCCAGGTCGGTACGGTCCTCCCGCTCACCCGCATACCGGTCCACCGGGTGTTCGGCCTCGGCCTGTGCGTCGGCACCATAGTCCTCGGTCACGCCGAGTTCGGTACGAACCGCGTCGAAGTCGAGATCGGGGGCCGACAGTACGCGCTGCACGCCCCCGACTGTATGCGAGCAGGTGCCCGACCGGTGGATTCCGGCCGCGGGGCGAACGAGTCGGCGTGTAAGCCGGATCCTGTTCCCGATCACGAGGACCGGGTGGCGACCATCCATCTGGGCACACCGTCGCCGGGTACCTCGAGCGGCCCACCCGCGGACTCGGGCGAGCAGCCCTCTGCCATCCGCGCACCCGCACACACGGTCTCCCGCGGTGCGAGCTTCGGCCTTGCTCCGGGTGGGGTTTACCGAGCCGGCACGGTCACCCGTGCCGCTGGTGCGCTCTTACCGCACCGTTTCACCCTTACCGCCGCCGATCTCGAAAGATCCGCGGCGGCGGTCTGTTCTCTGTGGCACTGTCCCGCGGGTCACCCCGGGTTGCCGTTGACAACCACCCTGCTCTGTGGAGTCCGGACTTTCCTCGATGTCGGCGTACCCGTTGTCGGGCCGTTCCGCGCACCGCGGCCGCCCGGCCGACTCGTTCGCCCATACAGGATACCGGTGCGCGGCAGCACCTCAGTCGAGGTGGCCCGTGTCGTTGACCAACCGGACCACCGATCCGCCATCGGGAAAGAACTCGGCGATCGACAGTGAGGCGAGGTCGAGGTGCAGGCGGAACAACAGTTCCGGGCCCGAACCGAGAGCCTCGCGCAGCAGCGACTTGATCGGGGTGACATGCGACACCACCAGCACCGTCTGGCCTGAGTACCGTTGCAGCAGTGAATCTTTGGCTAATCGGACGCGCTCGGCGACCTGGGCGAAGCTCTCGCCGTCAGGCGCGGGAACGCCGGTGTCGGCCAGCCATCGGGAATGCAGGTCGGGGTCGCGTTCGGCGGCCTCGGTGAAGGTCAGCCCCTCCCAGGCACCGAAGTCCGTCTCGATCAGCCCATCCGAGACCGTCACCTCCAGCCCCAGCCGGTCGGCGACCGCACGTGCGGTGGTCTGCGCCCGACTCAGCGGCGACGACACCACCGCGGCGATCTCGGGGTCGGCCCCCAGTCGTGTGGCCGCCGCCGCCGCCTGACGACGTCCGAGCTCCGTGAGTTCGGGGTTGCCTCGCCCGGAGTAGCGGCGCTGCACCGACAGCTCGGTCTGACCGTGCCGCAGCAACAACAGCCGCGTCGGCCGCACCCGCTGCCCCTGCCAGGTGGGTGATCTGTCGCCGGTCGCGGTGGCGTTGGTCATCTACTACAGACCCGACTCTGCGGTCCGCACCAGGACCGCGCCACACTCCTCGCAGCGGATCACGTCGTCGGCAGACGCGCCGGAGATCGATGCGATGGTGCCTCGGTCGAGTTCCATTCGGCAGGCGCCGCACCGGCGTGCGCGGAGCAAGCCGGCGCCGACCCGACCGGACGCACGCTGCCGGTCGTAGATGGCGAGCAACTCGGGAGCGATGTCGGCAATCAAGGCCGTGCGCCGAGCGTCGGCCGCCTCGCGGTCGTCGGTTGCCGCGGCCAGCGCACGGTCGCGCCGCTCACGCACCGTCGCAACCTCGGCGTCGACCTGATCGATGGTTGCCGCGGCGCGTTGCTGTTCGGCGGCGACGGCCTCCTGCTGCTCCATCACACCGAGCATGTCGTCCTCCACCGCCGCGCGACGGCGAGCCAAACCGTTGAGCTCGTGTTGCAGTTCGGAGAGCGCCTTGGGTGCGAGCCCACCGGCGGTCAGCTGCGCGGAGTCCTTGGCCTCGCGCGCTGCCATCCCGTTCGCCTCACCCTCCATTCGGCGGTACTCCCGGGTCAGATCCTCCGCGGAGATCTCGGCGCGAACCAGGTCATCGCGCGCCACCTCGACGCGTTTGGACAGTTCAGCGAGCTCGGCATCCTCCGGGAGTGATGCCCGGCGATGGTCGATGCGAGCGATTTCCGCGTCGACGTCGGCGAGGTCGAGCAGGAGCCGCTGCGCTCCCGGATCCGCCTTCACCGTGCCCACCTCCGTCGTTGGCTGTCGTGCTGTGCAGTCGTCACCAGTGCCTCATCCCTGCGCCGTTCACTGTTCTGTTCTCCCGACGCGGGGCCCGCGGTGGGGCGCCGTGCGACGGTCCCCATACCGTACGCGTCCGCCCATGACGCCGGACGCGGCCGTCAGTATCTGGTGACGACCGCGAACGGATCGGTCGGTTCACGGTGAACCGAGACCGTGACATGCAACTCGGCGGCCAACATTCGCGATACCTGACCGCACCACGGGAACTCGGTGGCCCAATGCCCCGCATCGATCAGCGCCGGTCCGCCGCGACGTCGGTTCTCATCGGCCGGATGGTGGCGTAGATCGGCCGTGACGTACACATCCGCACCGGCCGACGCGACCGCCTCGAGCAACGAATCGCCTGCGCCGCCGCAGACCGCGACAGTGCCGACGGCGGTCTGTGACGACCCTGCCACCCGCACTCCGGACGGGGTGTGCAGACGCGCGGCGACCAGTTCGGCGAAGCCCGCGAGCGTGGTCGGTTCCCGGAGCCGTCCGATCCGGCCCAACCCGGTCGACATCTCGGTGTCGGCGAGCTCGAGGATGTCGAACGCCGGCTCTTCATACGGGTGCGCTCCGCGCAGCGCGGTCAGCACCGCGCGACGCAGTCGGCGCTGGGCAACCATCTCGAGCCGTTCCTCATCGACCCGTGTGCGCGATCCCACCTCGCCGATCGTCGGATCGGCCGATCCCTGCGCCTCGAACTGCCCCGTACCGACCACCGACCAGCAGCAATCCCGGTACTCGCCGACCTCGCCGGCCCCGGCGGCGAACATGGCCTCGCTGACCTGCTCGGCGTTGCCTTCGGGCACCATCACCACCCACTTGTCCAGAACAGTCGACGACCGCGGCTCGATGGGGAACGTGTCGACCACGTCGAGTACGTCGGCGAGTGCATCGGAGACTCCGGGGCGGGCGCTGTCGGCGTTGGTGTGCGCGGTGAACAGCGCAATCCCCGACCGGATGAGCCGATGCACGATCCGCCCCTTGTCGGTGTCGGCCGACACCGAATCCACTCCGCGCAGCAACAGCGGATGATGGGCGACGATCAGCTGGGCCCCCATGCCGATCGCGGCCGCCACCACGTCCTCGGTGACGTCGACACAGGTCAGGATCGTGTCGACCGGCTCACCGGGATCGCCGCAGACCAACCCGACCGAATCCCACGGCTCGGCCAGCCCTCGCGGGTAGGCGCGGTCGAGGACCTCGATCACCTCGGCGACGGTTGTGGACATGACGCGATCTCCTCTCGAATGGCCGTGATGGTGTCGACGAGCGTTCGGGTGGTGGCGATGTCCCGCACGGCCAGACGTATGTGGTCGTCGTCGAGGCCGACGAAGTTCGCGGCGCTGCGCACCGCGAAACCCCGATCACGCAGTCGTTGTTTGACCCGCAAGGCCCGTGGCACCCGGATCAGCAGGAATGATGCACGTGGCTGCCCGCAGACCTCGAGGCCCGCCGACGACAGCATCGCGACCATCTCGGCGCGATCCGCGGCGAGCCGGCGCGCCTCACCGTGCGCGTACTCCTGACCGGTGGGTCCGACACAGGCGGTCAGCGCGGTCAGCGCCAAGGTGCCCAGCGGCCACGGTCGTCGGCCGACCGTCAACCGCGCGATCACCTCCGGGGCGGCGAGCAGGTATCCGGCCCGCAGTCCGGCGAGACCGAATGTCTTCGTGACACTGCGGATGACGATGAGGTCTGGGTGCGACCGGTAAGCGACGGACTCCGGTTCCGGAATGCCCGTGGCGGGATCGATCGTGATGTCGGCGAAGGCCTCGTCGACCACCACGAAACGTCCTGGTCGCCGCAGACGTTCGATCGCGGCGGCGGGGTGCAGCACCGAGGTCGGGTTGGTGGGGTTGCCCACCACCACCAGGTCGGCGTCATCGGGCACGGCGTCCGGGTCGAGTTCCCACGGGTCGGTCAACACTACGTCGGTGATGGGGATCCCGGCGGCGCGCAACGCGATCTCCGGTTCGGTGAAGGACGGCTGGACGAGCGCGGCGTGGCGCGACCGCAGTCGCGGCAGGAGCTCGAAGCCCTCGGCCGCACCGGACAGCAAGAGCACCTCATCGGAGGTTCGGCCATGGGCCACGGCAACGGTTTTCACCGCCCGCTGCTCGTCGTCGCCCGACGGGTAGGCGGCCAGATCACCGATCCGGCTGGTCAGGGCTTCTGCGACGAACGGCGGCGGCCCGCCCCGCACGTTGACCGCGAAGTCGACAAGTCCCGGTTCGGCGTCGGCATCGCCGTGACGGTCCCGCGCGAACAGCCCCGATGTCATAAATCCCCAGCCTACGTGCACCATGGAACTGTGACCGACACGCCTGGAACACCCGACCTCGCCGCCCCTCTTGCTGATCCTCGTGATCCCTCGACGGTGCTGCTAGTCGACCTCGACGGGACGATCACCGACAGTTTCGACGGCATCGCCAACAGCTTCCGGCACGCGCTGGCCGCGGTTGGTGCCGACGAGCCCTCGCCCGAGGTCGTGGCTGGTATCGCGGGACCGCCGATGATCGACACGCTCACCGGCCTCGGGCTCGACGGCCCCACCGCCGACGACGCGATGCGTGCATACCGGGAGCGCTACACCGACGTGGGCTGGCTGGAAAACTCGGTGTTCGACGGTATGGGCGACCTGCTCGCCGACCTGCGGTCCGGCGGTCGCACCCTCGCGGTCGCCACGTCGAAGAACGAGAAGACCGCCCGCGCGATCCTCGAACACTTCGGGCTCGCCGAGCACTTCCACGTCATCGCCGGCGCCAGCGATGACGGCAGCCGACGCGCCAAATCCGATGTGATCGCACACGCACTCGCCCAGCTCGGCATCACCGCGGATCCCGGTTCTGCCGTGACCGATTCCCCTGTGGTGATGATCGGTGATCGCGCTCACGATGTGGAAGGTGCCGCCGTGTACGGGATCCCAGCAGTGATCGTCGCATGGGGTTACGCTCTGCATGGGGAGGAGGACTCGGCGGCCTGGTCGGTCGGGTCCATTGCAGATCTGCGCGAGGTACTTGGTGTCTGATCAACTACACGTGTGTTTCGTGTGCACCGGCAACATCTGCCGGTCACCTATGGCACAGAACATCTTTCAGTCGGCACTCGACGACTCGGGCCTGGGCGCGCGGGTCCGGGTGACCAGCTGCGGGACCACCGGGTGGCACACCGGCGAACCGGCCGACAACCGCGCGCGGACCGAGTTGCTGGCACACGGGTACCCGGACGCCCACGTGGCATCCCAGTTGTCCCCCGAACACTTCGACGCGGACCTGCTGGTGGCCATGGACGCCGGACACGTCCGCGAATTGGAACGCAAGCGGTTGGGAGAGCGGGTGCGTCTGCTCCGCAGCTTCGATCCCGATGCGGACCCCGACGACCTGGATCTCAACGATCCCTACTACGGGACCGGCGAGGATTTCGAGGAGACCCGCGAACAGATCGAGGCCGCCATCCCAGGCCTGCTGGCGTGGGTTCATGCGACGCTGGACGGCAACTGAGCCGACCGTCACCCCGGCGACACGAGATTGTGCACGAAACGGATCTTGTCCAACACGCGGTCGGGCAGCAGATACGGATACAGATCGGGATGTCCCATCGAGCGGTTGATCTGATTCAGGGCCCAGCTCAGCGGTAACCAGCACTCCACCAGCTGTTCGAATCCCATGTCGCCGGGCATCACGCTCTCCGGCATCGAGCCGTCGGGGGCCACCGCGAACGATGCCGCGGTGTCGAGGGTGTCCCGGATGTGCAGGTAGTGCGCGAACGTCTCGGCGAAGTCCTCGGCCGGATGGGTGGCGGCTGCGGCCGACACGTAGTGCTGTTCCCATCCCGGCGGCGCTGACGGCGGCCGGCGCCGACCCGACAGAGCCTGATGGTTCTCGTCCGGGTCCCCGAACAGCTCGACGAACCGCGCGCGTGCCGCGGCGTCGGTCAGGACCAGCTGGTAATAGTGGCCGACGTCGTGAGGAAGATGCCCCAGCACGGCGCGGTACGGCTCCGACAACTCCACCTCATCTGGTCGCGGTGCACGTCATCACCTTCGCCCGGTCGCGTTCGAGTGAATTGCGACAACGCTACCGCGGGCCGCCCCCACCGAGCGTCACGCCGGGCCGAGTCGATTTTGTCCGCTCGGTACCGTTGTGGTGTGCATGTGTTGCGGACGTTCCTACGCCCGGGGTGGCTGGCCCTGGGTGTGGTGGTCGTGGCGTTCGCCGCGATGTGCTTCACCCTGCTCGCACCATGGCAGCTGGGCAAGAATTCTGACACCGAACATCGCAACGACCTGATCACGTCCGCCATGTCGCAGTCGGCAGTGCCGATCGACGAGGTCGCACCGGCCGGGGCCGGGTTCGACCCCTCGACCGAATGGCGTGAGGTCACATTGCGTGGGCGCTATCTGACCGATCGCGAGGTCCTGGTACGCCTGCGGTCGGTGGACGAACGGCCGGCCGTCGAGGTACTCACCCCGTTCGCCACCGACGACGGTTCCCGCGTGGTCCTCGTCGACCGCGGGTACGTCCGCCCCGAGCAGGGCGCGTTGCCGTCGATTCCCGCCGCGCCCTCCGAGTCGACCACGATCGACGCGCGAATCCGGAAGGGTGAGGGCACATCTCCGGGCCGCGGCGCCCATACCGAAGCGGGACGAGCGGCCGTCTACACCATCGACCCGGCCGAAGTCGGCCGCGCGGTCGATACGTCGCTGGACCCGTTCTATCTGCAACTGTCGCCCGACCAGCCCGGTTCCCTGGGCGAGATCTCGCTTCCCCAACTGGATTCGGGCCCCTACCTCTCGTACGGCCTCCAGTGGCTGGCGTTCGGGATCATGGCGCCGCTGGGCGCCGGATACTTCATCTATTCCGAGATCCGGCAGCGACGTCGGGCAGCACGGATGGCATCCGAGACCGAGTCCGGCATCGCGGTCGGCTCACCCGACCCGACCGCGGACCCGTCCGCTGCGGCCCGCAGCCGCCGAGAGCGCGTCCGCGCTGATCTGCGTGAGGCGGGCACCGCATCGGGTGCCCGGCAGCGTCATCAGATCGGCAACGCTCCGGAATCGGAAACAGCGGACGCTGACGTGCGCGCCAAGCTCAGTCGCCGCTACGGCGATTGACCAGAATCGCGATCATCGCCGAGGTCAGCGCGGCCCCCACCTGAACCCGGCGCGACAGGTGTACCGCGGCCCGCAGGTCGGTCGTCGTCGGCGCCGCCCCGGTCCCCAACAGCGGGCGGTTCTCGACGCCATGTCGATACTCGGTGCGCCCGCCGAGTCGGACGCCGATGGCCCCGGCGAAGGCGGACTCGACGACCCCGGCATTCGGGCTCGGATGGCGACCGGCATCGCGACGCCAGGTGGCGACGGTCCGCGTCGGCGCACCGCCGAGCGCCACCACCAGCAGGCCGGACAGCCGGGCGGGCACCAGGTTCGCCAGGTCGTCGAGGCGCGCGGACGCCCATCCGAATCGCTGGTAACGAGGATTGCGATAGCCGACCATCGCGTCGAGGGTGTTGGCGGTGCGGTATGCGAGCAGGCCGGGCACGCCGGCCACCGCGCCCCACAACAGTGGCGCCACTGCGGCGTCGGAGGTGTTCTCGGCGATCGATTCCACCGCAGCGCGGATCATTCCGGCCTCGTCCAGAGCGTCCGGGTCGCGACCGCACAGGCTGGGGACCAAGCGCCGTGCCGCGTCCAGGTCGCCCGCGTCGAGGGCGTCGGCCATCGCCACACCCACCCTGCACAACGTCGTCCCGCCGAGCACCGCCCAGGTGGTTGTGGCGGTGACCAGAACCGTGCCCCTTGCACCCGCCCGTCTCGTCGCGAGCGCGCCGATGCCCCACGCCGCCGCCACACTCAGCCCGGTCAGCCCGGCACCCCGGGCGTGCGAATCCCCGTACAGCTGTTGCTCGAGTACCGCGATCGCGCGGCCGATGCCGGCCACTGGATGCCAGCGCGGCGGATCGCCCAGCAACCGATCGGCGAGGGCGCCGAGCACGAGGCCGCTCGCGATGCCACGCCCCGATCGGGCACGGCGGATGGGCGCAGGTGGGAGCGATGGATGCGGCACGTCGGCGATCGTATCCGCGCTCGATCCTGCGACCGTCGGCGGCGGCATAGACTCACCGCAATGCCCAGATCCCAGGCCGAGCCCGTCGCCGGCACCTATTCGATCGACACCGGCGTGGCCGAGTTGATGCCGGACACCATTGCCGGTGGGTGGCTGCTCACTGTCAACGGGTCGCAGAGTTCCCACATCCACCCCGACCCCGCGGTCCTCGACTTCGAGTACATGCGGCAGATGAGCGCGGTGATGGCGGAGAGGTTTCCGTTCGACAGCCCGGTGCGCGTTCTGCACCTGGGTGCGGCGGCCTGTGCGTTGCCACGGTTCATCGCCGGCCGATACCCGGCCTCGAAGCAGGTGGCGGTGGAGATCGACGGTGAGCTCGCCCGCCTGGCCCGCGAGTGGTTCGATCTGCCCCGCGCCCCCCGGTTACGCATCAGGGTCGGCGATGCCCGCGAGGTGGTGACGTCGCTGACCGCGAACACTCGCGACGTGATCGTGCGGGATGCATTCGCCGGCGCCCGCACTCCACGCCACCTGACCAGCCGGGAGTTCCTCGAGCAGGCCCACCGTGTGTTGGCCCCCGGCGGCCTGTACCTCGCCAATTGTGGCGACAACCGGGATCTCGCGCTGGCCCGCGCGGAAGTGTCCACCGCCACGACCGTGTTCCGGCACGTCGCATTGATCGCCGATGCGGCGATGTTCAAGGGCCGACGCACCGGCAACATCGTCCTCGCGGCCGCCGATCAGCCGATCTCCGCGACCCCGGAACTCGTCCGAACGCTGCTGAGTGATCCACAACCCGCCCAGATCCTCGACGGCCCACGCGCCCGCGAGTTCGGTTCCGGCGCGATCATCACCGACGCCCCCACCGCTGGTTGACGAAACCGGCCAGCACCGCACCCAACTCATCCGTTCAGACGACACCGGGTTCTCGACAGTGAACCTTCGGATTCCGAACTCGAAACCTGCCTCGCACACACGTTCGCATGCGACGCGCTCTCGATCGTCAGATCACGTAGTTGAGGGCGCCGACGATGGCTCGACCGATGTCGTCGTCCCCGGCGATCGCGACCCGGCTCGGGTCCGCACTTGTCCGTCCGCCGGCCAACCGGGCGAGGTCGATCGAATCGACGGTCAGCGTGACATCGGCGGAGTCGTCGCCGTCCGGGAACTGATCGACCTTGGCAGCCCGGTCATCGACGTAGATCCGGATGCGCCGGGCCGCGAGGCCCTCGAGCACGAACAGCACGCAGCTGCCCTTTGGAGTCGCGGCTCGCTTCCCGACCACGAACGGCAGCGACGCGGCGATCTCGTTGAGTGCCACACCGGCCGGCCCCTCGTCCGAGGGGGCCGACCCACCGGTGCTGTCGCGTAGGTCGATCTCGTGCATCCAGCAGTCGAAGACCCTGATGCGCATGAATCGCCCGTACGTGTCCTGGCCGGCGGGGGTGAGCGCGTCGGAGTCGAACTGCTCTTGGGTCATCGCACGCAGATGTTCGGTGCGGACACCGACGATCTCCCGGAACGCCTCCATCACATCCGCACGCGGCGATTCCCGATAGTGGTCGAGCCATCGTTCGTTGAGTTCACCGATGGGATTGCGGACATGCTCGAGTGCACTGACGTCGCGGGCGGCGGTTACGTCGCGCCCCTCGAGGATGCTCTCGGTTCCGATCACGTGCGCCACGATGTCGGCGATCGACCAGCCCGGCAGTATCGAGTCCGCCGACCATTGTTCGTCGCTCAGCGCAGACACCACATCGTCCAACGTCTGCCACTGCGCGATGAGCGCGTCGACGATGGGCTCCGCGGGCAACACGGTCTTGGCCATGGGTGGCCTCCTTGGTCATCGAAGGGTCTGTCATCGAAAGGTCTGTCATCGAACCGGTTCCAGGCAACTCGAGGGCGCCGCGACCAGCGAACAGACCTCGGCGCTGCGGGTCGGCCGGTACTCGGCCGGAACCCCGTTGGCGGCCGTGATCCGCCGGTAGGCCTCGACCGCATCCGTCGGCCGGCGGGTCAGTGTCGGGTCGGTCCCCACGTCCACCGTGTAGAGCCCGAACCTCGGTGTGTAGCTTCCCCACTCGTAGTTGTCGGTGAGACTCCAGTAGTTGTACCCGATGACGTCGACGCCGTCGCCGCGGGCCCGTTGCAGCCAGTAGACGAGATCGCGCAGATGGTCCCCACGCCGATACCCGTCCGGCCGGTCGGCGCCGTCGCGTGTGGGCATACCCGACTCCACCACATACAGCGGGATGCCCGGGAAGCGCCGGGCATAGTCACGCAGCGCGTAGTAGAGACCGTCGGCCGCAACGGGGGCCAGCCACTGTTCCTCGGTCGCCGCACGCCAAGCATTCGTGTCACCCGGCGACACCGAGTAGTAATAGTCGATCCCGATGAAGTCGAGGGCGCCGCGGAGCCGATCGAGGTAAGCGATGTCGAGAGCCGGCTCCACCGTGGGAATGTAGGCGACATTCGACGACACCATGGCTTTCGGGTCGCGGCGGTGGATGTAGCGGTAGATCGCCCGATGCACGTCGACGAGACCGTCGACCATCGTCGGGACGGCTGCAGGCGTGATCCCCCCGATGCGCAGCTCGTTGGTCACGTAGGTGAACGGTTCGTTGATGGTGATCCAATAGGGGTGGAACCGGTCGTAGCGGTTCACCACGCGCCGCGCGTTGCGCAGCCAGTCCTCGCGTGTGGCCGGGTCGGCCCACCCACCTCGGTCGGCGATCCAGCCGGGATACACCCAGTGGTCCAGCGTGATCATCGGGCGCATGCCGGCGGCGACGATCGCGGCGACCACATCGTCGTAGTAGGCCAGCTCGTCGTGGTCGATCACGCCCGGCCGCGGCTCGATGCGCGCCCATTCCACTCCGATGCGGTAGACGCCGACACCCAGCCGGGCGGCACGTGCGATGTCCTCGCGGTAGCGGTGCCGAAAGTCAACCGATGTCCCGACCCGGTCGTGCGTGCGGCCCGAGTGGGTGTGGCGCCGCCAGTTGCTGTCGGGCGACGACCCTTCGCTCTGGAATCCGCTCGATGACACGCCCCACGCGAACGTGCTCGGTAGACGCGCCGGCGCTGCACCGGCGGGCGGTGCGATTGTCCCGAGGAGAAGTATCACGGCGACAACGACGATGGCCGACAACACTGTGGTCGAGCGCGCGGCGGGTCGGGCGGCATGGGACGCTTTGCCTCGGAGCACCAGCCAAGGATTCCAGATGCGGCGCGCGTGGGAGGAGGAAACCGCAGTCCGGCCAACACCACCCGATGCCACCGAACCGCGCCGTACTCTGTGGCGATGTCCGGCTCCCGACGTCGCATCCGGCGGCGCCTCTCCGTCGTCTGGTTCGGTCTCATCCTGGCCTCGGGACTGAGTGCGAGCCTCGCCCCCGCAGTGACCGCAACACCCCTACCGCCGTTCGACGCTCCTGCGCCGCACGGCCACCACGCAGCCGTCCACCCGGTGTCCGGATGCGCCGGGAACTCTGTGCGACCGGGGTCGAGCATGGTGCGGTCGGTGTCGGTGGGTGGTGTGACGCGCCGATTTCGTGTGCACGTTCCCGCGTTCTATCCCGGCACGGTGCCGGTGCCGCTGATCCTCGCCTACCACGGGCGAGCCGAACGCGCCGCTGCCTTCGAGCGCTACACCGGCCTCTCGGGTCTGCCCGCGGTGGTGGTGTATCCGGTCGCCGCTCCCGGCCGGGGTGGCGCGTCGGCGTGGCAGGGCGCACCCTATTCGTCGCCGCGGGCCGATGATGTCGGATTCACCCGCGCCATGCTGCGCGACCTGCGGTCACGGTTCTGCGTGGATCGCGGTCGCACGTATGCGATCGGCCGGTCCAACGGCGGTGGGCTCGTGGCGATGCTGGCCTGTCGGCTTCCCGCGGACTTCGCCGGCTTCGCGACCGTCGGGGCGGCGGTATATCAGCAGGCCGTGGCCGGGTGCGCCCATGGCCCGGCCATCTCGCTGATCGACTTCCACGGCACCGCCGACCGCACGATCGCCTATCGAGGCGGTACGAAACTCGGTGCTTCCTACCTCTCGACCTCGAGTTGGCTACGACGGTGGACCCAGCGCGCAGGCTGCGTGGACGCACCGCTGGTGGTGCCGATGAACCGCGCCGTCGACCGGATCTCGTGGCCGCTGTGTGCACGTCCGGAGGCCGCGGTGGTGCACTACCGACTGGGTGGCGGAACCCATCGCTGGCCGGCGCCGATCCCCGGCCACAGCACCGGCAGCGTCGGCGACACGGTGTCGGCCACCGAGCTGATCTGGCAGTTCTTCCTCACCCATCCGCGCTTGGGTTCGTCGTGATCTCGCAGTCATGTGCCTGGCGTCCCGCGCGGGAACACTAGCCTGAAGTGATGAGCACCGACGTCCCGACCATCGAGTTGTCCACTGGCACGCTGATCCCTCAGCTCGGCCTCGGCGTGTGGCAGGCCGATGACGCCGACACCGAGCACGCGGTCGGCTACGCCATCGGCGAGGCCGGGTACCGGCACATCGACACCGCGGCCGCCTACGGCAACGAGGCCGCAGTCGGACGGGGCATCGCCGGCTCCGGCGTCGACCGATCGGATGTGTTCGTCACGACGAAGCTCTGGAACGCCGACCACGGCCGCGACCGGACACACGCGGCGCTCGACGCCAGCTTGGCGCGTCTCGGACTCGACCACGTCGATCTGTATCTGATCCACTGGCCACTGCAGAACCGCGAACGGATGATCGAGACCTGGGGCGCGATGGCCGAGCTCCGCGATACCGGTAAGGCGCTGTCGATCGGTGTGTCGAATTTCGAACCCCATCACCTCGACGCCATCATCGACGCGACCGGTGTGGTGCCCGCCGTCAACCAGATCGAGTTGCATCCGCGGTTGGCCCAGCGCGAACTGCGCGACTACTGCAAATCACGCGGCATCGCCGTCGAGGCGTGGAGCCCGTTGGGCGGCAGCGGCGCCGGCTGGGGTACCGACTCGTCGCCCAACACCCTGCTGACCGACCCGACCCTGACCCGCATCGGCGAACGGTACGGCCGATCGGCGGCCCAGGTGATGATCCGCTGGCATCTGCAGAACGGCGTGATCGCGATCCCCAAGTCTGTGCACGACAAGCGCATCGCGCAGAACATCGACGTCCTCGACTTCGAGTTGGGCGCCGACGACCTGGCCGCTATCGCCGAACTGGACACGGGCACCCGCGTGGGGGCCCATCCGGACGAACTGAATCTCGGGGCGCGCGAGTAGCCGCCGGGGAGTCAACCGCGGTTCTGCAGGCGGACCGACAACGCCTGCGCCTGATCGAGGAGCAACTCGCCCATCATCGCTCGGCGGTCACGGCCGAACCTCGTCTGCACGCCGGTCACACTCAACGCCCAGGCGGGCCGTCCGGCCCGATCGAACACCGCGGCCCCCAGTCCCCAGCTCCCCTCCACCAGCAGCGCCGGGTTGGTGGCATACCCGTCGCGACGGGTGCGGGCGATCCGCCTGCGCACTTCGTTCTCGGAATGCTCGTCCCCCCAGTAAGATTCGAGTGCGCTGCGGGAGAAGTACTCGTTCACCTCCCGATCCGGTAGGTGACTCAGGATGGCCAGGCCCGCGGTGGCCACGCCGAGCGGAAACCGGATGCCCACATACAGCACATGTGAGCGCAGTGGGAAGCTGCCCTCGCGGCTCAGCACACACACTGTCTCGTCACCGCGCCGAGCCGAGAGAAACGCACTCTCACCGGTGTCGCGGGCCAGACGCTCCACT
>NZ_JAPKFM010000049.1:0-9018 GCF_026262595.1 Gordonia aquimaris | reverse complement strand
TCGGTGCCCTCGTCGCGGATGACGTGGGTGCCGGGCAGGCCGGGCAGGGTGGTGACGGTGTCGTCGCCGTTGGCGGCGACCTGCTCGGCGAGTTGCTGGGCGGCGGCAGTGGCGGCCTGCGGTGTCATGTACCGCAGCACCACGGTGTTGAGGCCGCGACTGGTGCCCTGCCGGATGTTGGCGGCCGGGGTGGAGGCGCTGGTGGTGAATCCGTAGAGCAGGTCATCGTTGGCGGGCACCTCGGGAGTGCCTTCACCGAGGATCATGGTCAGGTTGTTGCGGCTGGCGATGGCCGACGTCGGGTTCTTCATGTCGGTGATGTCGCGGTCGACCTCGAAGGGCACCACGATGAACTGCGCCATGCGTTGGCCTTCGACCTGCACGATCTGGTCGTCGGTGGCGCGGCCGAACTCCGGGCGCGGCTCGGTAGGGTAGGGGCCGGTGTCGAGGGCGGCTACATCGACCGATGCGGCGGCTGCGCTACTGCTGGATGCGGGGTCGTCGCTGGCGGGTTGGCCATCGGTGGAACACGCGGTCAAAGTCGCCAGGGTGGCTGCGGTGGTCGCGGCGATCCCCATCGTGCGTAGTGTTGGTTGCCAACGCGTCATCGTTGTGGTGGTCCCTTCTGCGGGTGTGCCGCAAGGAAGAGCGCCCCCCTTGTGACCGGCCGTGGCCCGCACGCAAAACTGTGTCGTTTCCGTAGTTGGATGCGCTGGCGGCCGATTTGGTTCCCCCCGACCGAACCTGCACGATTCTGTTGCTCGGCTGCAGGGTAGTGCACTACCACGATCCCCGCGAATAGTGGGGTGTCGGTACACTCACACCCCGACATCCCTGGTACCCAGGTCACGCACTGCTCGTGGCACCGCGATCCGCGGGCGCAGAGTATGCGGTTGCTGGGGGCTGAGGGTGAAGGGGACCGCGGGGGACGAGCAGTGATGGCTGAACAGAGCGCACCGACATCGGCGGCGCCGGCGGATGATGCTGCCGCAGTCGTCGCGGGCGCGGTGAAGGTGCTGCGCGCCTACAAGATGGATGCGATCGCCGATATCGCCGAGTCGAAACTGTCCGACACTGAGGCCGCCACGGTGGTGGTGGTCGGCGAGGTGCAGCGCGGGAAAAGTTCGCTGGTCAACGCGCTGGTCGGGCAGCGTGGTATCTGCCCGGTCGGAGTGGATGTGACCTCGTCGGCCACGGTGTCGGTGACCGCGGATCCGGAGTTGGAGTGCGCTGAGCGGGCCACCTTGTTCTTTCCGTCCGGGCCGCGCGACTGCCCGGTGGCGCAACTGCCCGACTGGGTGACCACCGGCGGGGCTCGCGTCGTTGATCCGCAGGTCGAGGAACTGCCGACCTCGGCGGCGGTAGCGATCCGCACCTCGATGTTGGCCGGGGTCACCGTCATCGACACTCCCGGGGTGGGCGGGCTGGATGCGGGTTTGACACGTTTGGCGAGCCGCTCGGCGCAGCAGGCGTGTGTGTTGGTGGTGGCCTGTGACGCCTCGTCGCCGTTGACCGCCCCGGAGATCGCGTTCGTTCGGCAGGCCGCCTCGACGGTGGATGCGGTGGTGGTGGCGGTCACCAAGATCGACAAACATCTGCGGCGGTGGCGTGAGATCGTCGCCGATAACCAACGCATCATCGCCGAACAGTTGCAGCGCCCGGTCCCGGTGATTGGGGTGTCGAGCCTGTACGCAGCGTGGGCGGTGGAGACCACCGACCCGGCCGAGCGTGCCGAACTCGACGCCGACAGCGGTATCAGCGTGCTGCGGGCGGCGATCACCACCCGGCTGCAGGTCGGGGCCCGCGCACCGCACCTGGATGCGGTGCGCACCTGTGTGGAGGGGTTACGCACGGTACGCGGCACCGTGGCGGCCGAGCTCGATGCTCTCGAGGTCAGGGCGGCGGGGTTGCCGGATCTGACCGCCCAGCGGGACCGGTTGAGCGAGCTGCAGGATCAGTCACGCCAGTGGGAGCAGTATTTGGCGCGGGATCTGACGTTGCTGCGTCAGTCCGCGGTCGACGATCTCGAGCAGCGGCTGGACGCGGTGCGTGACAAGTGGACGCACTACATCAACACCCACGGCATGGCGGTACTGCGTAGCAGTGCCCAGAAGTTCACCGCCGACATGCAAGCCGATCTGCAGGTGGCGATGGCCGAAACGTTGGCCGGGTTTCTGCAGCGGCTGCATGATTCGGTCATCGAGTCGCGCTTCGCCGATGACCCGGCGGTGTGGGAAGAACTGTGTGCCCGCATCGTGGATTCGATGCAGGACAAGAAGATCGAAACCCACCAGGTCGGCAACAAACGCCACGGTCTGCTCGACCCGACCTTGCTGACGATGGGGGTGGTCGGCTCCTCGACGTTGGGTGGTCTGCTTGGCTTGTCGGCGCTGATGGGTGTCGGGTTGATCGTCGGGACCGCCTGGGTGGGGGTGAATTTGAGTTTCCGCGCGATCCGCGCGGGTAAAACCAATCTGCTGAGCTGGCTGCGCGAAACCATCGGCGCCACCAAATCGGCCACCGGTCGGCTGCTGGATGCGGCTGTGGCCCAGGCCCGCCCGGAGATCGTCATCCGTTACCGCGATTACCTGCGCACCAACATCGACACCCTGCAGAAAACGATCGCCGAGGTGCAGCAGAACGCGGCCGCCGACGAAGCGACCCGCACCAAGACCCACAGCCGGTTGACCACCAACCTGGGCATCGTGGACAAACGCCTGGCCGCCGCGACTGCCCTGCTGGCCGCGAGCGAACCGCCGTCGCGGCCAGCGGCGGCGACCGCGGGTGCTGATATGGGTGGGGCAGTGCGATGAGCGCCCCCGCCGGGTACGGCGCCGCCGGTGGTGTCGATCCGATCCACGCCGTGCTGGATCGTGGTCTGCATCAGCTGGCGGGGCTCGGTGGCGATCTGGTCGGGCATGCCAACGCGATCGGCACCATCTTGTGGTCGCCGCCGCGAGTGCTGATCGTGGGCCGACTCAAGGCCGGAAAATCGACATTGGTCAACGCGCTGATCGGGGCGCCGGTCGCCGAAACCGCTGCGCTGGAAGCCACGCATGTGGTGACCGTCTATCAGGACGGCGCACCGTCGCGTGCCGAGGTCGTCGGCCTCGACGGACACCGTCAGCCGGTGGCGGTGGGCCGCGACGGGCACAGTGTGGCGTTGCCGCTGCCGAGCCCGCAGATCGCGTTCGTCGACCGCTGGCTGCCGTCGGCGGCGCTGCGCGAGCTGACGTTGATCGACACCCCAGGGTTGTCGACGCTGACCGTCGACAACGATGCGGCCACCCGCCGCGCGGTGATCGACGGGTTCGAACAAACCCGTACCGCCTCGGTCGACGCTGATGCCGCGGTGTTCTTGTTCGACGCCGCCCCCCGCACCGACGAACTCGACTTTCTGCAGCAGTTGCCGTTCACGCCGCTGACCATGCTGGGGGTGCTGTCGCGGGCCGACAGTTTCGGCGAAGGCGCACTCGGCGAGCGGGACCCGCTGGCCCATGCCGGACAGCACGCCCAGCGGCTGGCCACCCAACTCGCCGGCACGGTGTCCACGGTGGTGCCGGTATCGGGGTTGCTCGCGCAGACCGCCCACACCGGCCAACTCACCGAGCAGACCGCCGCCGCCCTGTCCGCGCTGGGCGGACTGACACCGCGGCAGGTGGCCAGAATCATCGACAACGATCAGCTGCCCGCCTCGCTGCCGCCGGCGGCGCGTGCGCAGCTGTTGGGGCTGGTCGGCGAGTACGGGTTGATCCATGGCCGCGAGGCCGCCGGCCACGGTGCGGCCGCCCTCAACGACTGGTTGGCTACTCGCTGCGGCATCGACGCCCTCCGGCATCTGCTGCACACCTCGATCGCCCGGTATGCGGTGCTGCACCGTGCGCATCGCATCCTGGCGCGTCTGGACCAGCTGGCGTTCACCCACCCGGCGCGCGACCACATCCGCACCATCGCCGCCGGGCTGCGCAGCGACCCAACACTGCAGTTGGTGACTGTCCTGGAGGACTACCAGCGGATGCTGCGCACCGACCCGGACTGCCCGGTGACCGACGAGCTGCGCACCATCCTGACCGCCACGCACCGTGCCGGACAGGTCGAACTGCCCGAGCACAGCGACCCCACCCAGATCGCCGCCGCCGCCCAGCAACGCCTGGCGATGGCGCAGCAGCGCAGCCTGGCCACCGGTTCGGCCGCCGAAGACGCCGCCCTGGTCACCCTCATCGGCTTCTACACCACTCTGACCACCACCAGCGGCGTCGGCCGCTAAACGCAAGGAAACCCCGATCTCCTATGCCTTCTGCCTCGTGGATTCTGGCCATCGACTTCGGCACCTCCAACTCCGCCGCCGCCCACTCCGGCGCCACTAGTGGGGGAGTGGAAACACTGTCGCTGACCCACACCAGCCACCTGATGCCGTCGGCGGTGTTCTTGCACACACCTGAGCGCATCATCGTCGGTGACGCCGCTGTCGATGCTGCCCAACACAATCCGGCCGGCTATGTGGCTTCCCCGAAACGACTGATCGGCGGTCCATCCCTGGCGATGGCCACCGTCAACGGCCACACCGTGCCGACCGCCGCCCTGGTGTCGGCGGTGCTGGGCACCATCATCGGTCGTGCGATCGCCGCCCACGCCGGCCAGCCCCCCAGCCAGGTGGTGTTGACCCATCCCGAGGCGTGGTCACCGCCGCAGATCGAGGTCCTCACCGACGCCGCCGCCCGCGCCGGAGTACCCGCCGCCGACATCAGCACCATCTCCGAACCACGGGCGGCCGCCGCCCACTACTCCCGGTCACACGCCATGCAGCCCGGCGCCAAGATCGTGGTGTTCGACTTCGGTGGCGGCACCCTGGACATCGCGGTGCTCACCGTCACCGGCGACAGCACTTTCGAGGTGGTCGCTGCCCGCGGCAACAACGGGCTCGGCGGAAAAAACCTGGACGCGCTGATCCAACGGTGGGTGTTCGACCGCCTCGCCGAACGCGACCCGGAGCACGTCGCCTGGCTGCGGCGCGGCGCCCCCATCGACGCACTGCAAGCGCTGCAGGACTCGATCCGCCGCGCCAAAGAGCTGCTGTCGGAAGCGCCGTCGGCCACCATCACCGTGCCCGCCGCCACCGGTGGCCGCACCACTCTGCAGATCACCCGCGACGAGTTCGACGAACTGATCACCCCGGCAGTCGGCGAAGCGCTCCAGCTGACCCGCGCCACGCTGCTCGACGCCGGCATCACCCACCCCGACCAGATCACCGCCCTGTATCTGACCGGCGGATCGTCCCGCATCCCCCGCATCCAGCAGGAACTCGGCCAGGTCGGTCCGGTCGCCACCCTCGACGACCCGAAAACCGTTGTTGCCCAAGGCGCGGTCACCACCGCTCTGGCCGCCACCGAACCGGTCACCGAGCAGCGTGGCGTCCCCGTGGCCAGCGACCTGATGCCGTCCTGGCACGACCAACCCGCCCACACCCCCGGGCGCGGACACCCCGCGGCCACCGATGTCGCAGGTAACGGCAACACCGGTCGGCGGTGGCCCCGGATCATCGCCGTGGCCATCGCCGCGGTGGCCGTCATCGGCATCGGCAGCGCCGCAGTCGCATTGACCCGGGGCGGTGACGACGCCACCGACACCACCACAGCTGCGCCGGCATCGTCGTCGGCTGCGGCCGAAGCCACCGGCAAAGACGGTGGGCGCATCATCACCGACCAGGACGAACTGCTGGCGACGCTGCCCGGGGGGATGCAGACCGAACTCGGCGACTGCCGCAAGACCGGTTTCACCGACAACGAAGCCGTCGAAGTCATGTGTGACTACGCCCCGGAGAGCAGTCTGGCCGAGCTGGTCGACCCGATCGGCGACTACCTGTCGTTTCATGTCGACGACAACGAAGCCAACAGTCGCATCGTCAACATCCGCAACGGCATCTACACCCAGGGCAAAGGAGTCCTGGTCGAATCGGCCGACCGCACCGCGGCCGCCGAGATTAACGCCGACGAGGTCGACGTCAGCATCGACTACGCCGACTCCGAGTCCGGACTGATCATGAGCGTCGGGGGACTGAAATCCGTGGACGACGCCCGCACCTACCTGACCCGCTCCGGACTGATCCGCTGACACAACGTCGGTGCGCCCGGGGAACATTGCCGGCCACTCGCCGCAACTCATTCCTGACACCACAACAGCAGCAGCCCCCGAGCCTGGGGGACATAACAGAAGGGGGCCACCATGTCCGAGAACACCACCACCGAAACCAACGGCGCACCTGCTGTCGACCCGGTGACCGTGTCGACACCGTTCGGCGAGGCCGCCGTCACCTCGACCACCGACGTCGACCGTGACGGCACCGTCGATGTCATCCACACCGCCACCGCCGACGGCGCCGAGGTCAACGGCTACCTCGATGCCGAGGGCAACGTGGTGCTCATCGAGGGTGACGCCGACGGCGACGGGACCCTCGACACCGCCATCTACGCCGGCGCTGATGCCACGACCATCGTCGAAGAAGACCTCGACAACGACGGCACCGTCGACGAGGT
The DNA here is from genome assembly GCF_026262595.1 of Gordonia aquimaris. NCBI lineage: Bacteria > Bacillati > Actinomycetota > Actinomycetes > Mycobacteriales > Gordoniaceae > Gordonia > Gordonia aquimaris. The sequence goes on along the minus strand of NZ_JAPKFM010000049.1, from coordinate 2,485 downwards.
CACCACGGTGTCCGCCGACGGCAACATCGACCGCATCGACGAGATCGACAACGGCCAAGTCGTGTCGTCGATCCGCGATATCGACGGCGACGGCACCTTCGACGTCAAAGTCATCGACGCCGACGCCGACGGCACGTTCGAAACCACCATCCTCGACGCCGACGACGACGGTCTGCCCGACACCGCCGTCACCGACACCGACGGCGACGGCTACGGCGACGACGTCCGCTACATCGACGGCGGACCCGACCACACCACCGACGACGTGATGTGACCACGCCCGGAAGCATCCGTCGCCGCGCGGCCGGGCGCACCAACCACAGCAAGCAGGTGCGGCCGGCTGCCGGAGTGGTGGGCGACGACCACCCAAACCGCCCCGACATCCGCTGATCGGTCCTCCGCACCGCTGCCAACTCGGACCGGTGCGCTGCGCAGGCATGCGTGCTCACCTGGCGGGAACATCCGACCCGGGTCGCCGCGTCTGATTGCTGTCCACCTGGTTTGGCGCCGAGTCCCGGCGAGATCGGAGATGTCTCGTGTTCAGCACCCGCCGCGACGTCGGTGACGAGACCGCCGCAGCCGACCGCGGTCCGCGACGACTGACCGGCGGCCCCAACCTGGGCGCGCTCACCCGACAACTCGACGGTGTGCCGCTGGCGGCGGTGTGCACGGTGGGGCGTGCCGCGACCAACACGGTGTGCGTCGATGACCAGCTGGTCTCGCGCGCCCACGCCCGGCTCACCCGCACCGCAGACGGTCTGCGACTGCAGGATCTGCAGTCCAGCAACGGCACCTATGTCGATGGGCACCGCATCCACGACACCTACATCGACGACGGTGCGCTCATCACCTGTGGCAACACCGATTTCGTCGTCAACGACCAGCAGTTGCGCCGACTACCCACCCGCGGCTGCGGTGACGGCATCACCAGCGGTGACGGCATCCGCGTGGACGGTGTCGGACTCGTCGTCGACGGCGGACTTCGGCTGCTCGACGACATTTCGTTCACGGCCGCACCGGGCACGTTGACGGCGATCATCGGACCCTCCGGCGCCGGCAAATCCACCCTGTCGTCGGTCATCGCTGGGGTAGCCACCCCCAGCACGGGCCATGTGACCTTCGATGGCCATGACGTGCACGCCGACTACGCCGCGCTACGCACCCGCATCGGGATGGTGCCCCAACACGATGTGCTCCACCACAAACTCACCGTCCGCCACGCCCTGGGCTACGCCGCCGAACTGCGGCTGCCGCCGGACCTGACGTCTGCCGACCGCGACCACGTGATCGACGCCGTACTCGCTGAACTCGACCTCACCGCCCATGCCGACACCCGCATCGACAAACTCTCCGGTGGACAACGCAAGCGAGCATCGGTCGCGATGGAGTTGCTCACCAGCCCGGCACTGCTGATCCTCGACGAACCGACCTCCGGGCTCGATCCGGCCCTCGACCGTCACGTGATGAGCACCCTGCGACGCTTGGCCGACGCCGGCCGCTCGGTGCTGGTGGTCACACACTCGCTGACCCACCTGGACATGTGCGATCAGGTGGTGTTGCTGGCGCCCGGCGGCAAGACCGCGTTCTGCGGACCGGCCCACGATGTGTCGATGGTGATGGGCAGTGACGACTGGGCCGACATCTTCGGTTACGTCGCCGCCCGACCCGACGACGCCCACCAGAATCACCGACGCCGACTCGGACTGGGTTCGGGCACCGATGACGTGGTCGTGGTGCCGCGCCGCATGACCCGCCCATCACCGCCGCCGCCGACCAGCTCCGCGGCCCACCAGGCCGGCACGGTCGGACACCGTCAGTGTCGGTTGATCATCGCCGACCGTGGCTACCTGACATTTCTGGCGGTGATGCCGATCGTGCTCGGTCTGCTGACGTTGGTCATTCCGGGCAGCGCCGGCTTCGCCCTCGCTACCGGCACCGACACCGCGGGTGAAGCTGTACAGATCCTGGTTATCCTCATCATCGGCGCCACCTTCATGGGCACCGCCCTCACGGTGCGTGACCTCGTCGGTGAACGCGCCATCTACCACCGCGAACGTGCTGTCGGACTGCGCCCGGGTGCTTACTTGACCGCCAAGATCGCCGTCTATGTCACCGCCACCACCTGCCAAAGCACGATCATGCTCGCCATCACCTACCTCGGCAAGGGCACCCCCACCTCCCTCGTCGCCACCATTGCCCTGACCGTGGCGACCGCGACCACCGGAGCGCTCGGAGTGCTTGTCGGATTGGCAATCTCGGCGACGGTCGGGTCCACCGAACAGACCATGCCGCCGCTGGTCATCGCGATCATCGCCCAACTGGTGTTCTGCGGCGGCCTGTTCCGCCTCACCACACCTGTGGTGGCGCAACTGAGTTGGCTGTTCCCCTCCCACTGGGGATACGCCCTTGCCGCCGCCGCCGTCGACCTGCCCACCATCGCGCCGGGCGCCCCGCAAACCCACGACGCCGTCCTGTTCGAACCATC
>NZ_JAPKFM010000048.1:0-9802 GCF_026262595.1 Gordonia aquimaris | reverse complement strand
GTCCGGGTGTGACTGGGGGCGCACTTTCGCGATCGGGGTGGTATCGACTACGCTCATCGATCGAGCCAAGTTACCGGCGGGTAAGGGGCTTCGATCGTCTTCGGGGGATTTCGGTCGGACGTCCCAGTTGGTGTCGCATGTGGGTGTGAGCTGCAACAGCGTCCGCTACAGTGACCCCAACCACAAATGTCGCCGGTACGTGTGTGGTCACACCGATCGCAGCGAGGGGGCAGCGAATGTCTGGGAGGATGCCGTGGGTGTAGAGGTCAGTGTCGAGGGGCTCACCAAATCGTTCGGATCGCAGAACATCTGGCGTGATGTCACGCTGACGCTGCCCAAGGGGGAGGTGTCGGCATTGCTGGGCCCGTCGGGTACCGGCAAGTCGGTGTTCCTGAAGACGCTGATCGGTCTACTCCACCCCGAGCAGGGGTCGGTGGTCATCGACGGTACCGACATCACCCAGTGCTCGGCCAAGGAACTCTACGAGATCCGCAAACTGTTCGGCGTCCTCTTCCAGGACGGCGCGCTGTTCGGTTCGATGAGCCTCTACGACAACATCGCCTTCCCCTTGCGTGAGCACACCAAGAAGAAGGAAGACGAAGTCCGCGACATCGTGATGGAGAAGATCGACCTGGTTGGTCTGGCCGGTGCCGAGGACAAACTGCCCGGCGAGATCTCCGGTGGTATGCGCAAGCGCGCCGGTCTGGCCCGCGCTCTGGTGCTCGATCCGCAGATCATCTTGTGCGACGAGCCCGACTCGGGCCTGGATCCCGTGCGTACCGCCTACATCTCCCAGCTGCTGATCGACATCAACGCGCAGATCGACGCGACGATCCTGATCGTGACGCACAACATCAACATCGCCCGCACCATCCCGGACAACATCGGCATGCTCTTCCGCAAAGAGCTGGTGATGTTCGGTCCGCGCGAGCAGTTGCTGACTTCCGAGCAGCCGGTGGTCAAGCAGTTCCTCTCCGGCGACCGCTTCGGCCCGATCGGCATGTCCGAGGAGAAGGACGAGGCCGTGCAGAAGCAGGAAGAGGCGATGCAGGCCGCTGGCATCGGTGGTGGCGGCACCAAGGACGACTTCTCCGAGATCATCCCGCAGGTGCAGCCCAATCCCGGGATGCCCGAGCGCAAGGCGATCGCACGCCACCGCGAGCGGGTACACGAGCTGCTGCACACCCTGCCACCGAACGCGCAGGAGGCCATCCGCCGCAGCATGGAAGAAGAAGACCGCATGCGCGAGGAGATGGCCACGCACGCCGACGAGCAGCAGACCGTTGCCGTCGGTGCGGGACAGGGGTCGGGGGAGTGGACCTCTGCAGGTGGTGACGACTACCCGGGCAGTGACGCACCGACCCAGAGCTGGGCGACTCCGCCGGCCGCGGACTCCACGGTGACCCAGCCCATCGAGACCGGCCGCCACCAGCAGCCCAACGACGGTCGGAGTCAATAAGAATGGCCAGTGCCACCACGCGTGGCGTTGATCGGATAGCTCAGGCCGGAACGGGCGCGCTCGCCCAGACCGGCAACATCGTGCAGCTCTTCGTCGATGTCGCGCGTCAGTCCTTCGTGCGCCCGTTCCAGTGGCGGGAGTTCATCCAGCAGGCCTGGTTCATCGCGAGTGTCACGATCTTGCCGACCGCGCTGATCGCCATTCCGTTCGGCGCGATCGTCTCGCTGCAGACCGGCTCGTTGATCAAGCAGCTCGGTGCCGAGTCGTACACCGGTGCGGCCAGCGTGCTGGTGGTGATCCAGCAGGGATCACCGCTGGTGACCTCGCTGCTGATCGCTGGTGCCGCCGGTTCGGCGGTGGCCGCCGACCTCGGGTCGCGCACCATCCGCGAGGAGATCGACGCGATGGAAGTGCTGGGCATCAACCCGATCCAGCGTCTCGTGGTGCCGCGGGTGCTCGCGATGGTGTTGGTGGCGATGCTGCTTAACGGACTGGTCGCCGTGGTCGGCATCGGTGGTGGCTACTTCTTCAACGTCGTCGTGCAAGGTGGTACGCCCGGCGCCTACCTGGCGTCTTTCGGAGCGCTCGCGCAGTTGCCCGACCTCTACATCTCCACCCTCAAGGCCGCGATCTTCGGTGTGCTCGCCGGCGTCGTGGCCGCCTACAAGGGCCTCAACCCCAAGGGGGGACCGAAGGGAGTCGGTGACGCGGTGAACCAGAGTGTGGTCATCACGTTCCTGCTGCTGTTCCTCGCCAACCTGATCATCACTGCGGTCTACCTGCAGATCGTTCCGCCGAAGGGAGGCTAGGCGATGGCCGGTGATGGTGGCGGCGTGACAATCGCGAAGTCGCGGCCCGAGTACTACATGTACGAGGCCCGAAAACAGCTCGGCAAGCCCCTCAAGGTGCTCGACGGCGCCGGCGAGCAGATGTCGTTCTACGGACGCACCCTCGCCTGGATTCCGAAGACGCTGGTGCACTACACGCGCGAGGTACTGCGGTTGCTCGCCGAGGTGGCCTTCGGTTCCGGTGGTCTCGCCGTGATCGGCGGCACCGTCGGCGTGATGGTGCTGATGTCGGGCTTCACCGGCGTGGTCGTCGGTCTGCAGGGATACGCGGCGCTGGATCAGTTGGGTTCGCAGGCGCTGACCGGATTCTTGTCGGCGTATGTCAACACCCGTGAGGTGGCGCCGCTGGTGGCGGGACTCGCCTTGTCGGCGACGGTGGGCTGCGGTTTCACCGCCCAGCTCGGTGCCATGCGTATCTCCGAGGAGATCGACGCGCTCGAGTCGATGGCCGTCCCGTCGATCCCGTTCCTGGTCTCCACGCGCGTCATCGCCGGGTTCATCGCGGTCATCCCGCTCTACGTGCTGGGCTTGTTGTCGGCGTACCTGGCCTCCCGTGTCATCACCACCGTGTTCAACGGTCAATCCGGTGGTTCCTACGACCACTACTTCAATCTGTTCCTGCCGCCGGCCGACGTGCTCTGGTCGTTCGGCAAGGTCCTGGTGTTCGCGTTCGTGATCATCCTGGTGCACTGCTACTACGGCTATTACGCGACCGGTGGCCCGGCCGGCGTCGGTGTGGCCGTCGGTCACGCGGTGCGGGCCGCGTTGGTGCTCATCGCGATCCTCGACTTCTTCCTGGGCCTGGCGATCTGGGGCACCACCACGACGGTGCGAGTGGGAGGCTGATCGATGTCGACGCTGCGTCGCCGGCTGCTCGGGCTGGTGTTCTTCATCGTGGTCGCGTTGTTCTTCGTGGTCACCATCACCAAGTTCAACGATGGGTTCACCACCTTCACCAACGTCACCCTCAAGACCGATTCGACCGGCAACGCGTTGCCCGCGAACGCCGACGTCAAGGCGCGCGGCGTCATCGTCGGCGAGGTCCGCGACGTGGAACCCACCGACGACGACGCGGTCTCGGTGACCCTCGGCCTCGACCCGGACATGGCGGCGCAGCTGCCGGAGAACACCACCGCGCGCATCCTGCCGAAAACGCTGTTCGGCGAACGCTATGTGGATCTGCAGGTGCCCACCGACGACGCGTCGGCGGCCACCCTGTCCTCCGGCTCCACCATCTACACCGATGAGAGCGGCAACGCGAAGGAACTGCAGGAGCTGTTCGACGACCTGCTGCCGGTGCTCGATGCGATCCCGCCGCAGGATCTCAACGTCACGCTGACCTCGTTGTCGCAGGCGTTGGCCGGTCGCGGTGAGCAGCTCGGTGTCACCTTCGACGAACTCGACACCATCTTCCGGCGCTTCAACGACAACATGCCGGAGCTACAGGGCACCCTGCGTGGTCTGTCGAGCTTCTCGCAGACCTACTCCGAGGCGCTGCCCGACGTCATCGACGCCCTCGACAACTTCCGCACCACCAACAGAACCATCGTCGAACGCCAAGGCGATCTACGCACGCTGATCGCCACCGTCGGTGTCGCCGCGACCGACACCACGGCGTTCCTGCGACAGAACCGCACCGACCTGATCGACCTCGCCGTCGACTCGGAACCGTTCCTGGTGGGTCTGGCCAAGCAGTCACCGACCTTCGTGTGCACCTTCCGCAACTTCGCCGGCCTGATCCCGGAGTCCCGCAAGATCGTCGGTCAGGGCACCGACAACCCGGGTGTGCGGGTGAACCTGCAGTTCGTCAACCCGCGCGGCCGGTACCTGCCCAACCAGGACGAGCCGCGGCTGCTCGACACCGATCCGCCCGCCGTCTGCTACGAACCGGCGACCGACGGCCGTCCGTTCCCGCAGTATCCCGGCGGTGGTTTGGCCGACGGTTCGTATCAGCCGCCGTCCCGTAACGCCGGTCCGCGCAACGTACAGACGCTGCCACAGCCACAGTTCTCGGCGACACCGGCGGGCAACATCGCCAACCCGTTCGACGACCCGGATTACGTGAAGCAGTTGAAGGTCATCTACGGCGGCGCCAACGGCACCGATCCCGAGAAGGTACCCACCTGGGTCACCACGATCGGCGGAACGTCGCTTCAGGGAGCGCAGGTCACCATCCGATGAAATCCATCACCGGACCGCTGATCAAGCTGATCACCTTCGGCGTGGTCACGGTCATCGCCACCAGCCTGCTGGCGCTGACCATCGCCAACGCCGGCGGCGACGGCGACAGCGACTACAAGGCGGTGTTCTCCGACGCCGCGATGCTCAACCCCGGCGACGATGTGCGCATCGCCGGTGTCCGCGTCGGCCAGGTCACCTCGGTCGACGTGTACGAGCGCAACAAGGCGATGGTCGAGTTCAACGTGGACCGCGACCAACTACCCGAGGGCACCCAGCTCTACATCCGTTACCGCAACCTCACCGGCCTGCGGTACCTGGCGTTGGAGAAGGGCGCCGGCGACCCGAACAAGACGGTCGACACCGGCTACACCTTCGGTGTCGACGGCGCGGACAACACCCATCCGGCGGTGAATCTGACCGAGCTGTTCAACGGGTTCAAACCGCTGTTCCGCGAACTATCGGCCGAGGACGTCAACACGCTGTCCGAGCAGATCATCAAGGTGTTCCAAGGCGAGAGCGGCACCATCTCTCAACTGATCAGCAGCACGTCGGAGCTGACCAATGCGGTGGCCGACAAGGACAAGGTGATCGGCGAACTGATCACCAATCTCACCACCGTGCTCGACACCGTGAACCGCAACGACGACCAGTTCACCGCACTGCTCGACAACACCGAGCAGCTGGTGACCGGTCTGGCGGCGCAACGCGGTTCGGTGGGCTCGGCGATCACCTCCGTGTCGAACCTGACCGCGGTGACCGCGTCGATCCTGCAGCCCACCCGTCCGGCGATCCAGGGTGACATCGCGGGATTGAAATCGCTGGCCGACCAGATCAACGCCCGCGACGAGGACGTCGCGCAGACGTTGACGAATCTTCCGGTGAAACTGCAGAAGATCGGCCGCGCCGCCACCTTCGGCTCGTGGTTCCAGTTCTATCTGTGCGGCATCGACGTGGTGGCCGGCAACGGGAAGTCGACGCTGCTGACGCAGCCACTGATCCCGCTGCCCGACATCAACCACGTGCTCTACACCAGCGCGGCCACCCGCTGCTGGAAGGACGAAAGGCCGGGGGGCTGACCTGTGGCTGACGATCAGCAGAACCGGCCGCAGCCGGATGGCGACGACGCGCAGACCGAACGGTTCTCGACCGAGGACGTTCGCGCTGCCGCCCGCGCCGGTAACCAATCCGAGCAGGCCGAGCCGCAACAGAACGCGCACCCGCATCGTCGATTCGGCGGTCGCCGCACCCCGGTCAGCATCGGAGCCATCGGCATCCTCATCCTGTTGATGACCGCGGTGTCGGCGTTCTTCCTGAACTCGCTGCCGCTGATCGGTGCGGCGGCACGCTACACAGCCCAGTTCTCCGAGGCTGCCGGGCTCAAGCCGGGCGCCGAGGTGCGGGTGGCCGGCGTCAAGGTCGGCGAGGTCGACGGCGTCGCGCTCGCAGGTGACCACGTAGACGTGAAGTTCCGGGTCACCAACACCTGGATCGGCAACCAGACGCAGGCGTCGATTCAGATCAAGACGATCCTGGGCCAGAAGTACCTGGCATTGAATCCGCAGGGCACCGAACCCGCCGATCCCGATGTCGCGCTGACCGATACGGTGTCGCCCTACGACGTCGTCGAGGCGTTCTCGGATGCCGCGGACCAGATCGAGGAGCTCGACACCGACCAGCTCGCCGAGTCGATGGAATCGCTGAGCGACGCGTTCTCCGGAACCGCAGGCGACATCGGACCGTCGCTGGACGGTCTGACGCGGTTGTCGCAGACCATCGCCAGCCGTGACCAGGAGGTGCAGCGGCTGCTCGAAGCGACCAAGTCGACGTCGCAGATCCTCGCCGACCGCAACGAGGAGTTCGTCCGCCTGATCGCCGGCGCCGGGCAGCTGCTCGACGAACTCAACAACCGGCAGCAGGCGATCTCCAAGCTGCTGTCCACGACGACGGTGCTGTCGGATTCGTTGTCGGGGATCGTGGCCGACAACCAGGAGCAGATCGGGCCGGCTCTGGAGTCGTTGCAACAGGTCAATCAGCTGCTGATCGCGCAGAACCAGAATCTGCGCGACACCATCACCTACATGGCGCCGTTCTACCGCCTTTACGCGAACGTGCTGGGCAACGGTCGCTGGTTCGAGTCGGTGGTCACCAACCTGCTGCCGCCGGCGTTGCCGCAGCAGAACACCACCCGACCGCCCAACAAACAGGTACTGCAGAACAACGGCGGAACGGAGGCCGGCTGATGAGCACCGCACCCGACCTCACCGGCACCGCCGGCCCGGGCCGCTGGTTCACTCCACGCCACATCGTCGTGGGTGTCCTCGGGCTGATCGTGGCGCTGATCGTCGCCGGTGTGCTCTGGTGGGCGTTCTCCATGATCGGCACCACCAAGATCACCGCGACCTTCGCCCGCAGCGTCGGCATCTACTCGGGTTCCGATGTCCGGGTCCTCGGCGTCGCCGTCGGCAAGGTCGACGACGTGACCCCGCAGGGCGACACCGTCAAGGTGACGATGACCGTCGACCGCGGCATCGACCTGCCCGCCGATGTGCGTGCCGTGCAGATCATCCCGTCGGTGGTGGCCGACCGATATGTGCAGCTGACTCCCGCCTACAGCGGTGGGGAGAAGGCACCCAAGGACATCACGCTGTCGCTCGATCAGACGATGGTCCCGGTCGAAGTGGATCAGATCTATGACAGCGTGCAGAAGCTGTCGGAGGCACTCGGTCCCGAAGGCGCCAACAAGGACGGCGCGGTCAGTGACCTCGTCGCCACCGGCGCCGACAACCTCGAGGGCAACGGCGAGAAGCTCGGCTCGGCCATCGAGGAACTGTCCAAGGCCACGACCACGCTGAGCAACTCGCGCGGCAACATCGTCGACACCGTCAAGAACCTCGACGTCTTCGTCGGGGCGCTACGGGAGAACGACGCGCAGGTGCGCCAGTTCAACACCCAGATGGCGTCGTTCAACCAATTCCTGGCCGGCGAACGCAACCAGCTCTCGGCGGCGCTGAACAAGCTGTCGGTGGCCCTCGGTGATGTCGCGACGTTTGTCCAGGACAACCGGGAACTGCTCGGCGAGACGGTCAAGGACCTGCAGCCCACCACCCAGGCGTTGCTGGACACCAAGGACCATCTCAAGGAGGTCCTGACCGTCCTGCCCGTCACCATCAACAACCTGATCAACGCCTACGACGCCGAGTCCGGCACATTGGCCATGCGGCTGACCATCCCGGATCTGCAGGACCTGATCGGCGCGCAGTGCCGTCTGCTCGACCTCGGCAAGCTGCTCGACGGAGACCCCGCCGCCGAACAGTTCAGCACCACCCTCGCCCCGCTGATCAGCCAGTGCGAGGACATCGGCAAGCAGATCACCAGTGGTGTCCTCGAGCCACTGCTGCCGGTCCTGCCGTTCGGCATCATGAGCAACAACAAGCTGCAGCGGTACCCGGCGCCCGGCACCGGCCCGGGCAACCCGGATCCGAACCTGGAATCCGGTGCGGAGTCGGCGCCGCCGACCGGCCCGGCGGTCAGCCGACCGTCGACCGCACGTCCCGAGGCGGGTGAGAACTGATGCGACACATCCTGTCCCGCACCCCGCTGCGCGCGGTCATCGGTGCCGCGATGGCGTCGCTGGTGATGGTCCTGGCCGGCTGCGGCAGCAACGGCATCCAGTCGATCCCGCTGCCCGGCGGCGTGGACACCGGCGACAATCCGCGGACCTATCAGATCCAGTTCGACGACATCCTCGACCTGGTGCCGCAGTCGATGGTGAAGATGAACGGCATCCCGGTCGGTCGTGTCGAAGCGGTCGAGGTGCCCGACAACCAGTGGTATGCGCAGGTCAAGGTCGAGGTGCAGAACGAGATCGACCTGTCCGACAAGGCCACTGCAGCCGTGCAGCAGACCTCGTTGCTCGGTGAGAAGTTCATCGAGCTGTCCGAACCCGAGGACGCCACCGAGCTGCCCCGGCAGAATCCGGCCGATCCGATCCCGCTGGGTCGTACCCGCACCGCCACCGACATCGAGCAGGTGCTCGGAGCGTTGTCGATGCTGCTCAACGGTGGTGGCATCAACCAGCTGCAGCCGATCGTCACGGAGTTGAACAAGGCCCTGGAAGGGTCGGTCGACCAGCCGTGCGAAGTCGGGCCGAAGGGCCGCACCTGCCCGGTGTTCCGGAGTCTGTTGGAGCAGACGCAGGGGTTGATCACCGGACTCAACCGGCAGCGCGACGACATCGTCAACGCCATCGACGGTCTGGCACGCCTGTCCACGCGGGCCGCGAACCAGAAGGTGCAGATCGAGCGCATCCTGGACGAGATCCCAGAGGGGGTGGCGGTGCTCGAGGAGCAGCGGCCGCAGCTCGTCGACCTGCTCACCAAGCTCGACGACTTGGGCGAGGTGGGCACCGACGTGCTCACCAAATCCCGCGACTCGCTGATCACCGACCTCAAGGCGCTGCGTCCGGTGCTGACCGAGTTGTCGAAGGCGGCGCCCGATCTGATCACCGCCGCCCCGCTGATGCTGACGCATCCGTTCCCGGACTGGTTGTTGCCCGGTGTGCACGGCGACTCGACCAACCTGTTCATGACGCTGGACTTGCGGCTGCTCAACCAGCTCGAGGCGCTCGGCGTGGGACAGGGGACACCGGAGTACTCGCCGCCGGCACGAGTGGATGTGCCGGTCAATCCCCGCAACCCGTATGTCGGTGACAACGGCCCGCGCTACGGCTGGCCGACCATCACCTTGTTGCCGCCGGGACCGAACTGGCGGCCGGGGCCCAACACCCCGCCGTCGGGCGGGACATACCCGATGAACCCGGCGTCGGGGTCCACGCGGGCGCCGTCGTCGGACGACGAGTCGAGCACCGAGGCCGGGTCCGGATCCGACGACAACGCGGACTTCACACTGCTGCCGCCCGCGCAGCCGGGTCAGCGGTTCATCGACGGGCCGCTGGACATGATCGGAGCGGGGCGGTGATGACAGAAGTGTCCCGAATCCTTACTCACGTCGCGGTCCGCGTCGTGGCACAGATGGGGGTGCGCTGATGTTGTCGAAGATGGCACGAATCCAGCTCATCGTGTTCGTCGTGGTGGGGCTGGTCGCACTGGTCTACGTCGGCGCCAAGTATGCACGCCTCGACCGGCTCGCCGGTTTCGGGCAGTACACCGTCACCGCGTCGATGCCGTCTTCGGGTGGCATTTTCACGAATGCGGAGGTGACGTATCGGGGTGTGCCGGTGGGTCGGGTCGGGCAGTTGTCGTTGACCGATGACGGCGTGGATGTGGCGTTGGAGTTGGATTCGGGTGGTCCGGAG
>NZ_JAPKFM010000047.1:0-10073 GCF_026262595.1 Gordonia aquimaris | reverse complement strand
CGCCAAGTGCACGGTGCCGGTGGGTAACCCCACGGGTGTGCGCAGTGCCGAGCGGGCGGTGTATGCCAATCCGGAGTTCGCGCAGCCATGGGACGACATTCCGAAGAAGGATCCGGACAAGCTCAATCTGAACCCGTTGGCGCGACAGCTGGCGGCACTGCTGGGAGTTCGGCCACAGTGATTGCTTGGGTTCCTCTCAGGCCCCGATGGTTAGGTGACGGCCGATGACGACGAGTAGCACATCGACCTCTCCGACGTCGGGGCGCGCACGGTCGCGCAGCACCGGCGCGACCGTCGCGTTGGTTGCCGCCATCGTCGCGGTGATCGTCGCGGCCGGCTGCGCGGTCTGGTTCGGCTATCAGGGCTATCAGGCGTACTTCGTGCAGAAGCCGATTCAGGAGGCCCGCGACGGCGCCGTGAACGGTGCCGAGCAGGCCATCATCAACGTGACGACGGTGGACCCGCGCGACACCGCCGACTGGAAGCGTCGGGTGGATGCCTCGCTGACCGGCAAGGCGCGCGAACAGATCACCAATCAGGACGTCAGCAACCTGAACTCGATGATCACCGACGCCGGGCCGCAGGCAGCATCGCTCACCTCGCGTCTCATGCGCAGCGCACCGACCGAGGTGGACGCCGACGGCGGCAACGCGAAGGTGTTGGTCTACGTGGCCGCGACATCCAAGCGGGAGAACGAGGCCGGCGTCACCCAGACGATGGGCTTCTCGGTGTCGATGACCAAGGACGGCGACACGTGGAAGGCCAACGACATCGTCCCGCTCGACTCGCTGCAGTATCAGGACCCGGGCACCGCCGCGGGCCAGGACGGCGGGCAGGGTGCCGACGGGTCCGCGCCCGAGGGAGCCACCCAGAACGGGGGAGGGGGTAACTGATGGCGACCAACCCACGCCCACCGCGCAAGGGACAACGACCCAAGCGCAAGTCCACCCCCCGGGTCGCCGGCCGCACCGCGCCCGGCCACCCCGCCGACGGAACCCCGAATGTCGCCGACGCAACCCCGAATGTCGCCGACGCGACCCCGAATGTCGCCGACGCAACTTCGAGCCCCGCCGACGAAACCCAGAATCCCGCCGACGGACCTTCGAGTCCCACCGAGGCAAGTACCACCTCCGACGTCCCCGAGAACGACCCGGATCCGGCCGAGGTCGCCTCGGCTGCGTCCGACGGCACCGCGGATTCCGTCGACGACAGTCCGTCGACTGATTCGACCGACGACGCCGACCAGCCCAAACCGGCCGCCAAACGCCGGGTGGCACGTGTGTCGACTCTCCGCCCGGGCGACGGCGCCGCCACGAGCCCGTCGCAGGCGGCATCGAGCACACCGTCTCGGAGACGTCCCGTGCGATCCGGGCTGCGGACCGTGGTCGGGGTGCTGGCCGCACTCGCGGTGGTCCTCGGCATCTTCGCCCTCGTCGCCGGTCTGTATCCGGGCGCTGACATCGGGCCCAACCAGGCCTTCGTCGACCAGCCGGCCACCACGGAACTGACCTCGCAGGTGCAGAGCAAGGCCTGCGCACTGACCGTCAACACCGTCGACATCGACAAATGGGCCGGCGAGGCGCGGGCGGTCCTGACCGGCCAGGCGTTGACGGAGTTCGACGAGTATCTGCCTCAACAACGCGACATCCTCAATCAGACCAAGGCGGTCGCCGACTGCCGGGTGGAATCGGTGGGCGTCGCCGACCTGAGCGGTGGCGATGACGGCGACACCGCCCAGGTCGTCGTCAACATGATCGTGAGCCAGCAGCAGGCCGGGATCGCCGGACAGAGTGCCGCGCCGCGATACCAGTTCGGCATGATCAAGCAGGGTGACGCCTGGCTGATCAACAAGGTCGACGCGTTCTGACCGACCCCGGGCATCCAGGTCCCGAGAAGCACCCCCGACATGCGCCCGATTACAAGCGTGCCGCGACCGCCGTGTCGTTGCCGGATCTACTCGAGTGCCCGTCGGAGGTGTTTTTCGCTCCCGGAATGCCGGCCTGCCCCGGCTCTGCGCAGGTAAGGCGCCAGTTTTCTGACCCAAATATGCGCGTAGCGCTTGACGTATCGGCGATGTCGGGCCACGCTGTCACCAGCGAATGACGTGCAGGCAGCCACCCGCGCGAACTCGCTTCCAGACGTGGCTTGACAAAGTGCGTCTATTTTCTGCTACAGTTGGACGTTGCGCTGGCTGCCTCCTGTCCATGTACCGATCCTTCCTCTGGCCACCTTTGCTGTGTGTGCTCGTGGTGATCGCCGAAGTTGCAGGTGCCACCAGCGAACGGCCCATCAAGCCAAGCACCGAGCTAGGTAGAACACTTCGTGTTGGAAGGACGCATCTTGGCACTCGACCGCCAGTCCACCTCAACCATCCCCGGCGCGCCCAAGCGCGCATCTTTTGCAAAGATCGACGAGCCACTGGAGGTCCCCGGACTCCTCGACCTCCAGCTCGATTCCTTCGAGTGGCTCGTGGGTACCCCCGAGTGGCGTGCCAAGGCCATTGCCCGTGGTGACGACAACCCCACCGGTGGTCTCGAGGACATCCTGCACGAACTGTCCCCCATCGAGGACTTCTCCGGCTCGATGTCGCTGTCCTTCTCCGAGCCGCACTTCGACGAGGTCAAGGCCTCCGTCGAGGAGTGCAAGGACAAGGACATGACCTATGCGGCGCCGCTGTTCGTCACCGCGGAGTTCATCAACAACAACACCGGCGAGATCAAGTCGCAGACCGTGTTCATGGGCGACTTCCCGATCATGACCGACAAGGGCAGCTTCATCATCAACGGCACCGAGCGTGTCGTGGTGAGCCAGCTGGTGCGCAGCCCGGGCGTCTACTTCGACTCCTCGATCGACAAGGCCACCGAGAAGAACCTGCACACCGTCAAGGTGATCCCGGGCCGTGGTGCTTGGCTCGAGTTCGACGTCGACAAGCGCGACACTGTGGGCGTTCGCATCGACCGCAAGCGTCGCCAGCCGGTCACCGTGCTGCTCAAAGCGCTGGGCCTGACCACCGAGGAGATCACCGAGCGCTTCGGTTTCTCCGAGATCATGATGTCCACCCTGGAGAAGGACAACACCGCCAACCAGGACGAGGCGCTGCTCGAGGTCTACCGCAAGCTGCGTCCGGGTGAGCCGCCGACCAAGGAGTCCGCGGAGAACCTCCTGGAGAACCTGTTCTTCAAGGAGAAGCGCTACGACCTCGCCCGCGTCGGCCGCTACAAGATCAACAAGAAGCTCGGCCTCACCGACAACCCGATGTCGGGCGAGGGCGTGCTGACCCGCGAGGACATCATCGCCACGGTCGAGTACCTGGTGCGTCTGCACGAGGCCGACCCGCACACCACCACCTACATGACCGTCCCCGGCGGCGTGGAGGTTCCGGTGGAGGTCGACGACATCGACCACTTCGGCAACCGTCGTCTGCGTACCGTCGGCGAGCTGATCCAGAACCAGATCCGTGTGGGTCTGTCGCGCATGGAGCGTGTCGTGCGTGAGCGCATGACCACCCAGGACGTCGAGGCGATCACCCCGCAAACCCTGATCAATATCCGTCCCGTCGTGGCGGCGATCAAGGAGTTCTTCGGCACCAGCCAGCTGTCGCAGTTCATGGACCAGAACAACCCGCTGTCGGGTCTGACCCACAAGCGTCGTCTGTCGGCGCTGGGCCCGGGCGGTCTGAGTCGTGAGCGTGCCGGCCTCGAGGTGCGCGACGTGCACCCGAGCCACTACGGCCGCATGTGCCCGATCGAGACCCCTGAGGGGCCCAACATCGGTCTGATCGGTTCGCTGTCGGTGTACGCGCGGGTGAACCCGTTCGGCTTCATCGAAACCCCGTACCGCAAGGTCGAGAACGGTGTGGTTACCGACAGCGTCAAGTACCTGACCGCCGACGAAGAGGACCGCTACCTCGTCGGCCAGGCGAACACGAACTACGACCTGAACGGGCAGATCACCGACGGCCGTGTATTGGTCCGCAAGAAGGGCTCCGAGGTGGAGTTCGTCAACCCGGATCAGGTCGACTACCTCGACGTCTCGCCGCGCCAGATGGTGTCGGTCGCGACCGCGATGATCCCGTTCCTCGAGCACGACGACGCCAACCGTGCCCTGATGGGTGCCAACATGCAGCGTCAGGCCGTGCCGCTGGTGCGTAACGAGTCGCCGCTGGTGGGTACCGGTATGGAGCTGCGGGCCGCCGTCGACGCCGGCGACGTCATCGTCTCCGACAAGACCGGTGTCGTCGAAGAGGTCTCCGCCGACTACATCACCGTGATGGCCGACGACGGCAGCCGCGACACCTACCGGATGCGCAAGTTCGCCCGCTCCAACCACGGCACCTGCGCCAACCAGCGCCCGATCGTGGACGAGGGGCAGCGTGTCGAGACCGGCCAGGTGCTGGCCGACGGTCCGTGCACCGAAGACGGCGAGATGGCGCTGGGCAAGAACCTGCTCGTCGCGATCATGCCGTGGGAGGGCCACAACTACGAGGACGCGATCATCCTGAGCCAGCGTCTCGTCGAAGAGGACACCCTCACCTCGATCCACATCGAGGAGCACGAGATCGACGCCCGCGACACCAAGCTCGGCGCCGAGGAGATCACCCGGGACATCCCGAACGTCTCCGACGAGGTCCTCGCCGATCTCGACGAGCGCGGCATCGTGCGTATCGGTGCCGAGGTCCGTGACGGCGACATCCTGGTCGGCAAGGTCACCCCGAAGGGTGAGACCGAGCTGACCCCGGAGGAGCGACTGCTGCGTGCGATCTTCGGTGAGAAGGCGCGCGAGGTGCGTGACACCTCGCTGAAGGTGCCGCACGGCGAGACCGGCAAGGTCATCGGTGTGCGCGTGTTCAGCCGCGACGACGACGACGATCTGGCTCCCGGTGTCAATGAGCTCGTGCGTGTGTACGTGGCTCAGAAGCGCAAGATCCAGGACGGCGACAAGTTGGCCGGGCGCCACGGCAACAAGGGCGTCATCGGCAAGATCCTTCCGCAGGAGGACATGCCGTTCCTGCCTGACGGCACGCCCGTCGACATCATCCTGAACACCCACGGTGTGCCGCGTCGTATGAACATCGGCCAGATCCTGGAAACCCACCTCGGGTGGGTGGCCAAGGCCGGCTGGAACATCAACGTGGCCTCCGGTGTGCCGGATTGGGCGTCGAAGCTGCCCGAGGAGATGTACTCCGCCGAGCCCGACACCAACACCGCCACCCCGGTGTTCGACGGCGCGCGCGAGGAGGAGCTGCAGGGCCTGCTGGGCTCGACGCTGCCCAACCGCGACGGCGAGGTGATGGTCAACAGCGACGGCAAGGCGACGCTGTTCGACGGTCGTTCCGGCGAGCCGTTCCCGTATCCGGTTTCGGTTGGCTACATGTACATCATCAAGCTGCACCACCTGGTCGACGACAAGATCCACGCGCGTTCGACCGGTCCGTACTCGATGATCACCCAGCAGCCGCTCGGCGGTAAGGCGCAGTTCGGTGGTCAGCGCTTCGGTGAGATGGAGTGCTGGGCCATGCAGGCCTACGGCGCCGCCTACACGCTGCAGGAGCTGCTGACCATCAAGTCCGACGACGTGGTCGGCCGCGTGAAGGTGTACGAGGCGATCGTCAAGGGCGAGAACATCCCCGAGCCGGGTATCCCCGAGTCGTTCAAGGTGCTCCTCAAGGAGTTGCAGTCGCTGTGCCTGAACGTGGAGGTGCTCTCCTCCGACGGTGCCGCGATCACCATGCAGGACTCCGACGACGAGGATCTCGAGCGTGCGGCGGCGAACCTGGGAATCAACTTGTCGCGCAACGAGTCCGCGACGGTTGACGATCTGGCCAACTGACCCCACCGACGAACCAGACTTAAGAGCTCTCGAAAGGTAACAAGTGCTCGACGTCAATTACTTCGACGAACTGAAGATCGGTCTCGCCACGGCCGATGACATCCACAACTGGTCGTACGGTGAGGTCAAGAAGCCCGAGACCATCAACTACCGCACCCTCAAGCCGGAGAAGGACGGACTCTTCTGCGAGAAGATCTTCGGCCCGACCCGCGACTGGGAGTGCTACTGCGGCAAGTACAAGCGCGTCCGCTTCAAGGGCATCATCTGTGAGCGCTGCGGCGTCGAGGTGACCCGCGCCAAGGTGCGGCGTGAGCGGATGGGCCACATCGAGCTGGCCGCCCCGGTCACCCACATCTGGTACTTCAAGGGTGTGCCGAGCCGGCTGGGCTACCTGCTCGACCTGGCGCCGAAGGATCTCGAGAAGATCATCTACTTCGCCGCCTATGTCATCACGTCGGTCGACGACGAGCTGCGTCACGCGGAGCTGTCGACCCGTGAGGCCGAGATGGAGGTCGAGAAGAAGGCCGTCGCCGATCAGCGCGACGTCGACCTGAACGAGCGTCAGCAGAAGCTCGAGGCCGACCTGGCTGAACTCGAGGCCGAGGGCGCCAAGGCCGATGTGCGCCGCAAGGTGCGTGACGGTGCCGAGCGCGAGATGCGGCGCATGCGTGATCAGGCCCAGCGGCAGCTCGACGAGCTCGAGGAGATCTGGGACAAGTTCACCAAGTTGAGCCCGGGCGAGCTGATCATCGACGAGAAGCTCTACCGCCAGCTCGACGAGCGTTTCGGTGAGTACTTCACCGGCGCGATGGGTGCCGAGGCGATCAAGAAGCTCCTGGAGAACTTCGACATCGACGCCGAGGCCGACTCGCTGCGCGACACCATCCGCAACGGCAAGGGCCAGAAGAAGCTGCGTGCGCTCAAGCGACTGAAGGTGGTCGCGGCTTTCCAGCAGTCGGGTAACAGCCCGCTGGGTATGGTGCTCGACGCGGTGCCGGTGATCCCGCCGGAGCTGCGTCCGATGGTGCAGCTCGACGGTGGCCGCTTCGCCACCTCCGACCTCAACGACCTGTACCGCCGCGTCATCAACCGCAACAACCGCCTCAAGCGACTGATCGACCTCGGTGCGCCCGAGATCATCGTCAACAACGAGAAGCGGATGCTGCAGGAGTCGGTGGACGCCCTGTTCGACAACGGTCGTCGCGGCCGTCCGGTCACCGGACCGGGCAACCGCCCGCTGAAGTCGCTCTCGGATCTGCTCAAGGGCAAGCAGGGTCGTTTCCGTCAGAACCTGCTCGGCAAGCGCGTCGACTACTCGGGCCGCTCGGTCATCGTCGTCGGCCCGCAGCTCAAGCTGCACCAGTGCGGTCTGCCGAAACTGATGGCGCTCGAGCTGTTCAAGCCGTTCGTGATGAAGCGTCTGGTCGACCTGAACCAGGCACAGAACATCAAGTCGGCCAAGCGCATGGTGGAGCGTCAGCGCCCCGCCGTGTGGGACGTGCTCGAAGAGGTCATCGGCGAGCACCCGGTGCTGCTCAACCGCGCACCGACGCTGCACCGCCTCGGCATCCAGGCCTTCGAGCCGCAGCTGGTGGAAGGCAAGGCCATCCAGTTGCACCCGCTGGTCTGTGAGGCGTTCAACGCCGACTTCGACGGCGACCAGATGGCCGTGCACCTCCCGCTGTCCGCGGAGGCACAGGCCGAGGCGCGCATCCTGATGCTGTCGAGCAACAACATCCTGTCGCCGGCATCGGGCCGTCCGCTCGCCATGCCGCGTCTGGACATGGTGACCGGCCTGTACTACCTGACCACGCTGAAGGAAGGCGCGGCAGGCGAGTACAGCCCGGCATCGAACGACGATGTCGAGCGCGGCGTCTACTCGAGTCCGGCCGAGGCCATCATGGCTGTCGACCTCGGTGCACTGACCGTGCAGTCGCGCATCAAGGTGCGGCTGACCGATCAGCGTCCGCCGGCCGAGATCGAGGCCGAGCTGTTTCCGGACGGCTGGACCTACGGTCAGGCTTGGTACTGCGACACCACGCTGGGTCGCGTCATGTTCAACGAGCTGCTCCCGGTGGAGTACCCGTTCGTCAACGAGCAGATGCCGAAGAAGCGTCAGGCCGTCATCATCAACGACCTGGCCGAGCGGTATCCGATGATCGTGGTCGCCCAGACCGTCGACAAGCTCAAGGACGTCGGCTTCTACTGGGCCACCCGTTCGGGTGTGACCGTGTCGATGGCCGACGTGCTCGTGCCGCCGCAGAAGAAGGAGATCCTCGACAAGTACGAGGAGCGGGCCGACGGTCTGGAGCGCAAGTTCCAGCGCGGTGCGTTGACTCCGGAAGAGCGTCGTGACGCACTCGTCGAGATCTGGAAGCAGGCCACCGAAGAGGTCGGACAGGTCATGGAGGCCCACTACCCGGACGACAACCCGATCCCGATGATCGTGAAGTCGGGTGCGGCGGGCAACATGACCCAGATCCGCTCGCTGGCGGGCATGAAGGGTCTGGTGACCAACCCGAAGGGTGAGTTCATCCCGCGTCCGATCAAGTCCTCGTTCCGCGAGGGTCTGACCGTGGCCGAGTACTTCATCAACACCCACGGTGCCCGTAAGGGTCTGGCCGACACCGCGTTGCGTACCGCCGACTCGGGTTACCTGACCCGTCGTCTGGTGGACGTGTCCCAGGACGTCATCGTTCGCGAGACCGACTGCGGCACTGAGCGTGGCATCAACACGACCATCGCCGAGAAGATGCCCGACGGCACGCTGATCCGCGATGCGCATGTGGAGACCTCCACCTACGCACGCACGTTGGCGACCGACGCGCTCGACGAGAACGGCAACGTCATCGTCGAACGCGGCCACGACCTCGGCGACCCGGCCATCGAGGCACTCCTCGCGGCCGGTATCACCCAGGTCAAGGTGCGGTCGGTGCTCACCTGTGCCACCGGCACCGGGGTGTGCGCGCACTGCTACGGGCGTTCGATGGCGACCGGCAAGCTCGTCGACATCGGCGAGGCCGTCGGCATCATCGCGGCTCAGTCGATCGGTGAGCCCGGTACCCAGCTGACGATGCGTACGTTCCACCAGGGTGGCGTCGGTGAGGACATCACCGGCGGTCTGCCCCGCGTCCAGGAGCTCTTCGAGGCGCGCGTGCCCAAGGGTGTCGCGCCGATCGCGGAGGTCTCCGGCCGGGTGCGCCTCGAGGACGACGACCGCTTCTACAAGATCACCATCATCCCCGATGATGGCTCCGAAGAGGTTGTCTACGACAAGATCTCGAAGCGTCAGCGTCTGCGCGTGTTCAAGCACGATGACGGTTCCGAGCGGCTGCTGGCCGACGGCGACCACGTCGATGTGGGCCAGCAGCTCATGGAGGGTTCGGCGAACCCGCACGAGGTGCTGCGCGTGATGGGCCCGCGTCAGGTGCAGGTGCACCTGGTCAACGAGGTCCAGGAGGTCTACCGCAGCCAGGGTGTGTCGATCCACGACAAGCACATCGAGACCATCGTGCGTCAGATGCTGCGTCGCGTGACGATCATCGACTCCGGTGCCACCGAGTTCCTGCCCGGTTCGCTCACCGAGCGTTCCGAGTTCGAGTCGGAGAACCGTCGCGTCGTGACCGAGGGTGGCGAGCCCGCCGCCGGACGTCCCGTGCTGATGGGTATCACCAAGGCAAGCCTCGCGACCGAGTCGTGGTTGTCGGCGGCGTCGTTCCAGGAGACCACGCGTGTCCTGACCGATGCGGCCATCAACAGCCGCAGCGACAAGCTGATCGGTCTCAAGGAGAATGTGATCATCGGTAAGCTGATCCCGGCCGGTACCGGCATCAACCAGTACCGCAACATCCAGGTGCAGCCGACCGAAGAGGCACGCGCCGCGGCCTACGCGGTGCCGTCCTACGACGACACCTACTACAGCCCGGACGGCACCTTCGGTGCTCCCGCCGGTGCTGCGGTGCCGCTGGACGACTACGGGTTCTCCAACGACTACCGGTAGCCTCCACCCGCCGATCGATCTCGATCTCGACAAGCTCGATCCAGCGGATACGCCACTCACTACGTTCGCGGCTACTCGATCCAAGGAGTAGTCCGAGGCGCTAGCTTCCACTGGTGATCGAGTAGTCCGAGGCGCTAGCTTCCACTGGTGATCGAGTAGTCCGAGGCGCTAGCCGAGGACGTATCGAGATCACGCAAGCCGAATCGCATAACGGCCCCCCACTTTCGAGTGCGGGGGCCGTTCG
>NZ_JAPKFM010000046.1:0-10485 GCF_026262595.1 Gordonia aquimaris | reverse complement strand
GGCGGCGCGGGTTCAGGCAAGCCTTTCCTCATTTTCTGGAACTGTTCCTATTTCTGGACTAGTTCCAGAAAACTGCTATAGTGGAGTCATGTCAGATCGTCACCGGTTCCATCGACGGCTTCGCGAAGCGGGAATGCGGGTCACCGCGCCCCGCGTCGCGGTGCTGGAGATTCTGGACGATCACCCGCACTCGACCGCGGATTTCGTCGCCACCGGGGTCCGCGAACACCTCGGCGGGGTGTCCACGCAGACCGTCTACGACGTCCTGCGCGCGTGTACGAATCGCGGTCTGCTTCGGCGCATCGAGCCGGCCGGTTCGCCGGTCCGCTATGAGACCCGCACGGGCGACAATCATCACCATCTGATCTGTCGTCGCTGCGGACAGATCGTCGACATCGATTGCGCGGTCGGGCAGGCCCCGTGTGCGCTGCCCGATGACGATCACGGCTACCGCATCGATGAGGCCGAGGTCACCTACTGGGGTGAATGCCCGCGGTGTCGCAGTTTGGTTGCGGTGAAAGAAAAATGACGAAACAAACGTCCAGAACCGTGTGAACGCACTGTGATCCAGCGACATCGAGTGGATTCAGCAACACCGAGTGAGTCAGGAGAAGCCCATGGCAGCAATTGATCCCGTGTACACCGTCGCCTCCACGGCCACCGGGGGTGGCCGAGACGGCCAGGTCGTCTCGCAGCCCGGCCGGGTCGACCTCGACATGCGGCCGCCCACCGAGATGGGTGGCAGCGGCGAAGGCGCGAATCCCGAGGAGTTGTTCTCGGCCGGCTATGCGTCGTGCTTCCTCGGAGCGTTGCGGGCGACCGCCAAGCAGGCGGGCGCGCAGGTGCCCGACGAGGCGACGGTGACCGTGACGGTCGGCATCGGCAAGGACGACGCCGACGGCGGATTCGCCCTCGTCGCCACCATCGAGACCTATTTGCCGGGCCTCGACGAGGCAAAGGCCAAGGAACTGGCCGAAGGCGCCCATGCCTTCTGCCCGTACTCCAAGGCCACCAAGGGAAATATCGAGCACAACATCACGGTTCGGGTCTGACCCGACCCGCGCCGACGCGTACAGCCCACGCAAGGAAAGGAGCGGTCCACCATGGCCACCAACACACCCATCACCAGCACGCTCACCGAAGAGCAGAAGTCGGTCACCGGTAAGGCGTTGCAGGACACCCTCGTCGACCTGATCGACCTGTCGCTGATCGCCAAGCAGGCGCACTGGAACGTCGTCGGACGTCAGTTCCGTTCGGTTCACCTCGAACTCGACGAGTTGGTCTCGGTCGCGCGCGAGTTCACCGATGCCGCAGCCGAGCGCGCAACCGCTATCGGTGTCAGCCCGGACGGCCGCGCAGAGACCGTCGCGAAAACCGCGAACACCAAGGGTTTCGGCGAAGGTTGGACCCAGGATAGTGACGTCGTCACCGCGGTCATCGATAACCTGCAGTCGGTGATCGGCGGTCTGCGCGAGCGAGTCCAGGCCACCGAGTCGGCCGATCCGGTGACTCAGGACCTGCTGATCGAGATCGTCTCGAAGCTCGAGCAGCTGCACTGGATGTGGCAGGCGCAGTCCGTCTGACGTCTGCTCCTGACACGCCGACATGGCCGAGCGCCCCGGTCATGTCGGCGTTGTCGTGTCCGCGTGCTCGAGTTCGATGGCAGCTCTCGAGGTGACTGTGACCCCGCGAACGATGCGAAATGCCCGCATGTAGCGTGGCAGCGTGGACAGTTGGGCAGCGGTAGTGGGGTTGGGGCTACTCGCGGCGGCCGTCGGGGTCATCGCGTTCGTGCGTTACCGGCAACATGAGACCGCGACATTGCAGCGTGACGTGACGCTCGCCCGCGAACTCCGCGAGCTCGCCGGGACCGACGAGGTCCGGCTGGCATCGGTGGACGAGTTCGAGCTGGCCATCTACCAGCGACTCTTCTACGCATCGGTGGTCGGTCCGCGCATCCGCAGTGCCGCCTGGGCGTTGTTCGGAACTGCACTGGCGATGAGCGCGGCCGTGGCCGCGTCGGCCGGCGACGGCGTGCTCTATACGGTGGCCCAGATCGGCGCCCTCGTGGTGACCGCGGTGTTCGCGCTGGCCACCCTCACCTTCGTCGCGATGGCGCTCGTGCACACCGCGACCACCCCGCGCGTCTCCTTCGCCGAGTCCTACGCTGCCGAGAGGTCGACCACCGACACCGGCTCCGGGTAGCCGGGCCCGCTCAGCGGGCGGCGAATCGGCGGCGGTAGACAGTCGGCGTGACCCCGACGGTGGCGTTGAAGTGGTGGCGCAGCAACGTCGCGGACGCGAAACCCACCCGGGCGGCGACGTCGTCGACCGGCAGTGTGGTGGATTCGAGCAACCGGCGCGCGTGCAGCACCCGCTGCTCGGTCAGCCATCGGTGAGGCGACACCCCGACCTCGTCGACAAAGCGCCGGGCAAAGGTGCGCGTGGACATGTGCATCCGGTTGGCCAGTTCGTCGACCGTGATGTCGGTATCGAGGTGTTCGACCATCCAGTCGAGGACCTGGGCGAACCCGTCGGACTCGCAGGCAGGTACGGGTGCCTCCACGAACTGGCGCTGTCCGCCGTCGCGATGCGGCGGCACCACCATCCGGCGGGCGATGCGATTGGCGACGTCGGGCCCATACTCCGCGCGGACAAGGTGCAATGACGCGTCGATTCCGGCAGCGGTTCCGGCGCTCGTGGTGACCGGCCCGTCATCGACGAACAACACGTCGGTGTCGACGATCGCCTTCGGATAGCGGCGGGCGAGTTCGGCGCCGTGGCGCCAATGCGTCGTGCACCGGCGACCGTCGAGCAGGCCGGCCTCGGCGGCAGCGAACGCGCCAGTACACACCGTGAGCACGCGGCCTCCGTTGTCGACCACCCCGCGCAGGGTCTGGAGTATCTCGGGTGCGAAGTCCGGGTCGGTGCTGCCACCCGGAACAGCCACCAGGTCGGCGTCGAGGCAGTCGTCGAGCGCATGCGGTGGGACCACCGCCGCGCCGTGACCGATGCTCAGTGGAACCCCCGGATCCGGCGAGGCGATCAGGAATTCGAAGGCCGGGACGCCGTCATCGGTGCGATCGAGGCCGAACACCTCGTTGACCACCCCGAACTCGAACAGCGCCACCTGGCGATGCAGTACGACGGCGACCTTCTTCAACACCCATCCAGTATGGCCGAAATTTTGCGAACAATGTCGTTCAGGCCACTGTCGGCGGGATATTTACGAGAACATACTTTCAGTCATGAACATGTTGATCCTGCTGCTCCTCCTGATTGCCGTGCTGTCGCCGATTGCGATCGGTATACAACGAACCGGGGGGTGGGCCCCGCCGCGTCATCGGTCACGTTCGCGCCTCGGCCCCGACGCTGAACGCATTCGCGCCGAACTCCGCCTCTTGCACCTGCAACGTCGCGACAGCGCTTGACCTGCAGCGACTTTCGGGTGGTTGCGGCAACCCAAAAGGCTGCTACGTTGGTGCCGCGGCGGGCATGTGAGCGCCGACGAGTTCGACGACCGCGACAGCGAAGGGGGCAATCAGTCCGATGTCACGCAGACGCGTGTGGTCGATTGTCATCGCCGTGACACTGATCGCGGCTCTCACCGTCGCGTCGCCGACGATCCGGTCGTCCGGGCCGGCGACCGAACTTGCCGAGGCCACCTCTGGCGTGGTCGCCGACGATGGGCCGGTGGACGGGGTCCTGGTCAGTCGCACATTGTTCCGCCACGCCGGCGCCGCGATCCTGATGCCCGCCAACGCGAATGACGATGTTCGGCGGCGTGCGAAGGCCGCCGCGCGACGATACGACACCCCCACCCTGGCCGTCAGTCCGGCGCGACGCGCGGCCGTGCGCGCGGAACTCGCACGCCTGGCACCCGAGCGCGTCGTGGTGCTGGGTGCCGCCTCCTCCGTGGCGCGCGGGTTGACCGATGCCTTGGTCACCACCGACCCCGACGATCTCATCGAACAGCATGCGGCCCAACGTGGTACCACGCTCGTGTATCTCGGTGCCGACGCGTCCCCGGACGCGGCTTTCACCGCAGAGGCCGCCGGAGCGCAGGTCGTTCGGGTGCCCGTCGACGATCCGCGGTCCACCGGTGAGTCGGTCCGCATGTTGCGGGAACACCCGGACGCGACGGTGCGCGCATTCGGAACGGGCTTCGGTGACAGCCGCGCCTTCGCACGCCAGACCCGGGCGGCCCGCACCCAGCCCGAGCTCCCCGGCGGCGGCCAGCTCATCTTTCCCGGGCGGCGCCTGGTGGCGCTGTACGGCTCACCGGGTGATCCCTCACTCGGCCCGTTGGGTGCGCAGGGCGCGCAGGCGTCGGTCGAGCGGGTCGATCAGCTTGCGGCGCAGTATCGGCCGTTCAGCGCGACGCCGGTGGTGCCGGCCTTCGAGATCATCGCCGCCGTCGCGTCGTCGGAACCCGGACCCGACGGGACGTATTCCAGCATGATCGACCCGCAGCGGCTCCGGCCGTGGGTGCAGGCCGCGCAGGACGCCGGGGTGTATGTGACACTCGATCTGCAGCCGGGGCGCGCCGACTTCCTGACGCAGGCCAAGCGCTACGCCTCGCTGCTCGCCGAACCGAACGTGGGACTGGCGCTCGACCCGGAATGGCGACTGAAACCCGATCAGGTGCACCTGACCCAGATCGGGTCCGTCGACGTCGACGAGGTCAACCGCACCTCGTCCTGGCTGGCCGACCTCACCCGTGCCCGGGGGCTTCCGCAGAAACTGCTCGTCGTACACGAATTCGACACCGACATGGTGGTCGGCCGCGACCGCCTCGACACCGCCCGACCCGAACTGCAGGTGGTGATCCACGCCGACGGCCACGGTAGTCCGCCGGTGAAGAAGGGAACATGGCAGCGGGTGATCGCCGATCTACCTGCGAACGTGTGGCTGGGGTGGAAGAATTTCTACACCGAGGACACCCCGACGTTCAGTCCGGCGCGGACCATGCAGGTGCGGCCCACACCGTCGTTCGTCTCGTATCAGTAGGAGGCGTCGATGACGGCGACCATCACCGATCTCGCCACGTGTGTGGACCAGGCCCAGCGGGGCGATCCGATCGAGATCCTCACCCGACAGGCCACCTCGCGTGTGCCCGAACTCGTACCCGTCCGCAATTCCCGGATGGCGGCGACGCCGTTCACGTTCTACCGCGGCGCAGCGGCGGTGATGGCGGCCGACCTCGCCGCGGTGCCTCATTCCGGGATCATGACACAACTCTGCGGTGACGCTCATCTGAGCAACTTCGGTGTGTTCAACACCCCAGAGCGGCGGATGATCTTCGATCTCAACGACTTCGACGAGACCGCTCCTGGTCCGTTCGAGTGGGACGTGAAACGGCTGGCGGCCAGTTTCACCGTGGCCGGACGGGGAAGCGGCTTCGATGCCGCCACCACCCGACGGCACGCGCGCGACGTGGCCAAGTCGTATCAGAAGTGGATGACGGCCAGCGCGGCCATGTCGACGATGGACTGCTGGTATGCCCGCATCGACACCGAAGAGGTGTTGACGAAGGTGACCTCCAAACTCGACACCTCGACCGAGGCACGCACGCTGAAGGGGCTGCGGAAGGCGCAGCACCGCAACAGCACCCAGGCGGTGGCGAAACTCTGCGTGATCGATGCCGACGGCAATGTGCACATCCGTAGCGATCCGCCGCTGCTGGTCCCGATCCACGAGTTGTTCCCCGACAGCCACGCCGACGAGGTCGCCAACCGGATCGCGGGCCGGGTCGATGCCTACCGCACGATGTTGCCCGACCACATTAGGGCGTTGTTCGACCAGTTCACGATCGTCGACGTGGCGCGCAAGGTGGTGGGAGTGGGCAGCGTCGGCACTCGTGCCTGGATCGTGCTGATGCATGGCGCACGGTCCGACGATCCGCTGTTCCTGCAGATGAAGGAGGCGCAGCGCTCGGTGCTCGCCGACTACGTGCCCACTCAGCAGTACGCCAACCAGGGGCAGCGGGTCGTCGAGGGCCAGCGGCTGCTGCAGGCGGCCAGTGACGTGTTCCTCGGCTGGACCTCCGGACTCGACGAGAACGGCGAGAAGCGTGACCTGTACGTCCGGCAATTGCGTGACGGCAAGGGGTCGGTGGTGATCGAGGCGTTGAGTCCCGACGACATGAAGCTCTACGCGAAGTTGTGCGGTCGGGCACTGGCACATGCGCACGCCCGAACCGGTTCACGCCTCCAGATCGCCGAGTACCTCGGTAGCGCCAAGGGCTTCGCCGATGCCATCGCCGACTTCTCGGAGTCCTACGCCGACATCGACGAGGCCGACCATGCCGCGATGCTCGACGCGATCGCTGACGGTCGGCTGGAAACCCACGACCTGGTGTGACAGGCGATCGTGGTCTTGTGGTGAGCACCTGGTCCCTGAGGAGGCCGGAGCTTGGAGAGGCCGTCACGAAGGGCTGCCACCGCGCCTCACGCCTTACATCGTGACAGGCTGATGTCACGCCGATCCGATTGCGAGGGAGCGCCGATGACCGACGACACGACGACCGACGAGAGCCTGCGCGAGCGCGTGCGGGAATTGATGCCGCAGGCGAAGACCGAGCTCGCCGAGATGGTCGCGTTCGAATCCGTCTACGACCCCACCGGCACTCCGCCGGAGGACTGCGACCGGATGGTCGACTGGTTGCTCGGTACGTTCACCGAGTTGGGTTTCGGCGACGTCGAGTCGCATGTGACCGCCGATGGCAGCAAAGCGGTGACCGGGCACCTGGCCGGTCCCGACGATGCGCCGACGGTGTTGCTCTATTTCCACCATGATGTGCAGCCGCCCCTCGGTGCCGACGAGTGGGACTCGCCGGTCTGGGAACTCACCGAACGCAACGGTCGCTGGTACGGCCGCGGCGCAGCGGACTGCAAGGGCAACATCGCCGTGCACCTGGCTGCGTTGCGGGCGCTCGGCGGCGACATCCCGGTCAACATCACCATCGTCGGTGAGGGCTCGGAAGAGCAGGGCACCGGTGGCATGGAGGACTTCGTCCCGAAGCACCCGGACCTGTTGCGCGCCGACGCGATCCTGGTGTGCGACTCGGGGAATTTCGCAATCGGCCGGCCGAGCCTGACCACGAGCCTGCGGGGTATCGCCAACATCGTGGTGACCGTCGAAACACTCTCGTCGGCAATGCATTCCGGCATGTTCGGGGGAGCGGCGCCGGATGCACTCGCCGCGCTCATCGCGATGCTCGCTTCGCTGCGCGACGCCGAGGGCAACACCACCGTCACCGGGCTGGACGCCTCGGCGACGTGGCCGGGCGTCGACTACCCGGTCGAGGCCTTCCGCACCGACGCCGGCATCCTCGACGGGGTGGACGTGATCGGCTCGGGGGCGGTCGCCGACATGGTGTGGGCACGGCCGGCGGCGACCGTGCTCGGCATCGACTGCCCGCCGGTGGTGGGGTCGTCGGCGGTCGTGCAGCCGAAAGCGCGTGCGCGCATCAACCTGCGGGTGCCGCCCGGGATGGACGCCAAGGTCGCCCAACAGGCGCTCATCGACCATCTCACCGCGGCCGCCCCGTGGAACGTCCGGGTCTCCTTCGAGCGTGAAGCCGATGGCGCGCCGTTTCGCGGCACCACCTCCGG
The DNA here is from genome assembly GCF_026262595.1 of Gordonia aquimaris. Lineage (NCBI taxonomy): Bacteria > Bacillati > Actinomycetota > Actinomycetes > Mycobacteriales > Gordoniaceae > Gordonia > Gordonia aquimaris. Next base: position 2,869 of record NZ_JAPKFM010000046.1, on the reverse strand, counting down.
GCCCGGTTTCGACACGATGGTCGACGCGATGACCACGACCTACGGCACCGACGTCGTGCTGATGGGGCAGGGCGGTTCGATCCCGCTGTGCAACGTGTTCGCCGAAACCTATCCGGAAGCGGAGATCATGCTGCTCGGTGTGGAGGAACCGTCGTGCCTGATCCACGCGCCCAACGAGAGCGTCGATCCGGGCGAGATCGAGAACATGGCCATCGTCGAGGCCACCTTTCTCAGGGAGTACGCGCGGCGGGCGGCGCGCTGAACCTGTCCACCAGCAGCTCCTTCAACTGTGGTCTACTGGCCGCGACCAGCGTGAATGCGGCTTCGCGGGCGAGGCGTTCGGGATGGGCGCCGCGCAGCAGGGCCGCGCCGCCCTCGGCGGCGATCAGTGTGGCTGCCGCGTCGACGGCCAATTGTGCGCCGTCGGCACGTGCCGCGATCAGCGTGGCGGCGTCGGTCATCCCGGCGTCGAGGGCAGCGCGGACCCGTCCGGTGCGGTCACGCACGGCGCGCGCCGCGTGCGGGTGACCGCCGACGTCGAGCAGCGCGGCGCACCGCCGCACCACTCCCAGCGGGAGCGTGCCGTTGATCCGGATGCCGGTGTTCTGGTTGGCGAAGAAGTCGTCGAGGGTCACCCGGCTCACGATGCGATCGTCGGGGACGACCAGGCCGGTGACCGCCAGCGACACCGTGCGGGTCGCATCGGCGACGCCGAGGTGCAGGGGTTTGACGGTGATGGCGTCCGGCGGCTGCTGGATCGGCAGGATCGCCGCGAGCACGTCGTCGGTGTCCACATCACGCGCCGAGATCTGCAGCAGATCGACGATGCCCCAACCGCTCACGAACGGCGCGTGGCCGTCGAAGCGCCACCCGCCGTCGACTCGGGTGGCGCGCATTCGTGGTGGGGTGGGGACCACTCCGGCATACGCCACGCCGGCGCGCAGCCGGCCGGCAACTGTTGCAGCGAACAATTCGTCACGTAGTCGTTGGTTGGCCGTGGTGGCCAGCGCGATGACCACACCATGATGCTGCAGCCACGTGAACGCGGTGGCCAGACACCCGCTCGCCATCACCTCGCTGATCTCGATGACCTGGGCGAAGTCGAGGCCGGGACCGCCGGCGTCGACGGGTGCGGCAATTCCGAACAGCCCGGCCTCGGCGATCGTCGTCCAGTGCGAGGCAGGTACCGAACTCGTGCGATCGACGTCGGAGGCGGCGGGGAACAGCACGTCGTCGGCGATCCGATACGCGTCGGCGACCAACCGCGTCCGCCGGAGGTCGGGATCGGTGCTCACCCGGTCAGCGTACGGCCGGGTGAGCACCGGATGCCTTCAGACGCAGTGTCAGACGGTGCAGAGCGGGGAGTAGTCGGTGCGGCCACCGGTGGTCGGGGACACCAAGAAGGTGCAGGAGTTGAATCCGGCCTTCTCCACCTGTCCGCGCAGCATCCGCAAGGTCTCGGTGGTGACGACCTTGTCCCGGGAGAGGACGAACCCGGAGAAGCGGGTCGGATCGCCGACGAGGGCGAACTGGTACGGGTCGTCGGGGGTGGCGCCGTCGGCGATCCACGTGACGATGTAGTTGGGTGCGTTGTTCGGATCGATGCTCACCGGAACCTGCGGGAACGACACGGACAGTTGTGCTTTGGTGACCGGGTCGACGACCTTCGCCTGACCCTTGACGCCGTTGGTCTGGCCCGTGAACGTGGTGCAGGTGTTCTCGACGCCGATCGTGGTCGCATCGATCAGGGTGTAGGTGGCCTTGGTGTCCTTGGCACAGTTCAGATTGAAGAACGCCGGAACCGCCGCGAGCTGCCACCAGGACCCGAGATACCGCTCGGTGTCGAGCTTCGGGATCGGTTGCAGCGGCGCGGCAGTCGCCGGGCCGGTGCTCGCGACCAGGGCGGCGACGGCCAGGGCTGCGGTCGCGAGGAGGGTGAACAAGCGTCGGATCGTGCGGGTGATGCGCATCGTGCGGCTCCGTTCGGGTCATCGGAAGAACTCGGACACTGGACGAACGGAGGCGATTCGGAGACACCGCGTTGTCGGATGGGTCGCAACAGAGAACACGCCGCCCGCCGGACCCGAGGGTCCGACGGGCAGCGTGTACATGGAGTTGGGTCAGGCGATGTTCGACGGCTTCCACGTCGCGACCGCCCAGATCACCACGAGGTCGAGAGCGATGATCAGGATCGCCCACAGAGGGTAGTAGGGCAGCCACAGGAACTGGGCGATGATCGAGATGGAAGCGATGATGATCGCCGAGATCCGGGCCCAGTCGGCGCCGACCGCCAGCCCGCCCGCAACGATGATCGCCAGGATGCCGATGATCAGGTGAATCCAGCCCCACGTGGTGAGGTCGAATTTGTAGACATACTCCGCGCCGACCACGAACAGGTCGTCATTGGCCAACGCCGAGATGCCCTGGAAAACAGCGACGAGACCCGCGACGAACAGCAACGCGGCCGCGACGATGGAGATGCCGAAGGCAAAACCTTCCTTCGTGCTGTAGTTGATGTCCTTCTCCGGCGTGCTCATGTGGGTTCCTTTCGGTACGGACGAGGTATATGAGACACAAGTGCTGGAATAACTCTAGTGGGCCGATGTGGACATAAGCCCACAAATACGCAGACTGCTCGTAACGGCTCCGTCACGGCGTTGCGATACGGCGATAGCGATCCTGACCAGGCGATTTAGTTCTGGCGGGGGCGTGGGGGTAAGCTATCGCAGGTTGCACACGGGGTGTGGCGCAGCTTGGTAGCGCGCTTCGTTCGGGACGAAGAGGTCGTGGGTTCGAATCCCGCCACCCCGACGCTAGGTTGAGATAGCAGAAGAAGCCCTGACCAGGAGAGATCCGGTCAGGGCTTCCT
>NZ_JAPKFM010000045.1:0-14843 GCF_026262595.1 Gordonia aquimaris | reverse complement strand
TTGGGTGCGCTGGCCAACATCGTCGCCGACATCGCCTACACCGATCCGGCCGGGGCGTGGTCGTTCACCGCCGCCGGACTGCTGAACTCGTTCGTACTCCAGATGTTCGGCCTTCTCCTGGGATTCGGCTTCGCGGCGCTGATCCTGAACACGCCGGGCGCGATCGTCGCCTACTTCGCACTGCCGACCGCGTTGATGCTGCTCACCGAGCTCGTGCCGTGGTTCGGCGACAACGTGGGCCAGTGGCTCGACCCCGGGTCGACCAACGCACCGTTCCAGTCGGGCGACTGGGCCACCGGCGGCGAGTGGGCGCGGCTGATCGTGTCCGCCATGGTGTGGATCGCCATCCCGTTGACGCTAGGAGTGATCCGCGTCCTGCGCTCAGAAGTGAAGTGAGCCGGCCCGGAAGAGCCGTGGTCCGCACCTCAGGTGCGGGCCGCGGCCCACTCGATCACCCGGTCTGCCGGCCAGGTGGTGACGATGCGTTCGGGCTCGATCCCCAGCTGTACCGCACGATGCGCCCCCAGCGCGGTGAAATCGAGTTGACCAGGTGCATGGGCATCGGAGTCGATCGCGAACAGGCAGCCCATGTCTCGCGCGAGTTCGATGAGATCATCGGGTGGATCGACGCGTTCGGGACGTGAGTTGATCTCGACGGCCGTACCGTGCTCGGCGCACGCTGCGAACACCTCTCGCGCGTCGAATGTCGACGGTGGTCGGGCACCCCGGCCGGTCCCGACCCGCCGGCCCGTGCAATGGCCGAGCACATTGCAGCGCGGATCGCTCACCGCGGTCACCAGGCGACGCGTCATCGGTGCCGCGTCCATGCGCAGCTTGGAGTGCACCGATGCCGTGACGATGTCGAGTCGGTCGAGCATCTCGGTGGTCTGATCGAGTGTGCCGTCGTCGAGGATGTCGACCTCGATACCGGCCAGCAGGCGCAGCTCGCTGTCGGACTGGTCGTTGTATGCGTCGATCTCATCGAGTTGGGCACGCAACCGTGCCACGCTGAGTCCGTTGGCGACCGTCAGCCGCGGCGAATGGTCGGTGATCGCCAGCCACTCCAACCCCAGGGTTGCGGCTGCGGAAGCCATCTCGGTCAACGGTGCGCCGCCGTCGCTCCAATCGGTGTGGGTATGCAGGTCGCCGCGCAATCGCGCGTAGAGCGCATGCCCGCCGTCGGCCAACGACGCCGGCGCCGCGTCCTGCAGCCGCCGCATATACTCGGGTAACCCACCGGCCACCGCCTCGGCAATCACCGCCGCCGTCCGCGTACCGATCCCACCGATGTCGGTGAGGGTTCCTGCCGCCGCACGGCGCTGCAGTTCGTCTCGCCCGAGCTCGTGTGCCGCGCGCGCCGCGCGGCGGAATGCCTCCACCCGATAGGTACTCTGCCGGTCCCGTTCGAGCAGCCAGGCGATTCGGCGCAGTGCGGTCACCGGCTCCACCGGGGCGTCGAGTGGCGGCAGACCTCTCACCGTTGGTCGCCGCCGGCATCATCGGCGGGCGCGTGGGCCTGGCCGTGCCGCCGATGCAGGCGTTCGCGAACGTCGTCGGCACTGTAGGCGTTGCGCTGTCGTTGATCCCGGGCCACCACCACTCCACCGGCCGCCACTCCGACCGCACCGGCGAGTCCCAAACACTTCCACGCGTTGCGCATGGCTCGAGGATAGTTGCTGCCCTAGGCTGCTCTCGTGCGCACAGGCGAGGAACTCGGCGGCACCGGCATCGAACTCGAACGGGCTCTGGATGTGACCCGCACCGGCGATATCTGGCTGTTCCGCGGCCGATCCGGGCCGGATCGGGCCATCCGGACCCTCACCAATGCGCCGGTCAATCATGTGGCGATGACCGTCGCGATCGACGATCTGCCCCCGTTGCTGTGGCATGCCGAGCTCGGCGACCGGCTGACCGATGTGTGGACCGGCCGTCACCATCGCGGAGTCCAGCTGCACGATGCGCATGACGCCGTCCGGCAGTGGATGGATCGCTACGACCAGGATTGTTGGCTGCGCCAGCTCAGCCCGGACATCACCCGCGCACAGGAGGACAGCCTGCTCACCACGATCGCCCGCCTGGACGGGACACCCTTCCCGGCGACGGCGCGGCTGGCCGGCCGATGGTTTCGGGGCCGAATGCCCAACAGCGTCGACGTGGTCCGCGGCATCCCGTACCTCGACCGCCGGGCACGTGAGCGCCGGGCACGACGACACGCGCACGACACCGGGCTCGAGTCGGCGTATTGCGCCGAGGTGGTCGCGATCACCTACACCGACATGGGCCTGCTCGACGCCGACAAGGATTCCCGGTGGTTCGATCCGGGCCGATTCTGGAGCGGCGATCAGCTACCGCTGACAGCCGGGTTCGCGCTCGGCGAGGAAATCGCGGTGGCGAAGTAGATCTGCGGGCCGAACGGTCCGACCGACGCAGGCCGTCGCCGCATCAGAGTGCGGCCTCGACCTCCGCGCGGCCGAGTTCCGGGTCGCTGCCGGGTACGTACGTCGACTCGGTGTGCGCCACGGTGACCCCGTCGGCAACCCGTGCCCGCGCCGCGGTGTACTCGGGCAGGTCACCCATGGTCGCCTGCAGACCGTTCAGTGCACTCCACACGACGCTGCGCCGCGCGCGGCGCTCGATGGGGTTGGGCGGTCGGTGCAGCACCAATTGCGCCGCCCACTGCGGCATGGTGTCACGGATCGCCCAGTCCACCGCGGCCTGTGCTTGATTGGTCAGATTCACGCCGGTGGCCACGGCGTTTCCATGGGTGAGCGCCAGCCTCGGTAGGTACTCCTCCAGACAGGCGAGCGTGTCGGCCTTCGTGGTGGGCAGGTCGACGCCACCCAAGGCATGCCCGACGCGGACGAACTCGCCGTAATAGCGGTCGAGTTCGGCGCCCCGCAACGGCCGCGGATGATAGATCTCGTGCGCGGTGGCGATTCCCCACACCACGGTGGCGTAGTTCCACCGCAGCCAGTCCGGATCGTCGGCGTCGTAGGCCAGACCGTCGGGGCGGGTTCCCTTGATCGTGTGGTGCATCGCCCGCACCGTCCGGGCGAGGCGTTCGGCCGTCTCGGTCGACCCGTAGGCGGTGCCGATGAAGAACGCGACCGAATGACCCAGCCGCACTGCCGCTCCGGCGGGATCGATCCGTCCGGTGGGTTCGCCGTCGTCGGCCTTCTGCACGAGGCGCGAATGATGCACTCCCATCCAGAAGATGCTCGGATCGAGGCGCTCGAGATAGGAGGCGCACTGCAAACCGAAGATCAGCGCCGGCGTGTGCTGGTGGACGTACCAGGTGGCACTGTCGGGTCCGAACCACCCCGCATCGCCGTGCGGTTCGTCGAACTGCATGCCGCGAAAGAACTTCGCGCGGACCATCTCGTCGAAGCGGCCGTTGAGCCACAGCCCCATCAGCTGATGCGGCAGCGGGAAGGGCGCCAGATTGGTTAACGACAGCCCTTTCGGGATGGATAGGGCATTCGGGATGGATAGGGCATTCGGGATCGAGGGGGCGGTGAGCGTCGGCGACATCGCACGTCCTTCCGGTAGTCGGCGGTGGACCGTTGCGCTCCACCCTACTTTCTGGTGACAGACGTGACCAGACTTCATTGGGATCAGGATCGGGCGCGACGTAGGCTGATGCGATGTCGACACCAACCCGTTGGGCAGGAGTGCCGCTGACCGACCGCCGGATCGAGCGCCGTGCGTTGTTGATCGACGCGGCCTTCGAGGTGTTCGGCGCCGAGGGCGCCGCCGGACTGTCGGTGCGCTCGGTCTGTCGCGCGTGCGGCCTCAACACCCGCTACTTCTACGAGAGTTTCTCCGACACCGACGAACTACTGGGCGCGGCCTACGACATGATCGCCGGACGGCTCGCCACCCGCGTGGAAGAGGCTATGTCGGCGACTGACACATCGGTACGATCACGCACGGCCGCCGGGATCCGGGCTGTCCTCGGGTTCGGTTCCGACGACCCCCGATGCGGCCGGATCCTGTTCACCGAGGGGCGCGCCCACCCGGTCCTGTCCGCACGGCGCACGGCCACCCAGGACCTGCTCACCGAACTGGTTGTCGCCGAGACGGCGTCGTCGCGCTCGGCGCGCGATCCCCTCAGCCTGCACACCGGTGCCACCATGTTCACCGGGGCGATGGCCGAACTCGCCCAGCAATGGCTGGCGGGCAACCTCGGCGAGGATCTCGACGCCGTCGTGGAGCGGGCGGTGGCATTCGTTCTTCGGTGAGGTCACCCGGCCCGCGCCACACAGCAGCCGAGAATCTCCGATTTACCTGAGATTTCGGCCAGCGAATTGCCAGCGAATCCGCAGCCCGATTCTTGAGATCCTCTCATCCTGGGCAGGCATCGTGGGCTCGTGAACCAAACTCCTCCCGCCGATTCGGGTGACGGACACCGCGAGCACGGCGCTGCCGACTCCGCCCCCGACACCGAACACCTCACCGAGCCGGTGACCACTCCCTTTGCCGCACAACAGCAGCCGTATCCGCCCGGCCAAAACCACCAACCGTGGGCGCACGGCCCGATGACGAGTCCGTACCCGACGAGCCACGGCGCACCGTCACATGTGGCGGGCCACCCCTCAGTCGGCACACCGGATCGTCCCCGCGCCGGCGTCACCAAGCCGATCGTCGTGACCGCACTGCTCGCCGGCCTGCTCGGTGGCGTAGTGGGCGTCGGAGGCAGCGCGCTGCTGAACAACGACGACTCCGGATCGGTGCCGGTGCTCAGTTCTGCGCCGGACACCGCGAACAACGCCGCCGACGTCAAGCCCGGTTCGGTCACCTACGCCGCCCAGATCGCCTCGAAGTCGACTGCCGACATCAAGGTGGCCGGCGCGCAGGGCTCGGCCGTCGGCAGCGGCATCGTGTTGTCCCCCGACGGCTATGTGCTGACCAACAACCACGTGGTCGCCATGGCCGGCAACGGGAGCACGATCCAGGTCACCACCAGCGACGGGAAGACCTACGGGGCCGAGGTGACCGGCACTTCGCCCTCCTACGATCTCGCGGTCATCAAACTCGACGGCGCATCCGGGCTCACACCGGCTGCGCTCGGTGACTCCGACGGGCTGCAGGTCGGCGAGCAGGTCGTCGCCGTCGGCAGTCCGGAGAACCTCTCCAACACGGTCACCTCGGGAATCGTCAGCGCGTTGTCGCGCACGGTGACCGCCGCCGACGAAAGTGGTTCGGGTGTGACCGTGTACAACGGCCTGCAGACCGACACACCGATCAACCCCGGCAATTCCGGTGGGCCACTGGTGAATCTGAAGGGCCAGGTCGTCGGCGTGAACTCAGCGGTCGACACCGGGCAGGCGGCCAGCGGCGGCGTGCAGGCCTACGGCCTCGGTTTCGCAATCCCGGTCAACACCGCCAAGCGGATCGGCAACGAACTGCTCCAGGACGGCCAGGCGACCAAACCCGTACTCGGCGTGTCCGGTTCACTCACCGCGACCGACAGCGCGGCCGAGGGCGCGCAGATCTCGTCGGTGCAGTCCGGTGGTGCGGCCGATCAAGCGGGCATCAAGCAGGGTGACGTCATCACCAAGATCGGCGACACGCCCATCAGCAACTACGCCGACCTGATGGCGCAGATCCTGACTCACACCCCCGGCGAGACCGTCTCGGTCACCGTGGGTTCCGGCAGTGACGCGCGGACCGTGCAGGTGAAACTCGGCAGCGCGGTGGACAAGCAGGAGACCACCATTCCCGAGTCCGGCGGACAGTCGAATCAGCCTCGGATTCCGTTCGGCGGCGGCGGGTTCGGCGGACTCGTGCCCTGATACCCCGGGGAACGGGGCGGCTCCGCCGGTCGGTGACCGGCGGAGCCGTTTGCGCTCACCGGAAAGCCTGTATCCGCAGCTCCCGCTACGACCCGAACGTCACCCCACGGTGATGGCGTCGAGCCGTTCACGGATGAAGTCGCCGGAGACCACCGGCGGTAGTCCGCGACGCCTGCCCAGTGGCGGCGAGATGGGCGTGACCACCGCATCGTGGTTCAGTTCGTAGAAGAAGATCAGCGACACGAGATCCTCGTCAGGCGCGTCGGGATGCGGCGGCAGCACACGATGGCGTCCGGCGGGCCAGCGCCCACCGGACCAGTATTCGAGCAGGTCGCCGATGTTGATGGTGAGCGCCTCGGGATCGAAGGGGGCGTCGGCCCATCCGCCCTCGTCGCTGTACACCTGCAACCCACCGGCGCCGGGTTCGCGATCCAACACGGTCACGGTGCCGAAGTCGGTGTGCGGGCCGATCCGGAACTGCCCCGGCTCCGGCGGTCCCACCACCCTCGCCGCCGGATAGTGGTTGATGTTCGACGTCCACGTGGCATTGCCGGCGAGGCCGTGAAACGGATTGGCGCCCGGACCGAAACCGAGAGCTGCCGCCATCAGGGCGAGCAGGTCGTCGCAGAGTTGCTTGACCTGGCCGGTCCAGTCGGTGAACAAGCCGCGCAGATCCGGCGTCTCGGCCGGCCAGACGTCGGGGGCGAACCAGTAGTCGTCGACCCCGGGTATGCCGACCGGCGTCTGGGCGCCGCAGTTGTAGGTCTCCTTGAGATCCGGCGGTGTGTCGGTGCCCTCGGCGTAGCCGTTGGCCTCCATCCCGGGGCCGATCCAGCCACGCCCGCCCACCGTCACGGCGTACTGTCCTTTGACCTCGGTAGACATGGCGAAGAAGCTGCGAGCGGCCGCCCGCAGCGCAGTGGGCAGAGCGGGATCGATGCCGTGCCCGCGTACCAGCAGAAAGCCCGCCTGCTGCAGCGATTCGTCGACGGCGGCGCACACCCGGTCGGCCGCGGCACCGCCGGCCCGCCAATCATCGAGATCGACGGTGAGGATGGGACCGTCACTCATGCCCGGCCTCCTGCCGACTTCACGATCGGGGTGTCGGCCACGCCGATGTCCTCGTTCCACACCGCGGGGTGGGCGGCGATGAAATCGGTCATCATCGCCACACACCTGCTGTCGTCGACGATGGTCACCGCGACGCCGAGATCCGCCAGCCAGTCCTGTCCACCACTGAACGTCCGGTTCTCGCCGATGATCACGGCGCCGATCCCGAACTGACGGATCAAACCGCTGCAATACCAGCAGGGCGCGAGCGTGGTCACCATCACCGTCGACGAGTAGTCACGTTGTCGCCCCGCCGCCCGAAAGGCGTCGGTCTCGCCGTGCACGGACGGGTCGTCGTGCTGGATCCGTCGATTGCGCCCCTCGCCCAGCAGTGTTCCGTCCGCCCGGAACAGAGCGGCACCGATCGGGATGCCCCCTTCGGCCAAGCCCAGTTGTGCTTGCCGGAAGGCGGTGTCGAGCAGAGCCATCGGATCCAGATCTGAAAACGGGTCGGTGCGGATGTTCATGCTCCGAGCCTGCCGCCGGTTCGGCTCGCAGACAACCGACACTTCGTCGTCCTGCACTGCCGCGGCTACGGGCATATCGTCATTCCGGTGGTGGCTGCCTCTCCGGTGTCGTTGTGTCTGCGAGATGTTCTCGAGCATCATCTCGACGGCGCCGATCCGCATGTTCTGACCGCACACGATCGCCTCGATCGGCCGGTGGCCTGGGTGCATTCCAGTGAGATCTTCGAGATCGGCCCGCTGCTCTCCGGTGGCGAATTGCTGCTCACCACCGGCCTGGGCCTCGCCGGTCTCGACGCCGGCACCCGCAGACACTACGTCCGTGATCTCGCGGAGCGCGGTGTGGCCGGTCTCGCCTTCGAGATCGGGCGTACCTTCGACGCGATCCCCGACCAGATGGTCCGCGAGGGCTCGGCGTGCCGTCTGCCGATCATCGAACTCCGTCGAGTGCAGCCATTCATCGAGGTGTGCCGACGAGCGAACACGGCGATCGTCTCGGCGGAGGTCGACGACCTGCGGTTGCGCACCCGACTCGACGCAGCCCTGCACGCCGAGTTGACCTCATCCGGCGGGGTGGCCGGGATGCTCGGACACCTCGCCGACGCGATCGGCTCCCCCATCGTGTTGATCGGATCGCAGGGGGCACTGCTCGCTGCCCACGGTGTCGACGACGATCGGGCGGCCTGGCGGATCGTCGATGGCGCCCCGGCGTCGGTCACGATCACCGTGCGGGGCCGGGAGATCGGCCGATTGGTGGCCGGTGGCAGCCACAGGTCCGGCAGTCGGGCTGAGGCGCTGCTCGACCTGGCCGCCGGCCCGCTCGCCGCGGCGCTCACACGAGCCGGCACTCGCGGTTCGGCCGTTGGGGCCCGGTTGGTCGAGGAAATCGTCGACGGCCGCCCCATCCGTCGCGCGGACCTGCTGGCTCGTCTGGTCAGTTCCGGTGTGGGTGTTCGGGATTCATCTCTGGTGGTGCCGGTAGCCGCCGAAGCACCCGATCCGCGGATGGCCGAGTCCGCGCTCGCGCGCACTGGTGGCGCGCTGGGTGGCCTGGTGCAGGCGACGGTCGATGCGACGGTGTACGGCCTCATCGTGGTGCCTTCGGCGCCGGACCCGGTGGGCCAGACGGCGCGGGCACTCGAAAAGGCCGGCAGTGCCGCGACACGCTCCACGTTCGTCGTCGGGGAAGCCACCGGCTTCGACGACTCCGCCCCCGGTGCCGGTCTGTCGAACGCGCTGACCGTCTCGCTTCGCCGGTGCGGTGAACGGATCGCCCTGGCGGACACGCTGCGTCGCGACGCTCCCGCCCGACGCGTGTTCACCGGCCGGGAACTACTCGCCGATGCCGCCGCCCATACGATCGGCGCGGAGGTCCGCGCCGAACTCACCGCCCTGCTGGCACCACTGGTGACCCACGACCGACACCACGGCGGGCCACTGGTGACCACCCTGGACACCCATCTGCGCCATGGGTGCAGCGCAACCAGATCCGCGCAGATCTTGCACATCGGGCGGCAGAGTATGTACCAGCGCCTGGACCGCATCCGCGCGGTGTTGGGTTTTGACCCCACCGAACCCGACGTCGCCGCCTCGATGCTGCTGGCGATCGGGGTGCACCGCGCCGACCGGTGACAGCGCCCGAACGATGCGTCTGTTCAGCGGTACATCTGCTGCGATCGGGCGACGCGATCACGGGCGAGGATCAGATAGCCGACGAAGGCCACCACGAATCCGACGAACGCCCCGATGTCACCGAGTTCGGGTACCGCCCGGACCACGAACCCGACGAACTTCTCCTGATTGCAGAACAACAACAGCGACCCGGCCAGGGCGATCACGAACGCCACCACACCACCACGGTTTCGGTAACCCGTGTCGTAGAGCAGCGTCAGCGGCGGTGGGTCGCGACGCAGCAGGCGATCGGCGAAGACCACGCCGAGCCACGGACCGATCCAGTAGGCGACCAGCAACAGGAACGCCTCATAGGATGCGGCGGCGTCGGCCAGCGCCCACCATGCGACGGCGAAGCCGACCACGCCGAAGAACACGGTGACCAACGCCCGCTGCAGGCCCACCGGAAGCGTGAATCCCATCGTCACGAATGCCATGGCGCCCGAGTACACGTTGATGGCATTGGCCGCCACCGCACCGACCGCGATCGCGAGCAGGGTCACATCGGCGATCGCCGACGGCAGGTTCGCGGTGAACGCTTCGGTCGGGTTCTCTGACACCGGATCGCCGATGGTGACCGAGGCGGCGCCCACCACCATCAGGAAGGTGCACGACGCGAACAGTCCGGCCGAGGCGAACAGGCCGGTCTGCACCTTCGACACGGTCGGCGGCAGGTACCGCGTGTAGTCGGCGGCATACGGTGTCCAGCCGGCGGTGTAGCCGAAGGCGGCACCGACGGTGAGCAGGAAGCCACCCAGGGAGAAACCGCCGTCGGCCGCGGGTGCCGCGACATCGGACTTGCTGAAGATGATCACCGCGCCGATCACGAAGACGATCGCCAACACCGGCGCCGCGAGCCGTTCGAAACGCTGCACGAGGTTGTGTCCGAAGAACGCGAAAGCTGTTTGCAGCACCACGATCACGACCAGAGCAGTCAGCGGTGTGAGCCCGAACAGCGTGGACAGTGCGAAGGCGCCGCTGACGCTGTTGGTCGCGAACCAGCCGACACCACACATCACGGCCATGAAGGTGGCCGGCAGGATATTGCCGCGGTAACCGAAGGCCAGTCGCCCCAAAACCATCTGGGGTACGCCGTGCAACGGCCCCTCGGCCGACAGCAGGAAGTGCGCGATGGCGCCGAGCAGGTTGCCCAGCGCCATCGCGGCAACCGCCTGCCAGAACGACAGTCCGAAGTAGAGAACCGAGATGATGCCGACGAAGATCGTCGCGAACTCGAGGTTGGGCGCGGTCCACGTCCAGAACAGTCCGCGGGGCCTGCCGTGTCGGGCCGCCAACGGGATCGGTTCGTTACCGCCGGGCTCGACGGCCAGGACCTTGTCGCGATAGCCGACGTGCAGGGCGGTGGCGTCCGGGTCGGGATGCTCGGTGGGTGCGCCGATGATCATGGCGTAACTCTGCTGCCCGCGACGTCGCCGATTCAACTGACGAACTGTCGACTGCAGCGGCGGTCGCGAAGGACAGATCGCACATCTGCGTGGCCGGCCGCGACGTCACCACCGATAGTCGAGAAACTTCCCGTCGAACGTCACCACGACGCGGTCGCCGTCGGGGTCGGCACGGCGTGCCACGTCGACCTTGAAGTTGATCGCGCTCATGATCCCGTCGCCGAACTCCTCGTGGATGAGTTCCTTGAGCGCCGGGCCATACACGGCCAACGCCTCGTGGAAACGGTAGATCGTCGGGTCCGTGGCGACCGCGTCGTCGGCGATCCGCGTCGGCTGACGGGTGAGACTCTCGGCGACTCCTTCGCCGAGTCCGAGGACCTCGACCACGACAGCTGCTTTCTCCGCCGGCACCGGGTGCTGTCCGAGCAAGGCGGCGACGGTCCACACCAGCGGCGCGTCGATGCGCTCGGCGATCTCGGACCACTTCAGTCCCTGCCGGATTCGGGCGGCGACGATCAGTTCGGCGGCGTCGGACTTGGGCATGATCGGGGCGGTCATCTACTCACTCCTCGGTTCGGGTTCACTGTCTTGTCCACCTTGCGGGGTACCGGCGGCATCCGCCACACGACGCCCCGGCGACCGGCCACCGGCCAACCACCCGGTGGGTACGCTGACTGTCGTGACCAGTCCACCAGGGCCGCAGAAGATGCCGATGCAGAATGTCGCGAACCGCATTGTCCGAGGCCTGCTCGCCACGCCGGGACTGCATCGCGTGGTGAGTGGCCGGTTGATCACCCTGTATCTGGTGGGCCGTAAGTCCGGCCGGCGATACACCCTGCCGGTCGCCTATTCCCGCGTCGATTCGTCATTGCTGATCGGCACCCCGTTCGCCTGGAGCCGAAACCTGCACAGTGGCGGTCGAGTCGAGCTGCGGCTGCAAGGCAGCCGACGGACCGCCGACGTCGAGGCCTTCACCGACGAGGCAGACGTGGTCGCCCACTACGCCACGCTGTGCCGCGACAATCCGCAGTTCGCGAAGTTCAACGAGATCGAGCTCGATGCGCACGGCAACCCCAGCGAGACCGATCTACACACAGCATGGCGGGCGGGAGCCCGCTCGTTCCGCCTCACGCCCCACTGACCGATCGGTGCAGATGGACGAACAACGGAGCCAACGCAGCGACCTCACCCATCGGCCCGATCTCCGACACCGGGCTGCCGCCCTGACCGCACTCATCGGACTGGTCGTGTTCGGGGTGGCATCACTTGCTTTCGTGATCCACAGCGCACCGGCCCTTGTCGCCACCGTCGGCGGTCTCGGACTGGCCGTCGGTGGCGCCTGGTGGGTGGTGACCGAGCGCGACCGGCGGCGGCTGTGGGGTATGGCGGCGATCGTCGCGGGGTTCGTCGTCATGACCTGGGCGATGGCGCATGCGCTCATCGCCGCCGACGCGATGATCCTGCGCCTTCTGGCCGCGGTCGGGGTCCTCGGTGTGGCGGTGGCGAGTGCACGCTTCGCACTGGCCGCCGACCTGCACGCGCTTGACCGTCGTCAGCAATCCCATCGGCCGCAGCGGCCAGTACTCATCTGCAATCCCCGATCCGGCGACGGCAAGGTCGAGAGGTTCGGGCTACGTTCGGCCGCAGCGGAACTCGGTGTCGAAACTGTTGAACTCGAGCCCGGCGACGATCTGGAACAGCTCGCCCACGACGCGGTGGCCGCCGGCGCCGACTGCCTTGGCATGGCCGGCGGTGACGGTTCGCAGGCGATCGTCGCGGCCGTCGCCGTCGAACACGATCTGCCATTCGTCTGTATCAGCGCCGGCACCCGAAATCATTTCGCACTGGACCTGGGTCTGGACCGCGACGACCCGCGCCACACCCTGCGCGCGTTCACAGACGCGGTGGAACGGCGGGTCGACTACGGCACGGTCAACGGCCGCCTGTTCGTCAACAACGTGTCCCTCGGGGTGTATGCGACCATCATCGCCGAGGAGTCCTACCGCGCCGACAAGGCCCAGACCGCTGCGGCGATGCTGCCTGACCTGTTGGGCCCCACCGCCCGTCCGTTCGATCTACAGTTCACTGCCCCGTCCGGACGCGACGTCGACGGTGCTTTCGTGATCCTGGTGTCCAACAATCCCTACGTCGCATCCACGTCGCTGGACGCCGCGACCCGCCGCCGGATGGACACCGGCGCCCTCGGGGTGATCGCGGTGTCCACGTCCACGGCGGCCGAGGCCGCCCGACTGATGACCCGATCGGCTCTGGGCCTCCGCAAGACCAGCCCGTTCTGGCACGAATTCACCGCCGGATCGGTCGAGATCCGGTCGCGCAGCGGTCATGCGGCCGCCGGTATCGACGGCGAGGCCGTCGACCTAACGACCCCGATGACAATTCGATCGCATCCGCGCGGCCTGCGCCTACTGGTACCGGCCGACAACGAGGTCATCGCCGCACGCCGGCAGGCACGCGACGTGAACGTCCGAGCGTTGGTGGACATGGCGGCGGGACGCGTCCCTCGACTCTGACCGGTGCCGCCCCGCCTGCGCAGGTCATGGGCGCTCCCGCAGATCACCGATGTGCCGATGTCCGACTCGGGTACGCTGACGGCGTGGATCTACTACGCAACGTCGTTGTCCTGGTGCACATCGTCGGCTTCGCGATCACCTTCGGTGCCTGGGTCGCCGAGGCGGCGGCGCAACGGTTCCGGTTCACCCGGCCGATGGAGTACGGCCTGCTGCTGTCACTGCTGACCGGTCTGGCACTGGCCGCGCCCTGGCCGGACGGAATCGACCTCAACTACACCAAGATCGGCGTCAAACTGGTCCTCCTGCTCGCGCTGGGCGCTGTACTCGGCATCGGCAGCGTCCGGCAACGTCGAACCGGACAGCCGGTGCCGCGCGCGCTGTTCGTCGCGGCCGGGCTGTTATCGGTGTCCGCGGCCGGCGTCGCCGTCATCTGGTAGGCCATGACCCCAGACGCACCCGGTCACGGCGCCCATCCGCGCACCCGTCGGCACCGAACTCCCGGTAACACCCCGGCCGGAATCGCCGCGGCGGGTGTGTGACAAGGAGGGTCATGACTGTCGCAACCGCGATCGCCGACGTCGTCGAGCGGCACACCAACGGTCCGTTGCCGGTGCATCTCACCGCGTGGGACGGCAGTTCGGCCGGACCCGGCGACGCTCCGCGCGTGGTGATCTACCGACCCGAGGCCCTGCGCCGACTGCTCTGGCATCCCGGCGAACTCGGTGTGGCGCAGGCGTATGTGACCGGTGAGATCGACGTCCGCGACGACCTCGATGCCACCTTGACGCATCTGTGGACGGTGGCCCACGAGCGCGGGCTCAGCTCTCTGCGACTCAGCCCGCGGTCGATCCTCGACGTCATACGACTCGCACGCTCCCTGGGGGTTCTCGGCCTGCCACCGGCAAACCCGAAATCGCAGGCGTCGATCCGCGGACGGCGACATTCGCCCGCGCGAGACCGCGCCGCCATCAGCCATCACTACGATCTGTCCAACGAGTTCTACGCCCTCATCCTCGACGAGCACATGGCGTACTCGAGCGCCTACTGGACATCGAACGAACCCGGCTACGGTCTGGCCGACGCCCAGACCGACAAACTCGACCGGGTCTGCCGCAAGGTCAGACTCGACACACGCCCCGGGATGCGCCTGCTGGACGTCGGTTGCGGCTGGGGATCGCTCAGTCTGCACGCCGCCGAACGGTTCGGTGCGCACGTCGTCGGCGTCACGATCTCGCGCGAGCAAAAGGCCTTCATCGACGCTCGGGTGGCCGCGCGTGGACTGGGCGACCTCGTCGATATCCGGGTCCAGGACTACCGCGCCATCCCCGACCGCGGATTCGATGCGGTCGCCTCGATCGAGATGGGCGAGCACGTGGGTCAACGCAACTACCCTGTCTATGCACAGACCCTGTCCGACAAGGTTGTTCCCGGCGGGCTCGTCTGTATCCAACAGATGTCGCGGCCTGCGGGCAATCACCCGGGCGGCGGCCCGTTCATCGAGGCGTTCATCGCCCCGGACATGTACATGCGCCCGATCGGCCGTACCGTCGATCTCCTCGAGGCGGCCGGCCTCGAGATCCGCGACGTCGAGGCGATGCGCGAACACTACGTCCGGACCGTCGACGCCTGGTACGAGACCTTCGAGAAGAACTGGGCACTCCTCGTCGACCTCGTCGGCGAGGAGATGGCGCGTGTGTGGCGGCTGTACCTGGTCGGCGGACGGATGGCATTCCGTGACGGCCGGATGGGGGTCGACCAGATCACTGCGCAGCGACCCGCCTGACGTCCTGGACGCGGACCGCGCTCCCCCATCGGGATGTGGCGCGTTCTCGCACCTGGACAGCGATGGGGTGAACACCGCACCGC
>NZ_JAPKFM010000044.1:0-19039 GCF_026262595.1 Gordonia aquimaris | reverse complement strand
ATAGTCGTTCTTGGTGTCGATGATGTAGCGCGAAAGGTACAGGACCGGCATCCGCAGGAGCCCTGCCTCAACCAGCATCAACACGTTCAAGATTCGTCCTGTCCTGCCGTTGCCGTCCGAGAAGGGGTGAATCGCTTCGAACTGGTAGTGGGCGGCCGCCATGCGGACAAGTGGGTTGAGTCCATCGTTGTTGTGAACAAAGCGCTCCCAATCGGCCAGCTTGTCCTCGATCAGGTCTCGGCCTTCTGGAGGGCTATAGATGACCTCGCCCGTTGCGGGGTTGGCGATCCGTGTTCCGGGAATGCTCCGAATCGTCATCTCGTGACCCTTGATGATGCTGCATACCGTCAACGCGGTTGAGGCGGTGAGTCCACGCTCCTGCGTGCGAGTGAAACCGGCGTGTAGTGCTGTGCGATAGCGCAGGGTTTCGCGAGTAGCGGGATCGGTGGACGCCGCTCCGTCGTCGTCAACGTGGCGAAAAAGCTCGTCGGTCGTGGTCACGATGTTCTCGATCTCAGAACTGGCCTGTGCTTCGAGGACCGGTATCGAGTTGATCAGCACGGCGGGGTTAGGCATCGACACGGCGGCCTGGTCCAGTTTCGCGAGCGCAGTACTTGCGCCGATCGCGGCTTTTAGTACGGCCCGGGATTCGAGGCTTTCCGGGGTTGGCGGTAACGGCAGTGCGTTGTACGGCTCTTCAGGCTGCCAGGACATGCTGGGACTCTTTCACGAGACTAGCGACGTGTAAAAATATCGGACAGATTTTTACACGTTTTGTGAACATGTGAAGAGTTTTTCGCAATGCCGCTCGCGCCCAGTACCACCTCCGATCCGCTCCGGACACCGCCTCCGTCCGGCCCGGACGGTTCATTCTCACCCTCTGAGCTGGTCGGATGCGGTCCGGTTCAGGCGGATGACTGGCCGGCGGTGCCACTGTGGTTCTCGTGCCGAAACGCGGCACACACGATGGATCAACGAAAGGGCGAACCAATGCTCACCGGACTCACCCAGTTCTTCAACGACGCCTACCTCTTCGGCGGCGACCTGCTGAGCGTGGCGATCAACCTCGCTGCCTGATCGAGAACGCAGGCTGCTCGAGTAGCAGATATCGGCCCGCATTCTCCTGGGCCGGACGAGCCCGGTGCGCAGAGCTCGTCCAGTTTCGTGAGGTAGGCGCCCGCGGCCGCATCGTCGAACGGCGCGACAAAGATCTCTTCGAGTTGGTCGACGGCCAGCACATATGGCTTCGACTCCACGGCTCGATCCCGTATCCACGCATCGAGGTGACCGGCGGGCACCGCGGTCGGAGTCACCAGCAGTACGTCGACGTCGTCTCGGATCCGCGCGGCGAAGCCGGCTTGCAGCAGCGGCGACTTCCTCGCTCCGGACGAGTCCAACAAAACCAACAGCTCACCGGCAGAGCTGGTGTCGACGATCGCGCCTGCTGCGCACGTTCCCAGAGTTTTCGCCAGTTGGTCGCCGAATACAGCCCGGGCGCGGGCGCTGACGGCCTTCAGCGGTGGGGAACCGGCATCGGAGTACAGGACGTCGAGGCGGCGCGCCAGCTCGGCGCGCGGGTCGGCGTCGGTCGGTGCGTTCACCCGCTGAGCTGATCAGCCATTCCCGGGCGCAGCAGTGCCGAGATCTCGTCCCACGGCACGGTGACCGGCAGCCAGTCACCCAGCGCGTGGACCACCGGGACATATGTGTGGAAACCGTTGGCCAATGGAACCCAGTTCAGGAAGTTGTCGATATCGGGGTGGACCGGATCGACTCGCGGATCTATCCGCGTCACGGCGGCCGCCAATTGTGCTGCGGCGGCGTCGGTGTCGAGAAACACGTCGTCGAGCAGGATCGGTTGGGCGGTGTGGGCGTCGATGGTGATGGTTGCCACGTGGTTGTTCGGGTGGGCGGCGCCCTGCGCGTACGTCGTGAAGATCGCGGTGCCTGCGACCACGTCGTCGGTGACGGTGGTCACCCGGCTGCGCTGGTCGTCGGCCAGCGAACCGTCGGAGACGGTGGTGTCGGTCAGGCCGGTCACCACATCGTCGAGGGCGGCGCGCATCCCGGAGTTGAACCGGCCGCGCACCGCGGGTGCGCCGCCATCGACCTGGGGCAGTTGCACATCGTAAGTGGTGCTCGCGCGGCGGCCGTCGGTGCGGAGGAGGGTGGGGCGGACCAGGGTAGGGTGGTATCCGTTTGCCGATGCCGCGGAGTCCGCCGCGGGTTCGTCGGCGAACGATGACTCGGTCAGCGCCACCACCGTCGTCTCCACGGTGCGCGACGTCGGCACGGCTGTCGAGTCGTTGGTGCTGCAGCCGGCCGACATTCCGGTGGCGCACGCCAGCGCCGCCACCACGGTTGCCGCACGCAGAAAGCGCATTCCCGAACTGTAGCCGGGTCAGCTGGCGGCGGGCGCACGGTCGGTCACGACAAGAACTGCGCCGCGTCGGCCGCGAGGTCCAGCAGCGGCTGCGGGAAGACCCCCAGTCCGATGGTGACCACCGTGCACACCGCGATCGACGACGTCGTGAGGACACTCGGTTTCACCACGTGGGGGGCGTCCACCGGGACGTCGGCGAAGAACATCGCGACGATGATGCGGATGTAGAAGTAGGCTGCGATGGCGCTGCTGATGACACCGATCACCACCAGGATTCCGGCGCCGCTGCCGGCCGCTGCCGCGAACACGTCGAACTTCGCGATGAACCCGCTGGTGAGCGGGATGCCGGCGAAGGCGAGCAGAAACATCGAGAACATCGCGCCGACCAGCGGATAGCGTCGGCCGAGTCCGGCCCACTGTGCGATGTCGGTGGCCTCACGGCCGGACAGGTGCGGGCCCGACTGACGATCCGGCTCGCGCACCACCGCCACCGTGGCGAAGGCGCCGAAGGTGGAGAACGCGTACGCCGCAAGGTAGAATATCGTCGCTGCCAGGCCGGCCTCGTCGAAGGCCACCAATCCCAGCAGGATGAATCCCGCATGGGTGATCGACGAATACGCAAGCATCCGTTTGACATCGGTCTGCGTCACCGCCATCACGGCGCCGACGAGCATGGTGGCGATCGCCACCGCCCACACCACGGGCTGCCAATCATCCTGCAGACCACCGAAGGCCGTGTAGAACACCCGCAGCAACGCGCCGAACGCGGCGATCTTGGTGGCGGCCGCCATGAACGCCGTTACCGGGGTGGGGGCGCCCTGATACACGTCCGGGATCCAGGCGTGAAAGGGTACGGCGCCGACTTTGAACAGCAACCCCACCGCCAACAGGCCCAACGCGATCAGTGGCAACACGGTGTCGCCGGCCGGCTCGCGAGCCGCCGCACCGACCGCCTCGCCGATCGCCCCGAGTTGTAGCGATCCGGTGGCCCCGTAGGCGAAGGCGGCACCGAACAGGAAGAACGCCGACGCGAACGCGCCGAGCAGGAAGTACTTGAGCGAGGCCTCCTGCGAGATCAGTCGGCGTCGACGAGCGAGACCGCACAACAGGTACAGCGGCAGCGAGAACACCTCGAGCGCGATGAACATCGTGAGCAGGTCACCGCACGCGGGAAACAGCATCATGCCGCCGACCGCGAGCAAGGTCAGCGGAAACACCTCGGTGGTGAGACCACCCGCGCGGGTCGCCTCGAACTCGGCGTCGGTGTTGGGTACCGACGCCCCGGACGGGGTGAACATGTCCGCTTCGACCGACGACATGGTGGCCTGGGCGGCGGCTCCCGGACCATCGCTGACCCGTCGGCCCGGCGCCGGCGCGGCCACCACCCGTTCCAGTCGCCGCTCGGCCATGAAGGCCACCGAGGCGATCGCGATCACCACCAGCAGTCCCTGCAGGAACAGCGTCGGGCGGTCGATGACCACCGCACCGGACATGACGAATTCGCCGAGACCGCCGCCGCGGGTCTGGGCGACGGCAACCGTGATGACGGCGACAAGGGCGGCCGCGAGACCGCCGAGCGACAGCACCAGGTGCGTCGGGTATCGCAGGCGTCGGGGCGCGAACGCTTCCACCAGCACACCGACCACGGCGACGCCGAACACGATCAGCATCGGCGACAGTGCGCCGTAGGCGACGCTGGGTGCCTCGATGAGGGCGAGCTGTGCAACCGTCATCACCGGTCTCCCTCCGTCGGTACCACGATGGTGGGTGTGGGGTCCTGCTCATCGATCGTGCTCATCGTGTGTGTGACGGCCGGATCGATGATGTCGAGCAACGGCTTCGGGTAGACGCCGAAGACCAGCAGCAGTGCGAGCAGCGGTGTCACGACCGCCAGCTCCCGCCCGTGGAGGTCACGCATGGGGCGGGTCGCGGCTCCCGGTCCTTCCGCGGATGCCGGTCTCGGGGGGCCGCCCATCATGCGTTGGTAGGTCCACAGGATGTAGATCGCCGATAACACCAGGGCGCTCGCGGCGGCGATGGCGGCCACCGGGTAGCGAGTGAACGTGCCGATGAGGACCAGGAACTCGCTGATGAACGGTGCCAGTCCGGGAAGCGACAGCGTGGCGAGTCCGGCCACCAGGAAGGTGCCGGCCAGGACAGGCGCGACCTTCTGCACGCCGCCGTAGTCGGCGATCAGTCGGCTGCCGCGCCGCGATACCAGGAACCCGGCGACCAGGAACAATGCGGCGGTGGAGATCCCGTGGTTGACCATGTACAAGGTCGAACCGGTCTGGCCCTGGCTGGTCAGCGCGAAGATGCCGAGGATGATGAACCCGAAGTGTGAGATCGAGGTGTAGGCGATCAAGCGCATCACATCGGTCTGTCCGATCGCGAGGATCGCGCCGTAGACGATGCCGATCACCGCGAGGGTTGCGATCAGGGGTGCGAAATAGCGTGCGGCATCGGGGAACAACTGCAGGCAATAGCGCAGCATGGCGAAGGTGCCGACCTTGTCGACCACCGCCATCATCAACACCGCGCTCGCCGGTGTTGCCGAGACCGCGGCATCGGGCAGCCAGCCGTGCAGCGGCCACAGCGGCGCCTTCACCGCGAACGCGAACATGAAGCCGAGGAACAGCATTCGGACCAGACCGGTGCCGGCGTCGAGTTCTCCGGCGGACACCGCGTCGACGATGACCCGTAGATCGAAGGTGCCCGCCCCGTCGGTGCCGAGCCCGGATCGTGCGGTCACCACGTACAGGCCGATCACCGCGGCCAACATGATCAACCCGCCGAACAGGTTGTACAACAGGAACTTCACCGCAGCGCGGGCACGATCGGTCCCCTCACGGACCCCGAATCCGCCGATGAGGAAGTACATCGGGATCAGCATCGCCTCGAAGAAGATGTAGAAGAGCAGGATGTCGATGGCGACGAAACTCATCAACACCATCGCCTCGACCGACAACATCAGGGCCAGATAGGTGTGCGGTCCCTTTTGTCTGCGCCCACCCGCATGATCCAGTGACCCGGAATGGTCGGCGTCGTGCCAGCCCGCGAGGATGAGGATGGGCAGCAGCACCGTGGTCAGCAGGACCAGCACCAACCCGATGCCGTCGAGGCCCAACGCGTAGCGCGTCCCGATGGCCGGAATCCAGCGCAGGTCCTCCACGAACTGGTATCGCGCGCCGTCGGCGTCGAAACCGACTGTCAGTCCGAGGGCCACCCCGAACGTGGTCAGCGAGACCGCCAGGGCCCACCACTTGGCGAGGTCGGGGCGGGTGTTCGGCACGGCGAGCGCCGCCACCCCGCCGAGGGCCGGCAGGAGCCACAGGATGGTCAACCAGGGGATGTTCACAGCACATTCACCACCATCACGAGCGCGACGATCGCCAGGGCGCCGGCGAACATCGACAGCGCGTAGGAACGCACGTAGCCGTTCTGCCAGGACCGTACTCGTTGTGACGCCCGGGCGATCGTGGTTCCGACACCGGTGGTCAGTCCGTCGACACCGTCGCGCTCCACCGCGACGAGCCCCGCGGTCAGGTGCTGGCCGGGCGCCATCAGTAGTCGTTCGTTGACGGTGTCGCCGTAGAGATCATGTCGCGCGGCGACGGTCAGGGGCCCGACATCGTCGGGCGCCGGTACGACCACCGGGCGGATCGCGTACTGCCGCCAGGCCAGGCCGATGCCGATGGCCACCACGGCGAGGATGGTCGCCGTCACCACCCATGCCGGCACCGCGAGCTCGTGATGCTCTTCGCCGACCACGGGTTCGAGCCAGTGCACCAGCGAGTCACCCCACGCCAAGGCGGCGCCGGCGGCCACCGAACCGATGCCGATCAGGATCATCGGGCCGGTCATCACCACGGGGGATTCGTGCGGATGCGGGGGCGGATCGTCGGCCCATCGTCGCTCGCCGAAGAACGTCAGGATCATGACCCGGGTCATGTAGAAGGCGGTGATTCCGGCGCCGAGGAGCGCGGCACCACCCAGGAGCCAGCCGCCGACGCCGCCGGACGCGAAGGCTGCCTCGATGATCGGGTCCTTGGAGAAGAAGCCGGAGAACGGTGGCACGCCGATGATCGCGAGGTAGCCGACCCCGAAGGTGGCGAAGGTGATCGGCATCAGGGTGCGCAGCCCGCCGAAGCGGCGCATGTCGGTCTCGTCGTCCATGGCGTGCATCACCGACCCGGCGCCCAGGAACAATCCGGCCTTGAAGAAGCCGTGGGTGAGCAGATGCATGATGGCGAAGGCGTATCCGGCCGGGCCGAGTCCGGTCGCCAGCACCATGTAACCGATCTGGCTCATCGTCGACGCCGCGAGTGCCTTCTTGATGTCATCCTTGGCGCAGCCGATGATCGCGCCGAACAGCAACGTCACCGCGCCGACCACGGCCACGCCCGCCTGTGCCGCGGGCGCGAGATCGAAGATGGGGTTAGAGCGCGCGATCAGGTAGACGCCTGCGGTCACCATGGTGGCGGCGTGGATCAGCGCCGATACCGGGGTGGGGCCTTCCATCGCGTCGCCGAGCCACGACTGCAACGGGACCTGCGCCGACTTTCCGCAGGCGGCCAGCAGCAGCATGAATCCGAGTGCGGTGACAACGTTCTCGCCGACCTGTCCGGCGCCGGCGAACACCGCCTCGAAACTCACCGCACCGACGGTGGCGAACATGATCATCAGCGCGACCGCGAGGCCGATGTCGCCGACGCGGTTGACCACGAATGCCTTCTTGGCCGCAGTCGCCGCGGTCGGCTTGTACTGCCAGAACCCGATCAACAGATACGATGCGAGCCCGACGCCTTCCCAGCCGAGATAGAGGCCGAGATAGTTGTCGGCCAATACCAGCAGCAGCATCGCGGCGAGAAACAGATTGAGGTAGGCGAAGAATCGGCGACGATCCGGGTCGTCGGCCATGTAGCCGATCGAGTAGATGTGGATCAGCGATCCGACTCCGGTGATCAGCAACACAAAGCACATCGACAGCTGGTCGAGTTGCAGTCCGAAGTCAACCTGCAGCTGACCCACGGGTATCCAGCTGAACAGGATCTGGTGCGCGGCACGATCATCGGCGCCACGGCCGAGCATGCCGACAAACATGATCAGTCCCGCCACGAACGACGCCAGTGCGAGTCCGGTGCCGAGCAGGTGGCCCCAACGGTCGGTGCGTCGGCCGCCGAGCAACAGAATCGCTGCGCCGATCAGCGGAAGTGCGGGCACCAGCCAGAGCAGGTCGGCGGTCGTCTGGGAGCTCACCGGCACCTCACTATCGCTTCAGCAGGTCGGTGTCGTCGACCGAGGCCGACCTGCGGGCGCGGAAAATGGTCATGATGATGGCCAAACCCACCACCACCTCGGCTGCGGCGACCACCATCACGAAGAACGCGATCACCTGACCGTCGAACGAGCCGTGCATCCGGGCGAACGTCACGAATGCGAGGTTGGCTGCATTGAGCATCAGCTCGATACACATGAAGACCACGATCGCGTTGCGCCGCAGCAGCACCCCGGCTGCGCCGATAGCGAACAGCAACGCCGCGAGGTAGAGGTAGTTCTCTGGATTCATCCGTGGTCCTTCCCGCGTCCTTCGGCGAGTTGTCTACGGATGCTGGGGGATTCGTGACTCGGCGCGACCGCAGATCGGGGACGCAGCGTGGCGTTCACCGACAGATCCGACGGGGTGCCGTCCGGGAGCAGCGCGGGCACGTCGACGGCATTGTGCCGCGCGTACACGCCGGGACTGGGCAGCGGCGTCATGTCGATGCCGTCCCGGAATCGTTGTACTGACAGCTCCCGCTGGGTGCGTCGCGGACCGAACCGTTCCCGATGGGCGAGGACCATGGCGCCCAGCGTGGCCGCGATGAGCAGGGCGCCGGTGAGTTCGAACGCCCAAAGATACTGCACGAAGATGAGTTCGGCGATCGCTTCGACGTTGCCGTCGTCCGCGGTGGCCGGTGCACCGGGCGCGCCGGCCACCGGCGCGCCGACGAACACGGCGAGCGACGCGTTGGCGATCCCGGCGATGAGCAGCACGCCGAATCCGAGTCCGATCAGGATTGCGGCAACGCGTTGCCCGCGCAGCGTCTCCACCAGGGAGTCCGACGAGTCGACACCGATCAGCATCAGCACGAACAGGAACAGCATCATCACCGCGCCGGTGTAGACCACCACCTGCACCACACCCAGGAACAGCGCACCCTGCGCGACATAGAAGATCGCCAGGATGATCATCGTCG
This sequence comes from Gordonia aquimaris, assembly GCF_026262595.1. Classification (NCBI taxonomy): domain Bacteria; kingdom Bacillati; phylum Actinomycetota; class Actinomycetes; order Mycobacteriales; family Gordoniaceae; genus Gordonia; species Gordonia aquimaris. The sequence goes on along the minus strand of NZ_JAPKFM010000044.1, from coordinate 10,417 downwards.
TCGCCAGGAAGATCGCCGAATACACGGCCTTGGTGGCGAACACGACGCCGAGAGCACCGATCAGTGCGACCGCCCCCAGCACCCAGAACTGCACGGCCTCACCCGTGCTGGTCGCCGGGAGCGAAGCGAGCGGGACCGATGTCGACGTGCGGGTCAGCTCCGCGAGGAGCGTGGTGGTCACGAGTCCGCCCTCCCCACCAGGCGCCCCTCCTTCGACACCTCACCGCGGTAGTAGTTCTCCTCGGTGGAATCCGGGGCCATCTCGTGTGGTGGCGCCTCGACCCCGGGCGGCAGCGGTGCCAGCAACCGGTCCTTCTCGTAGATGAGGTCGGCGCGGTTGTCGTCGGCGAGTTCGTAGTCGTTGGTCATTGTCAACGCCCGGGTGGGGCAGGCCTCGATGCACAGACCGCAACCGATGCACCGCAGGTAGTTGATCTGGTACACCCGGCCGTAGCGTTCGCCCGGCGAATACCGCTCCTCGTCGGTGTTGTCGGCACCCTCGACGTAGATCGCATCGGCCGGACACGCCCAGGCGCACAGTTCGCACCCGATGCACTTCTCCAGTCCGTCGGGATGCCGATTGAGTTGGTGGCGGCCGTGATAGCGAGGTGCGGTGGGTGTTTTCTGCTCGGGGTACTGCTCGGTGATGGTGGGCGAGAACATCGACGAGAACGTCACGCCCAGTCCGCTGATCGGCTTCATGAAATCAGGCATCGGTCGTCTCCTTGCGGGGATCGGGCGGCGGGGACATCGGACGCGCCGAGAGGACCTGACCGGGCAACGGGGGCACCGGGAACCCGCCGGCCATCGGATCGAATGCGGGCGGTTGTGCGGCTTTCTCGTCCTCTTCAACTTCCTTCGGCAGTCGCATCAACCGCCACACCGCGTACAACAGCAGCGCGGTCACCACGAGCCCCGCCGCCGCGGAGACCAGCGACCGCGCGAGGTCGTCGTCGTCGGAGGTGCCGATCGCCGCCCGGATCACGGCCACCACCATCACCCAGGTCAGCGAGATCGGGATGAGGACTTTCCAGCCCAGATTCATGAACTGGTCGTAGCGCAGCCGCGGGAGGCTGGTGCGCAGCCAGATGAACACGAACAGGAACACCCAGACCTTGAGGGTGAACCACAGGATCGGCCACCAACCGGAGTTCGCCCAGTCGAACGCGCTCAGCGGCCACGGGGCCTGCCAGCCGCCGAGGAACAGTGTGGTGGCCAGCGCCGAGACGGTGACCATGTTGATGTACTCGGCGAGCATGAACATCGCGAACTTCAGCGAGCTGTACTCGGTGTGGAAACCACCGACGAGTTCGCCCTCGGCCTCCGGGAGATCGAAAGGTGCGCGGTTGGTTTCACCGACCATCGACACCGCGTAGATGACGAAGGACGGCAGCAACAGCAGCACATACCAGTGGTGTTCCTGCGCTGCCACGATGCCTGAGGTCGACATGGTGGCGGCGTCGAGGAACACCGCCGCGAACGTGAGGCCCATGGCGATCTCGTAAGAGATCACCTGAGCGGTGGAGCGCAGCCCGCCGAGCAGCGGATAGGTCGACCCCGAGGACCATCCGGCCAGCACGATGCCGTACACCCCGACCGAGGTGATCGCGAGCACGTAGAGGACACCGACCGGGAGGTCGGTGAGTTGCAGCGGGGTCTGATGCCCGAACACCGAGACCATGGGGCCGAAGGGGATGACCGCGAACGCCATCACTGCTGGGACCACCGCGATGATCGGAGCGGCGAGGTAGATCGGCTTGTCCACGCCGCTGGGGATGATGCCCTCCTTGAGGGCGAGCTTCACACCGTCGGCCAGACTCTGCAACAGTCCACGGGGCCCCACCCGGTTGGGTCCGATCCGGGTCTGCATGCGCGCCATGATCTTCCGCTCGATGAGGATCGCGGCGAGCGGATTCGCCACGAGGAACGCGAATACCGCCAGCGCCTTGAGCCCGATGAGCCACCACGGGTCCTGACCGAAGTCGGCGAGCGTGGGGAAGGTCATGACACCTCCTCGACCGTCGCGATGGTGACGACGTCACCGGCCTGCGCTCGCAGGTCCGCGGTCACCGACGCGCCCGGTGAGTTCATCGGCACCCAGACCACACCGTCGACCATCTCGGTGATCTGCAACGGCAACACGATCGCGGCGCAGGTGGTACTGACCTCGACGGGCGAGTCGTCGGCGGCACCGATTCCCGCTGCGGTGGCCGCCGACATGCGGACGACGGGGGTGCGGGCCGTCCCGGCGAGATGCGGCTCACCGTCCTGGAGGCGCCCGTCATCGAGGAGCATGCGCCACGTGGCGAGCACGGCCCGGCCGGTCTCGACCGTCGGCCGATGCGGCGGCACGGCGACGTCGGGCGACGGTGGTCGCAGTCCGCGCCAGGGCCCGAGTCGTTCGAGGTCGGCACGGATCGTCGCGATGTCAGCGCACCGGATGTCGACGCCCATCTGATGTGCGAGAGCGTCGAGGACCCGATGGTCGGGCAACGTTCCGACCTCCGGCAGGGCCGTGCCGAACGGGCGGGCGCGGCCCTCCCAGTCGAGGTACATTCCCGACTTCTCCGGTGCCGCCGCAACCGGCAGCACCACATCGGCGCGGTCGGTGACGGCGCTGCGTCGGATCTCCAGGCTCACCACGACATCGGCGTCGGCCACGGCGGCGATGGCTGCGGCCGGGTCGGGGAGGTCGGCGAGCTCCACCCCGCCCACCAGCAATGCCGACAGTTCCCGCCGGGCCACCGCCGCGACGATGGCAGCGGTGTCGCGGCCGGGCGTGCTCGGCAGATCGGCGACCTGCCAGGCCATCGCGATCTCGGTGCGCGCGGACAGATCGGCGACGGGCCGGCCACCCGGGAGCAGGTTGGGTGCGGCACCCACCTCCAGTGCGCCGCGTTCACCGGCTCGACGCGGGATCCATGCCAGCCGTGCCCCGGTCCGTTCGGCCAGGCGCACCGCGGCGCTCAGCCCTCCGGGTGTCCCGGCCAACCGCTCGCCGACGACGATGACCGATCCCGGCGCGGCGACCGCGTCGATGGCGGCAGCGGAATCCAGTACCGCAGCTTCATCTCCCGGCACGGTGGGTAACAGGTGGCCCGCGAGCTTGCGGACGCCGGCACTGGGCAGGGCGGCGATCGCGGTGACCCGTTGGTTGCGGGTGCGCACGGCGCGCCGGAGGCGGAGGAAGACCATGGGTGACTCCTCCTCCGGCTCGAAGGCCACCAGCAGCACGGCCGGTGCCGTATCGAGGTCGCGGTAGGTGATGTCGTCGGGTCGGGCCACGACCTGTGCGGCGAGGAAGTCGGCCTCCTCGCCGCTGTGCACTCGCGCACGGAAATCGATGTCGTTGGTGTCCAGGGCGACCCGGGCGAATCGGGCGTAGGCGTAGGCGTCCTCGGCGGTGAGCCGGCCCCCGGCCAGCACTCCGGTGCGGCCGCGTGCCGCCGACAGCATCTGGGCGGCATGGCGCAGCGCGTGGGCCCACGACACGCCTCGGAGCTCACCGTCGGCGCCGCGGATCATCGGCGCGGTGATCCGGTCGTCGGCATTCGCGTAGGCGAACGCCCAGCGCCCCTTGTCGCAGTTCCATTCCTGATTGACCTCGGGATCGTCGCCGGCCAGGCGACGCAACACCGTGCCGCGTCGGTTATCGGTACGTTGGGCGCAGCCGCTGGCGCAGTGTTCGCAGACCCCGGGTGTCGACACCAGGTCGAAGGGCCGCGCACGGAATCGGTATGCGGCACCGGTGAGGGCACCGACCGGACAGATCTGCACCGTGTTGCCCGAGAAGTACGACTCGAACGGTTCGTCCTGGTAGATCGACACCTGCTGCAACGCACCGCGATCGGCGAGGTCGATCAGCGGGTCGCCGGCGACCTGGTCGGAGAACCGTGTGCAACGTGCACACAGGACGCATCGTTCCCGGTCGAGCAGGACCTGCGAGGACAGCGGGACCGGTTTGGTGAAGGTCCGCTTGGTGCCGGTGAACCGGGAGTCGCCCCGTCCCGAGGACATCGCCTGGTTCTGTAGCGGACATTCACCGCCCTTGTCGCACACCGGACAGTCGAGCGGATGGTTGATGAGCAGCAGCTCCATGACGCCGCGCTGAGCCTTCTCCGCGACCTCGGAGCTGCGCTGGGTGTGCACCACCATGCCGTCGGTGACCACCGTGGTGCACGAGGCCAGCGGTTTGCGCTGACCCTCCACCTCCACGAGACACTGCCGGCAGGCGCCGACCGGGTCGAGCAGCGGGTGATCGCAGAATCGCGGGATCTGGGTGCCGATCAGCTCGGCGGCCCGGATCACCAGAGTTCCTTTCGGTACCACGATCTCGGCGCCGTCGATGGTGACCGTCACCAGATCGGGTCGTTGTTCGGTGGTGGGTTCGTCGACGGCGGTCATCGGTCACCTCCCGACTCGGAGTCGGCGTAGAGCGTTGATCGGTGCGGATCGAACGGGCAGCCGCCCTCGAAGTGGGCGAGGTACTCGTCGCGGAAATGCTCCAACGACGACACGATGGGACTGCCCGCGCCATCGCCGAGCGCACAGAACGACTTTCCCACGATGCTGTTGGTGACATCGGTGATGGTGTCGAGATCGGCGGCAGTACCCGCGCCGGCCTCGATTCGTGCCAGCAACTGCACGAGCCAATAGGTGCCCTCCCGGCACGGGGTGCATTTGCCGCACGACTCGTGGGCATAGAACTCGGTCCAACGCAGTACGGCGCGGACCACACACGTCGTCTCGTCGAAGATCTGCAGCGCTTTGGTGCCCAGCATCGAACCGGCCGCGCCCACCCCCTCGTAGTCGAGGGGGACATCGAGATGCTCGGCGGTGAGGATCGGCGTCGACGATCCCCCGGGTGTCCAGAATTTCAGCTCGTGACCGGCGCGCACCCCACCGGCGCGCTCGAGCAGCTCACGCAATGTGATCCCCAGCGGCGCCTCGTACTGGCCGGGGCGGGCCACATGCCCCGACAGCGAGTACAGCGTGAATCCAGGCGACTTCTCGGTGCCCATCGAGCGGAACCAGTCGACACCGTTGCGGATGATCGGCGGCACACTGGCTATCGATTCGACGTTGTTGACCACCGTCGGACTGGCATAGAGACCTGCGACCGCGGGAAACGGTGGCCGCAACCGTGGTTGGCCGCGCCGGCCTTCCAGCGAGTCCAGCAGTGCGGTCTCCTCACCGCAGATGTAGGCGCCGGCGCCGGCATGCACCACCAATTCCAGGTCGAAGCCTGATCCGAGGATGTCGAAGCCGAGATAGCCTGCGGTGTAGGCCTCCTCGACCGCTGAGCGGAGTCGGCGCAGCACCGAGGCCACTTCGCCGCGAAGGTAGATGAAGGCGTGCGCGGCGCGGATCGCGTAGGCGGCGATGATCGCACCCTCGATGAGCGAGTGCGGTGACGCCAGCATCAGCGGGATGTCCTTGCAGGTGCCCGGTTCGGATTCGTCGGCGTTGACCACGAGATAGTGCGGGCGCGGATCGGGGGAGTCGGGATCGGTCGGGTCGGTCTGCGGGATGAACGACCACTTCATGCCTACCGGGAATCCGGCACCACCGCGTCCCCGCAGCCCGGATGCCTTGATGGTGTCGATGAGGTCGTCCGGCTGCTGTTGCAGCGCGCTACGCAACGCCGCGTACCCGTTGTGGGACTCGTAGCTTCGGAGTGTCCAGGATTCGGGTTCGTCCCAATAGCGGCTCAGGACAGGAGTTTCGGCAGGGTCGGTGCCGGGCGACAGCGCGGTCATGCGTCACCCCCGTCTTCGGGTAACCCGGCGAGCAGCCGAGCGGTCCGTCGGAAACTGCAAACAGTGCCGGTGGATCGCGTGGGGGTGACCGCGACACCTGCCCGCAGATCCTCGACGAGTTCCACACTGCCCGCAGGGGTCTGGTTGTCGAAAAACTCCCAGTTGACCATCACCACCGGCGCGAAGTCGCAGGCCGCGTTGCATTCGACGTGTTCGAGGGTGATGCGTCCGTCGGCAGTGGTGTCCCCGGGCGAGATACCCAGGTGGTCGCGCAGCGCGGCCAGGATCTCGTCGCCGCCCATCACCGCGCAGAGCGTGTTGGTGCACACCCCGACGAGGTACTCGCCGGTGGCCGACCGGCGGTACATCGAGTAGAAGGTGGCCACCGCGGCGACCTCGGCGGCGGTGAGTCCCAGTTGTGCGGCACAGAATTCCACGCCGGCCCGAGTGATCTGCGCGTCCTGGGATTGCACCAGATGCAGCAGGGGCAACAACGCCGAACGTGGCTGTGGATACCGTTCGATGATGCCGGCGGCGTCGGCCGCCAGCCGGGTGCGCACCTCGTCGGCGTAGTGGTCGGGGCCGCCGAAGCGGATAGTCGGATGCGGTTGCGGCGGCAGGACCACCGCACCCTGGCCGGGATGCTCTCCCTGCTCGGTCGGCGCGGTCAGATCCACGAACACCGGGTCACTCATCGGTCGACCCCTCCCATCACCGGATCGATACTGGCGACCGCGGTGATCACGTCGGCCACCATGCCGCCCTCGCACATCGCAGCCACCGCTTGCAGATTCGTGAACGACGGATCGCGGTAGTGCACCCGGTAAGGGCGTGTGCCCCCATCGGAGACCATGTGCACGCCCAGCTCGCCCCGGGGCGATTCGACGGGCACGTAGCACTGTCCGGCCGGCACCCGCATGCCTTCGGTCACCAGCTTGAAGTGGTGGATCAGCGCTTCCATGGATGTGCCCATGATCTTCGCGATGTGCTCGGGCGAGTTGCCGAGTCCGTCGGGCCCCAATGCCAGGTCGGCCGGCCAGGCGATCTTGCGGTCGTCGACCATCACCGGGCCGGGCCGCAGACGGTCGAGGCATTGCCGTGCGATCCGCACGGATTCCTGCATCTCCTTGACCCGGATCAGGTACCGGCCATACGAGTCGCAGGTGGTGTCGGTGATCACGTCGAACTCGTAGTTCTCGTAGCCGCAATAGGGTTGGGACTTGCGCAGGTCGTGTGGCAGGCCGGTGGACCGCAGGACCGGGCCGGTGATCCCGAGCGCCATACACCCGGTGAGGTCGAGATAGCCGACGCCCTGGGTGCGGGCCTTCCAGATGTAATTCTCGTTGAGTAGGTCCTCGAGTTCACCGAGTCGAGTCGGCAGGATATCGAGCAACTCGCCTACCTTGTCCGCCGCGTCTTCGGGCAGATCCTGGGAGACGCCGCCCGGCCGGATGTAGGCGTGGTTCATCCGCAGGCCGGTGATGTATTCGAAGATGTCGAGGATCATCTCGCGTTCCCGGAAACCGAGGAACATCGCGGTGACCGCGCCGAGTTCCATTCCGCCGGTGGCGAGTGCGACGAGGTGCGAGGAGATCCGGTTGAGTTCCATCAGCAATACCCGGATGACGCTGGCACGTTCTGGGACGTCGTCGGTGATGCCCAGCAGGCGTTCCACACCCAGGCAGTAGGCGGTCTCGTTGAAGAACGGCGACAGGTAGTCCATCCGGGTCACGAAGGTGACCCCCTGCATCCAGGTTCGGTACTCGAGATTTTTCTCGATGCCGGTGTGTAGGTAGCCGATTCCGCACCGGGCCTCGGTGACGGTTTCGCCCTCGATCTCCAGGATCAGCCGCAGCACTCCGTGGGTGGAGGGATGCTGTGGACCCATGTTGACCACGATGCGTTCGTCGCCGGGCTGGGCTTCGGCCCGTTCGCGGACGGCGGTGACTATCTCGTCCCAGTCCTGACCGGAGACCGTGTAGGTCTGGGTGGCACGCACGTCGTCGGGATGGGAGTTGGGCGTGTTGTCATCGGTGGTGGTCATCAGTTGTAGGACCTCCGCTGATCAGGGGGTGCGATACGGGTCCCCTTGTACTCCACCGGAACTCCACCGAGCGGGTAATCCTTGCGCTGGGGATGGCCCTGCCAGTCGTCGGGCATCTCGATACGGGTCAGCGAGCGGTGGCCGTCGAAGACGATGCCGAAGAAGTCGTAGGTCTCGCGCTCGTGCCAGTCGTTGGTCGGGTAGATGTCGGTGAGCGTGGGAATGTGCGGATCCGAGTCGGGGGCGGCGACCTCGAGGCGCACTCGACGATTGTGGGTGATCGACGCCAGCGGATACACCGCGTGCAGTTCCCGGTCGTGATCATCGGGGTAGTGGACACCGTTGACGCCCAGGCACAGTTCGAACCGCAGCGCGTCGCGGTTACGCAGCGTCAGCGCCACCGGTCGCAGGTGTTGTCTGCGCACGTGGACGGTCATCTCATCGCGGAAGATCACCACCTTCTCGACGGCCTCGTCGTAGCCGGGCGCACGCGCGGACATCTCGGCCAGACCTGCTGCCAGTTCGTCGGCAATCTCGTCGAAATACCCGCCGTACGGGCGGGTGGAACTGCCGGGCAGGGTGACGGCTTGGACGAGTCCGCCATAGCCGGAGGTGTCGCCGCTGCCGTGCACCCCGAACAAGCCCTTGCGGATGCCGATCTGTTCCGGGCCGGTCTGCTCCGCGCGGCTCATGTCGCCCGCCGCCTTGGGCGCCCGGGGTTCGGTCATCGCAGCAGGCCCTTCATCTCGATCGTCGGTTTCGCCTGCAGCGCTGCCTGTTCGGCAGCCCAGATGGCTTGTTCGCGGTTGACGCCGAGCGGCATCTGCTGGATCTGTTCATGCAGCTTCAGGATGGCGTGCAGCAGCATCTCCGGCCGCGGGGGGCAGCCGGGAAGGTAGATGTCCACGGGCACTACGTGGTCGACACCCTGCACGATCGCGTAGTTGTTGAACATGCCGCCCGACGAAGCGCAAACACCCATCGCTAGTACCCATTTGGGCTCGGTCATCTGGTCGTAGATCTGCCGCAACACCGGTGCCATCTTCTGGCTGACCCGACCGGCGACGATCATCAGGTCGGCTTGTCGGGGCGAGGCCCGGAACGCCTCCATCCCGAAACGGGCGAGATCGTAGCGACCCGATGTGGTGGCCATCATCTCGATGGCGCAACAGGCCAGGCCGAAGGTGGCCGGCCACAGGGAACCCTTGCGCATGAACCCGGCCAGATCCTCGACGGTGCTCAACAGGAACCCGCTCGGCAGTTTCTCCTCGAGTCCCATCGGCGACACCTCCTCACGTGTAGCGACGTTCCCGGTACCGCCCGGCGTCGGGCGCGCACCGAGATCGTGGTCATTCCCAGGCGAGCCCTCCGCGTCGCCATTCGTAGGCGTAGGCCACCGAAACGTTGACGATGAACAGCGCCATGGCCGCGAGACCGAACCAGCCGAGGAGGTCGAAGGCGACCGCCCACGGGTAGAGGAAGACGATCTCGATGTCGAAGATGATGAACAGCATCGCGGTGAGGTAGTACTTCACCGGGATACGTTGGACGGCCCGCTCGGTGATCCGTGATGCGGTGAGCACGCCGCCGGTCGAGTCGTCGCCGGCGGGCGTCAGAGCGTGTGATTCGGTGTGCGGTTCGATGCCGCACTCGTAGGGCTCGAGTTTGGCGCGGTTGTACCGTTTCGGTCCGATCAACATCGCAACGCCAACTGAAAAGACCGCGAACGCCACAGCAATTGCCCCGAGGACCATGATCGGGACGTAGGCGTTCATATCGTGACGGCCTCCCCACAGTCGGAGTCACATGTGAGCTGTGACACAAAGCCTACTAGCGGGGGAGCCGCCCTTGTCAGGGTTTCTGGAGTTCGGCGTTTCGGAGCAGGTCGACGAGGGTGGTGGACAACGCGATCGGGTCCACCGGGAGGGTCGCGGTGGCGTCGGCCCGCGACCAGTCGGCCAGCCAGCGGTCATCGGCGCGACCGAGCAACAGCAGGATCGGCGGACACGGGTCGATCTCGTCACGCATCTGTTTGGCGATGCCCATGCCGCCGGCGGGCGCGGCCTCACCGTCGAGGATGGCGACGTCGATCGCGCCGGCATCGAGCTGCGCGAACACCATCGGGGCGGTGGCCACCTCCACGAAGCTGAGCTCGGGGAGCGCGGGATCGGGGTTGCCGCCGAGCGCACCGAGGACCGCCGCGCGGGTGTCGGAATGGTCCGAATACACCAGAACTCGCAGCACCACCGCGGGATCGCCATCCGGACGGCGCAGCGAGTGCTTCTCGTCGCGGCCGGGGTCTGTCACGTCGAGCACATTACCGCTCAGGCAGCCTCGGAGGCGTCCGAAACCCCGTAGGCACCCCGACCATTGATTCGGGGGTGATCTCGATACGCGACCTCGCCTGGCGGCTCGGTGGCTACTCGATCAGCGTGTGGTGGCCACCCGCCGGTTGGGGGATGTGCGAGTGAGCGTGTGGTGGCCACCCGCCGGTTGGGGGATGTGCGAGTGAGCGTGTGGTGGCCACCCGCCGGTTGGGGGATGTGCGAGTGGGCGTGTGGTGGCGCGCCCGCCGGTTGAAGGGGTGTGTGCGAGCTTGCGGGGTGGGTCTCGC
>NZ_JAPKFM010000043.1:0-21757 GCF_026262595.1 Gordonia aquimaris | reverse complement strand
GTCCCCGCGCCGCAGGTCTCGACTCGCCTCTTACCTTTATGTCCGGCCTCCCATAGGAGATCTGAACCGCACCTGGTTTGTCACACTGACTAATATCCCCACTTTGTGATTGTGCGGCCATCGGGCCAGGTCGGCACGGGACGGGGCGCAGCGGTGTTGCGATACGCACCCGAGTGTCTCACCTGATCTGCGCCAATAGCATCCTACGGACTGCGCAGTTCGCGTTTCGTCCTCGAATCGTGGGGCCATCGCCTTCGCGAGTACAGACCTCAGGTTGGCATCGACGCTTGATCATCCCGTGTTACTCCTGTGACCAGAGTTTCCTATGGTGTGTAGTAATTCCGGACCAAGATGGCGACCTCACGCGCTTCATTCGCGGTAGACGCGAGCATCCGTTGGGTCGATCTCGCCAGGCAAAAGAGCAGAGGACAGGATCTTGCGACACGCGCTGTACCGCCACCCGATCAGGAAGCTTTCACTGCGCTCAGCTGTGATGGTTGGGGTGTCGGCGATGGCGTTGATGGCTTCGTGCGCGACAGGGATTGGTGCCGCTCGGGCGACGGAGGTCAACACCCACGCTATTGGCCAGTTCGGCCGACTGGTCGGCGAGGCCGTCCAAAGTTCGTTGGGCTCGGGTGTGGCGGGGCGACTTGATGAACCCATACGATCAGTCAGCCTTTGCCTTGGTGATCGAGCCGGAATTGACTCTGCGGGGGAAGATCCCATCAGCAGCATTGGCTGTTTCAGCGATTTGCTACCAGTCGGCGAGGGCGTCGGCGAGATGGTCGTTGATTCGCTTCCCTTGCAACGGTTATTCGATCTGCTTGCGTTGGAGTCGAAGCCACACGATCCGCAAGGATCTCACGCGACCGCGACTACTGGGTCCAGCGACCTCTTTGGGAGTTCGGGCTCAAGCGGCTCGACGAGTTCTGGCGAGGCCGTAGCACCGACCAACGGTCAGGTCACGTCGTCATTTGGTGATGGACGCAATCATCAGGGCATGGACATCGGCAACTCCTTAGGAGCACCAATCCTCGCCGTCGGCGATGGGGAGATCATCAATTCTGGTCCGGCCGACGGGTTCGGGCTTTGGGTCCGGATTCGACTCTCCGATGGCACGGTGGGCACATACGGACACAACGATGCGAATGCTGTGACGGTGGGCCAACGGGTGCGCAAGGGACAACAAGTCGCGACTGTTGGAAATCGAGGGAACTCGACGGGCCCACATCTGCATTTCGAGGTGGCTGACCCGAGTGGCACGACAGTCGACCCAGAGAAGTGGCTGGCAGATCGCGGAGTAGTGCTGCCCTCGGCCAATCCCGGAGATCAGAAGCCCGCGACACCTCCGCCGTTGTTCGGCTCACTGTCGTAGTGACACAGCCTTTGGGCTGCAACTGTGGTGCGGGATCTCACGTGCTGTCGACCGATGCGGTCACAGCCGTACTCGTTGCCGATCGGACGCAGTGAGCAGAGCGATGGCGTGCTCGTCGAAACGCTCACCCCATCCAGCCCGGTCAGTTCGGGCCAGTCCGCCGATCTGCACATGGGTTCCCTGTCCGCCATTCAGCGGTGAGAGCCGCACCCAGATCCGACGTCGGCGAATCACCATCGATAGCACCAACCCGAGAAGCATCACCACGGACGAGGCGCCTACCCACACCTGTGCTGGGTCATGGGAGACCTGAACAGACACCCATCGCTGAAATCCATCGAAGCTGACGGTGGTGCCGTCGGGAATCCGGTGCGACTGTCCGGCTGCCAAGTTGGCCTGAGCCTGCTGCTGGAGGCGGCCCTGATCAATCATCGCGCGGTCGAGGGTGTACGCGCTTTGCGGTCTCCCGGTGTCGAGACCAGTATCTCCGCGATAGATCCTGATCGCGACATAGGGATTTTGCGGCGTCGGAAAAGACGAGGTCAACAACGACCCGTCAAAAGCTGCGGTGGGTGCGAAGATCCCCTCGAGCGCAATCTGATTGGAGCGTCTCTGGTCCTCGTCGGGAAACATCCCTGCCGGGGTGTCGAATCGAACAGCACCTGAGGATTGCATCGTTTGGAGGTTGTCGGGAATGAAGATGGCGGTCTGCGTGCGTCGTTCTCCATTGGGAAATGTCACCGTGAAGCGGGGCGCGAAGCCGTTACCGAGAACGTAGACGCGATCGCCGGCCAGACGAAGAGGCTCATTCACTCGGACTGTCGTGCGCTCCCAGGTCGAGGGGGGCGATGCAAGGTTCTTGGAGTGCAACACCTGCGACTCGTACATGGCGGGTTGTCCCGTGGGAAGAAAATCAGCGCGGAACGTTTCGACCTTGATGCAGAACTGGTTCAGATCGGTGCCATCGACGAGATTGCCGGCGCGAAACGAGTCATACACCGCGGTCGATGTGTTGCATAGTCCTTGCTGACCATCTGCGACGAGACTGCGTGTGCCCTCGTAGGAGTAGAGGCGGCCGAGCGCCATCGAGACAAGTAGGGCTAACAACGCGAAGTGAAACACAAGATTTCCACACTCACGCACGTATCCGCGCTCGGCTGAGATCTCGATCACTCCGGGTGTGGCGTCGCGGGAGTCCCCCATCACCGTCCGTCGACGCCATCCGCGTAGGCGTTCATCAATCCTCGCCGCGACAGCATGGGGCTCCTCGTCCAGCAGCGTGTGCTCGGCATGATGCGGCAGCCGACTGAGATTGCGCGGCACTGGGACGGGCTTTGCTCGCAGATTACGAGCAAGCTCGAACAGTCGTGGCGTCAAGCACCCCACCAGCGACACGAACAAGAGAACATAGATCGCCGTGAACCAGGCGCTCGAGAAGACGTCGAACAGCTGTAGCCGGTCCATCCATTCGCCGAGCGTTCCTCGGTCGGCAATGTACTGATCCGTTTTCTGCTGGTTAAGCTCTCGCTGCGGCAGCAAAGCCCCGGGCACCGCCGCCAGAGCCAAGAGAAACAACAGCACGAGCGCGGTTCTCATCGCCGTCAGCGATCGCCATGCTCGACGAAGATGCCGTATCAACGAGCGCACGGCTGTCCGTTGGTCCACCGACTCGCGTCGACATCCCCGAAGGTCACAGGCATGGGCAACTCGTCCTCCAGGTGCGGGGCCGATCGAAAGTCCGCTGACGTGGGCGCGACGAGAAGAACTCGACCGAGCAGCGATCTACTAAGATGGATAGTATCAATCCAGGTGTGGAGTGAGTTGATCCGCCCGGCCCGGCGTTACCCAGGAAGGCGGTGATATGCACTGTGCGAAGTTTTCTCGCCTACCTGGCGCTGCTGGTGATTGTTGCGTTCTGCGTCTCTGTGGCTGTCATCGCAGACCGTCAGGGACACCAACACTCGGCGACCCTGCAAGCCGGCACGGGTACCTCGCAGTTCCTCATCCGACCCAACGCCCACCGATTGGCCGACTCGCCAGGTGGGCAGGTCACTTTCGTCGACTTCGTCGACATGGAGAGCGAGGTATCGTCGGCGCTGCTGCCCACTCTTCGGCGGTTGCGGACACAGTTCAGCGGCCGCGTGACTTTCGTGGTGCGGCACTTCCCCACCTCAACCCACCCCAACTCCGCGCGGGCCTCACGTGCAGTCGAGGCAGCAGGCAAACAAGGCCGCTTCGATGCCATGCTCTTTCGGCTCCTCGAGAGTCAGTCCAGCTGGACCGGCACTGATCCGCAAACAGCAGAGGCCACGTTTCGTCGATTCGCCACCTCGCTGCGTCTTGACCTTGGCGCCTATGATGCCGCCTACAACTCTCCCGATACCGCCGCCAAGATCGACGGTGACATCCAAGACGGTCAGCGGATGGGCGTGGAAGCCATGCCCGCCTACTTCGTCAACGGCAACCGCATCCGCCCTCGCACGTACGACGACCTCGCCAACGCGATCGACGTATCTCTCTGCGCCCAACGCCAACTACCTCTGCCTTGCAACTGACCTTCCGTTTTGTATCTACTAAGAACGGTAGTATTTTGTGATCTGATGATACGTACAGCTGCTACGCCTGACCTTGCTTCGACAGGTGTTTTCCCGGCAAGCGACGTCGTCCGCGGACGTGAAAAGGACTGCATATGACCGCTTTAGCTCCCCCACCCGCCGATGCTGTCACTGCTCGGCCGTATCCCGAGCGACGCGGTGCGAAGGGATCGCTCCTGTACCGGCTGGTGACGACCACCGATCACAAGCTCATTGGCATGATGTACATGGTCGCGTGCTTCGCCTTCTTCCTGATCGGCGGCCTGATGGCGCTGCTGATGCGCGGTGAACTCGCTCGACCCGGTATGCAGTTCCTCTCGACCGAGCAGTTCAACCAGCTGTTCACCATGCACGGCACGGTGATGCTGCTGATGTACGCGACACCGATCGTCATCGGTTTCGCCAACTTCGTCCTGCCGCTGCAGATCGGGTCGCCCGACGTTGCATTCCCCCGCCTGAACGCTCTCGGGTTCTGGCTGTTCATTTTTGGCTCATCGGTCGCTCTGGCTGGATTCCTCACCCCAGGCGGAGCTGCCGACTTCGGGTGGACGGCCTACACACCACTCAGCGATGCAATCCATAGTCCCGGAGTTGGCGGTGATCTGTGGTTTCTTGGCCTGATGGTCTCCGGGCTCGGCACGATTCTTGGTGCGGTCAACATGATCACCACGGTCATCTGCCTGCGCGCACCGGGCATGACCATGTTCCGCATGCCGATCTTCACCTGGAACATCCTCGTCACCAGCGTGCTGATTCTGCTCGCGTTTCCCCTGCTCACCTCCGCGTTGGCGGGTGCTGTCATCGACCGTCAATTCGGGGCACACCTGTTCGACCCCGCCAACGGCGGTGTGATCCTGTGGCAACACCTGTTCTGGTTCTTCGGTCACCCAGAGGTGTACATCATCGCGCTCCCGTTCTTCGGCATCGTGTCCGAGGTGTTCCCGGTGTTCGCGCGCAAGCCGATCTTCGGTTACACCGGTCTGGTGTACGCGACGCTGGCGATCGCCGCTCTGTCGGTGGCCGTATGGGCACACCACATGTACGTGACCGGTGCTGTGCTGCTTCCGTTCTTCTCCTTCATGACGTTCCTCATCGCCGTCCCGACCGGTGTGAAGTTCTTCAACTGGATCGGCACGATGTGGAAAGGGAACATGACGTTCGAGACACCGATGCTGTTCTCCATCGGGTTCATCGTCACGTTCCTCTTCGGTGGCCTCACCGGTGTGCTGCTCGCCAGCCCGCCGCTGGACTTCCAGCTGTCCGACAGCTACTTCGTGGTCGCGCACTTCCACTACGTGCTCTTCGGCACCATCGTGTTCGCCACCTACGCAGGCATCTACTTCTGGTTCCCGAAGATGACCGGTCGCATGCTCGACGAACGGATCGGCAAGATCCACTTCTGGCTGACGTTCATCGGCTTCCACACCACGTTCCTGGTGCAGCACTGGCTGGGCAACGAGGGCATGCCGCGCCGGTACGCCGACTACCTGCCGTCGGACGGCTTCACGACACTCAACATGATCTCCACCGTGGGCGCCTTCATCCTGGGCCTGTCGACCCTGCCGTTCCTGTGGAACGTCTTCCGCAGCTACCGCTACGGCGAGGTCGTCACGGTCGACGACCCGTGGGGCTTCGGCAACTCGCTCGAGTGGGCCACCAGCTGCCCGCCGCCGCGGCACAACTTCACCGAGCTGCCCCGCATCCGGTCGGAGCGCCCGGCATTCGAGCTGCACTATCCGCACATGATCGAGCGGATGCGTGCCGAGGCGCACGTGGGGCCGGGTCACGGCCACGAGAGCGAGGCCGTCGAGGACACCCGCCGCGAACCGTTGACCACCGGCACCCACGAAGCATCAGGCGACAACGACAGGACGCAGTCATGAGGCAGAGCGCGCTACATGGACCTACTGGCGAAGACCGACTGCGTGTGCCGCGGTGGTTTGCTTTTGCGGCCACCCTGTATATCACTGGCCTGGTCAGCGCTCTGACTGCGTTCGCGGGTTCCCTGATTCTGCACTCCTCACACGATGGACGACTGGAGTCACTTCCACAGCATCTGAGCACCGTCCCGTTGATGGTGTGGGTCGTGGCCATCACTGCAGGAGCCGGCGCCGGATGGACTGTCGCCACAATGGCCGCACCAGTGCTTCGGCGAGGACGGCTCCTCGATCTGCGGTGACTATCTCCGCCGTACCTACGGTGCCGACGTCGCCGCCGTCACTTGGCCAGTTCGTGGCGTGGGGACCAAGCCCGTTGCCACTGTTGCCGGCCGCAGCAGTGGTCGCCGGTCTCTGGTATCTGTGGGCACGCTGGCGGGTGACCACGAAGACTCGCCGATGGCCTGCGTACAAGACCGCATGCTTCTTGGCTGGTTGCGTGGTTCTCTTCGCCACCACCACGTTGGGCATAGAGCGCTACAGTTACGGATTGTTCGGCGCGTTCATGTTTCAGCACCTGACACTGTCGATGGCAGTGCCACCGCTGTTGGTTCTCGGATCTCCCGGCACCTTGATGCTGCGATCGACACCGCACACCGGTATCGGCTATCACATCAATCGATATGCGTTGGTGGCTTTGAGATCTCGCTGGTCTGCGGCACTGTTACATCCTCTGGTGGGGATTCCCCTGTTCCTGGCCAGCTACTACGGTATCTATCTGTCCCCCATCGTGTCGTCACTGGCGGGAAACACCTTGGGTCACACCGCCATGGAGGTGTTCTTTGTCATCTCAGGGCTGTTGTTCATCCTGCCGGTTCTCGCGACCGGGCCAGTGCCGGGGAGACACTCGAACTTCGGGCGGCTGTTTCACCTCTTCGTCGAGATGCCTTTGCACGTCTTCTTCGGAGTGATCTTCATGGTCGCATCGGTTCCGCTCGTGCCCTACTTCGCCGACTCGGCCGCCCGATGGGGAGTCGATCCGATTGTTGATCAGCAGTGGGCCGGCGGACTAGCCTGGGCATACGGCGAACCAGTAGGCCTGCTGATCGTACTGGTTTTCGCCGTGCGCTGGCGCCGTGATGAATCCCGGACGTACTCGCCGGAGAAGACCGATGCCGAACTGGCTGACTATAACGACTTTCTCCGGGACCTCAGCGGAGCGACGGCGCCGCGGATGCCACAACCTACGCGGTCAGACCATGCACCAGTATCGACAACGCCGGTAACGCAATCGCCGCACCCACCACGCTGAGAAACAGTGGAGCACAACAGGCGGCGATATAGGCCGACACAGTCGGCCGAATGGTGTAGTTGTCCAGGGAACGGACCCGTTGGCTGGTCGAATCGGTTGCAGCGGCGTCGTCTCCGACGAGCGTGGTTCCCACGTGGAGCAATGCTCGTCGCACAGCCGACGGACTTGTCTGCCGTGCCGCCGCGAGATCTGCATCCATCTCGGTCAGGATCGACACCGCATGGGGTGCCTGTCGAAACAGCGGCAGAATCGGAAGAGAGACCGCCACCACCGAGCACAGCCCGATCATGCGGTGATGATGCGAGCGCAGATGTGCAAACTCATGGGCCAAGACTGCTTCGCGGGCTTCTGCGGGCAGGTCAGTCCGCAACGCCGTCGTTGCGACAACAAATCCGCTACGACCTCCGACGCAATATGCCATCGGTTGTGGGTGGCTGATCCACAACACATCCGGCGAATCCGGCTCCACGTCGCCGACAACGGCGACCATATCGCGATGCAGACGACGAATCTTGCCCGAGCGCAGTGCATATCGCATCCACGACCGCGTAGTGCGAAACACCACCACGGACACGATCGCCACCACGATGATCACGTAGAGCACGTTGAAATCAGTACGGATGGCCTCAAACACCACAGTCGCGCACCGAGCGATAGCGGTCACGAACTGTTCGGCTGGAGCTGGATCGGGCCACAGCGCCGATAACGCCGCCAACACCAGCAAGCCCAGAGTGGTCGTGACGCTACTGACCCAGGCCAACAGCGTCAGCCGTGGCGGCCACTCAGCCGGCAGTCGCCGCAACACAGACGGGCCCGCTATACCGATCAGCAAAGCGCCAACAAGGTGCGCCGTCGCGACGATCATCGCTTCTTACGCCCGCGCGCGGAGCGCGCGAGCTGCTCGCTGAGAATCTGTCGCTCCTCGGCTGTGACCATCCGGGCGAAGTGCATCAACACAGACGCCGAATCGCCACTTTCGTCGAGCACCTCACGGAGCGTGCGCGAGGTTGCTTCTTCGCGAGACTGCAGCGGGAAGTATCGATACGACCGGCCGATTTTCTCTCGACCTACCAGTTCTTTCCTGTGGAGATTGATGACCACGGTCAGCACCGTGGTGTAGGCGAGTTCGCGCTCATCGAGTTCGGCCAGCAAGTCGTGCACCGACATCGCCGCCCGTGAGTTCCACAACACATCCATTACGGCTCGCTCAAGCGATCCCAGGTGAGTCATCCTGCCTTCCCCGTCGTGGTCCCTTCATGTGCCGATTCTACGACAACTACCCACGTTAGGAGTGTGACCTGCGCGGCGAGACTCGCGGACACACCCCCAATTCTGAACTGACCAATCATCGGAACGACACCGAGCGAGTCCTACCCAGCCGACTAACTAGGCTGGGTAGTAGACAGATGATTTGACAGACGGCAGGATCTTCGAGGCAACCATGGCGATCACCACTTCCGACGGCATCGACATCGTCGCTTCGAGCCCACAGCGTCGAGTTCAGTTCGATATCAGCGGCATGACGTGCGGCGCGTGCGCGGCGCGTATCGAACGAAAACTCAACAAGACTCCCGACCTGGCAGCGTCGGTCAATTTCGTCACTCGAGTGGCCACCGTGACTGCTCCCGACGCTGTCGAGGACGCCGTGATCTGTGACATCGTCGCGAAAGCGGGTTATACCGCTGTGGTCCGTGAGCAGGGTGCCGCAGCGTCGCGGGATCAGGATCAGGTCGAGGCACAGATGATGTTTCGGCGTCTGGTGGTTTCTCTGCTGTTGTTCCTCCCGTTGGCCGACCTTTCAGTTGTCCTTGCCGCGGTTCCAAGCCTGCGTTTTCCGGGTTGGCAGGTGGTGGTGATCGGCCTGGCCGGCCCGGTGGTGACCTGGTGTGCCTGGCCATTTCATCGGGTGGCGCTGCGGAATTTGCGTACTCGCTCGGCCACAATGGAGAGCCTCGTCTCGCTCGGAGTCATCTGTGCCACCGTGTGGTCGATCGTGACGATCGTGTCCGGACAGGCGGAGTCTGCGCCGACGCAACCGGGGGTGTGGGCGGCCATCACCGCCAGCGATTCCATTTATCTGGAGATCGCCGCAGGTGTCACGGTGTTCGTCTTGGCCGGCAAGTACTTCGAAGCCCGCGCACGATCGAGGGCAGGTAGCGCGCTGCGTTCGCTCGCCGCGCTCACCAGCAAAGACGCCACAGTCATCCTCGCCGATGGATCGGAAATGCCGCTGCCCAGTGACGAACTGAGCACCGGCCAGAAGTTCGTAGTGCGACCTGGTGAGCGGATTGCCACTGATGGCGAGGTGGTCGAGGGCCGAGCCTCGGTCGACGTGAGCATCATGACCGGCGAGTCGAAACCCCATGTAGTCGCGCCCGGCAGTGCTGTCATCGGAGGAACACTCTCGCTCGATGGACGTGTGGTGGTCCGTGCAGCAGCGGTAGGAGCCGGCACGCAGTTGGGTGCGATGCTGCAGTTGGTCGACGCCGCCCAGTCACGCAAGGCGCAGGCGCAACGGCTGGCTGATCGAATCGCATCAATATTCGTGCCAGTGGTCATCGGGCTTGCCGGCACCACGTTGGCACTGTGGCTGATCATCGCTGGTACCGGCGAAATCGATCAGGCGATCGGGGCAGCGTTGTCGGTGTTGATCATCGCATGTCCATGCGCGTTGGGCCTTGCCACTCCTATGGCGCTGATGGTCGCGAGCGGACGCGGAGCGCAACTCGGGATCTTCGTGAAGGGCCCCACGGCGCTGGAACGCTCACGCTCCATCGATACCGTCATGTTCGACAAGACAGGCACCTTGACCGAGGGTCGGCCCGAGGTGGTCGACATTGCGGCAGTCAGCGGTTGTAACCGCGATGAGGTCGCGGCGCTAGCAGCGGCGGTCGAAGCAGCATCCGAGCACCCCGTCGGGGCAGCGATAGTCGCCGCAGCCCCTGTCGGAGATCGTCGCGTTACCGACTTCGTCGCGCACGTAGGCTACGGCGTATCCGGAAAGGTTGGCGACCGACATGTCCAGGTCGGTCGGGCGTCCTGGATCTGCACACACGGCATCCCCACCGACCTCCAACACCTGGTCCTGGCAGCACAGCAGTCAGGCCACTCGATCGTGTTCGTCTCGGTCGACGATGTGATCTGTGGTGCGATCACCATCGCCGACGAGATCAAGGCGTCAGCGGCTCCCGCGGTGGCAGAACTGTCGCGGAGCCGAATTCGTACCGTGTTGATCAGTGGTGACAATGTCCACGCCGCCCGCAGAGTCGCTGATGCCGTCGGGATCGATGAGGTGATCGCCGAGGTCAGCCCTCAGCAGAAGGCCGTCGCCGTGCAACAGCAGCGTTCTCAGGGCCGGTCGGTGGCAATGGTCGGCGATGGAGTCAACGACGCTCCCGCTTTGGCCGCTGCTGATCTCGGTGTGGCCATCGGCCGCGGTGCCGATGCCGCACTCGATGCGGCCGACATCATCGCGGTGCGTCAGGATCTTCGGTCAGTGCCTGCAGCGTTGACGCTTGCCGTGGCGACTCATCGCACGATTCGAGTCAATCTGTGGTGGGCGTTCTGTTACAACATCGCTGCGTTGCCACTGGCTGCTGTAGGATTACTCAACCCGCTGATCGCCGGGGGCGCCATGGCGGCATCGTCGTTGTTTGTCGTCGCCAACAGCATGCGTTTGCGGAGCAGCAGTGACACATGGGACGAGCTAGTCGCGACAGCACGTGTCTGACGGCGGTTGCGCCGACCCGAATGACAGTACGATTTCAACGATTGGGGACTATCCCTCATTGTCGGCTGTTCGCCCAGGCGGCCAGGAGTTCGTCGTCGGGTCCCCCGGGATCAGTCCAGCGACCACGGACACCGTAATCGGCTCGCCACCATTCGATGATCAGCACGACTGCCACGACGATGACGGGTATGAGGCCGCCCACCCAGGTGAACACCCCACCCAGCCATTGATCGCGTCGCAGATCTGCGACCCACGGCAACGCCAACTCTCGATAGAAGCTCTCGCCCACAATCGTTGTGGAGGTCATCAGCGCGATGCCGAACAACGCGTGAAAAGGCATCGCCGCGACGAGCAATCCCAGCCGGGCGAGCACGGGAAGTCGACGCGGGCCCGGGTCGATGGCCACGACAACCGAAAAGAACAGGTATCCGGTCGTGAAGAACCACAGCGTCATCAGCACATGACCCCAGTGGTAGCGGACCAGAACGTCAAACAGTGGTGTGAAGTAGACGGCGAACAGGGAGCCGACGTAGAGACCAAGGGCCACTACCGGATTGGTCACGACAGCGATCAGACGTGAGTTGATCAGATGGTTGAGTTCGTCCTGCAACATCATGGACTGATGGCCTCGTAGCGTCGCACAGGCACGCAACGCAAGGGTCAGCGGAGCCCCTAAGACCAGCAGCAAGGGCGCCAGCATACTGACCAGCATGTGATCGATCATGTGCACGCTGAACATCGCCGTGCCGTAGGCCTTGATCCCCGTGCCGCTGGCGGCGATCACACAGACACACCCTGCCGCCCACGACAGGGTGCGACCCAATGGCCACGCGTGGCCCGCACGGCGCAATCTGCATACGCCGATGGCGTATGCGGTGGCAGCGGTGATCGTCAGTCCAACGACAATCAGATCGACACGCCACACGGAGAGAATTGTCGGTACCGAGGGCCCGGTACGGAGGGTGTATCCGAGAAACACATCCCAGGCGGTAAAGGGGTGTGACAACAATCCCGGTGCAACCCGGGTGTCGATGACCGCCCACGCAGCGATCGCCGACAGACCGGCGGCGGCGGCCAGTGTTTGCAGAGCGTCCGGCGTCAACCACCAGCGTGCGGCGCGCCCGCGATATGTCAACGCGTCGGCTCCGAGCGCTAGACCGGTAACACCGATCATGATGACCGTCGCACGCCCGGAGGCGGTGTCCTGCAAGAAGTTGCCGGGCGACCACGCCAGGGACAGCACGACGGCGCAGACCAGCACGACACCATCGAGCACCACGAGCACTGGGGCCACCCGCCGACGGACGATCCGGTCATCGCACGCGCCGAGGACGTGTCGTGGCCGTCTCAACCACGCAATCCGAAGTCCAAACGAGCCCGCCAGCGCGACGGTGCACATCATGACCACGCCAGTGGTGTAATCATGATTAGGTCCCTGGGCGGCATTGCCCACCACCGGCACAGCAACAACACCAATCATCGCCGGCAACAGCGCAGCCACTGCTGTGCTCCACTTCAGTGAGAACCGGACAGCGCTTAGGACTACGAGCCCAGCGCCGGCGGTGACAATCCATGCCGCCGCCGGATCGCTCACGCTGATTCCGTACGCCAGGTACCCCTCGCCGATGAGTCGGGTCACGGACAAGCCGGTGGTGTCGGCCGCGGCAACGGGCACCATGAGCACTGCGAGGGCCACCCATGCGGTGGCGACCCTCGCTGCAGCCCGATATGCGGGGTACACCGTGATGTCCACGTATCCCTCGTCATCCGGGCGTGCCGCGATCACAACGTAGACGAGCGCACCCAGTGTCAGACCCGCGACAGCCGAGACAAGGTAGTTGCCCACGACATCGCTCATCGCAGTTGCAACGCCCGGGAACGGATCACCGCTCTGCTTGTAGCGAGCACCAGCCACCGAGGTGGCGTACCACGCGAGTACAGCGGCGCTCACGCCCAAAAAGGCCGCCAGGAGCGCCACTGCCACGTGAGGCGCGCGCACAGCGTGTAATTGCTGCTGCTGACTACTCACTCTTCATCACTTCTCCGTCCACGCACGGGCGCCATCACCCAATCTACTATCCTGCGTAGGAATAGTGGGTCTGTCCGATATTCGGTGTAAGCGGCGGTTTTCCGATTACTCGGTGGGTCAGCGTTCTTCGGCTGCGGGCATACGATCGGCGAACGTGATGGCCAGGGCGTTGAGCGCTGGCTTCCAGCGTACGGCCCACTTCGTCTGTCCGGTACCCTTCGGGTCCAGTGACCGGGTCACCAGGTAGAGCGTCTTGAGCGCGGACTGCTCGTTCGGGAAATGCCCTCGAGCGCGCACTGCGCGCCGGTATCGGGCGTTGAGGCTTTCGATCGCGTTGGTGGAGCACAACACCCGCCGTATCTCGACGTCGTAGTCGAGGAACGGGATGAACTCTTCCCACGCGCTTTCCCACAGCGACACGATCGCTGGGTACGGTTTACCCCACTTCTCCGCGAACTCCTCCCACCGCACCCAGGCCTCGGCGGCGGTCGGTGCGGTGTAGATCGGTTTCAGATCGACGCTGATCTTGTCCCAGTACTTGCGGGAGGCGTACTTGAAGGTGTTTCGGATCAGATGGATGATGCATGTCTGCACTGTGGCCAACGGGAAAGCGGCAGACACGCTGTCGGGCAACCCTTTCAACCCGTCACAGACAACAAAGAAGATGTCGGTGACACCCCGGTTCTTGAGATCGGTGAGTACCGCCAGCCAGAACTTGGCCGACTCGCCATCCCCGTCGCCGGCCCACATGCCGAGGATGTCTTTATGCCCGTCGAGATCAACACCGATGGCAGCGTAGATCGGCCGGTTGCGTACCTGCCCGTCACGAATCTTGACCATGATCGCGTCGATGAACACCGCGGCATATACCTTCTCCAACGGGCGTGCCCACCAACTCACCATCTCCTCGATGACCCGATCAGTGATCCGGGAAACGGTGTCTTTCGACACCGAGGCCCCGTAGACATCGGCGAAATGCGCCGAGATCTCACCGGTCGTGAGGCCCTTGGCATACAGCGACAACACCACCCGATCCACGTCGGTGACGCGGCGTTTGCTCTTACCGACGATCACCGGGTCGAACGTGCCGTTGCGGTCGCGGGGCACCTCGATCGGCACCTGCCCGCACGCATCAGTCAGGACCCGTTTCGTACGGGTGCCGTTGCGTGAATTGCCGGTGTTGCGGCCAGCCACGTCATGTTTGTCGTAGCCCAGATGTTCGGTCAACTCTTCATCGAGCGCGGCTTCGAGCACACTCTTGGTCAACGCCTTGAGCAGCCCGTCAGGACCGGTCAGCGCCACTCCCTGGGCACGTGAACTACGCACCAGATCGCTCACCAAAGCCTGCTCGGCCTTCGAGAGCTCACGCACCGCCTCCGCGGTGGTGACATCGTGTTCCTGGCCGGTCTGAACCGGCCCCGCCACCGGGGCATCCACGCCCCCGATTGTGTCGGTCATCGTCGTGATTCCTCCTGCCCCACGCCGGGGGCGATCAAAACCACTTACACCGAATCAGCGACAGTCCCGGAATAGTGGGCGAGTCAAAACGTTCGGGATTGAGTGAGAAGTGGAGGCGCTGCCTGGTGATCGAGAACGTCTGTGCACGGTGGCTGGTGAGCCTGTTGTTTCTGGGAGTGGCGCTCGTCGCTGTTTACCGACTGACACAGCGTCGCGGCGGCCGCGTAGAACAGATCACCTGGTTGCTGCATCTGGCTATGGCCGTTGCCATGGCAGTGATGGTCTGGCAACCGACTCCGCCGGTGTTTGGCAGTTCGGTGCTGGCGCTCGCGTTTCTCGGCGCAGCACTCGTGTTTGTCGGAATCGGTGTCCGTACCAGACAATTTCGGATCAATGGCTATCACGCGCTGATGATGATGTCCATGGCGTGGATGTATGTCGCGATGAGCAGTGGGCACGATCAGGCGGCAGGCATGTCGCCGGCGTCCTCGGCCGAGGAGCCAGCTGCGATGTCGCATTCCATGCCGGACATGGCAGCCATGACCACTTCGCCACGATCGACTGGCGAATCAAGCTCGGTGGGTTCAGCGTGGTTCGCCCCCGCGGTGAACTGGACACTTGTCGGTTTCTTCGCCGCGGCGACAGCGTTCTGGCTCTATCGCTGCTACCACGGCGTTGCGCGCTCAGGCGAGACCCAGCGACGCCGGCGCCTTCTGGTCGGAGCTGGGCAGTTGTGTCAGGCGACTATGGCCCTCGGTGCGACCATCATGTTCGCGGCGATGCTGTGAGGGGCCGGGGCTGTAGTTCCAGCGAATCATCGGTCGGGGCGGTTCAGAGCAGGGTCGTCCAGTAGTACCAGAATCGATTGGCGATGAGCGCAGTGACTGCGAGAGTCCATCCGGTCACGATGACCGCGGCGTATCGTGCGATCAGGCCGCCAGCTCGCCAACGAGTCGCACCGACCGCGTGCAAATTTCGGGTGGTGACGACGACGAACAGTGCGGCGCTGACGATCCAGACAACCATGCAGTACGGACACAGCGCCCCGATGACGTACAGGCTTTGGTAGATCAACCAGTGCACAAAGACAATCGCGCCGGTCAGTCCCACCTGAAGTCCGACCCAGATCCAACGGCCCAAAACCCCACCCGCGGCGACCGCACCACAAGTCATGACGATGGCGAAGCCGATCAGGCCCAGCAGAGAGTTCGGAAATCCGAACACAGACGCTTGGGGTGATGACATTACTGAGCCACAGCTCAATACCGGGTTGATACTGCACGAGGGAATATGAGTCGGATCGGCAGCAAGCTGTATCTTCTCGATAGTCAAGACGAAGGCGGCGGCCAAACCGCACAGCCCACCGATCACCATCACCCATGCAGTGATCTGGGTTCGCACGCCGCGCACGGTCGCTGCCTGGGCGGTATTGCCACCCTGCAGGGCCGTATTCGGCCGGATGCCAACAGAGGAACTACTCGCCACTTCTGCCCTCAGTCACCCAGCGCGTCATCGAGCGAGCGCATCGTCGAGCGAGCGCGTCAGATCGGCGTAGCTACTGGCATCAAGTTGCTCACCATTGACGTAGATAGTCGGTGTACCTTGCACCCCAAGCGCTTTGCCATCCCGCACATCAGCGTTGACGCGTTCCAAAGTTGCCGGCGAGCGGTAGGCGATATCAAAGGCAGCGAGGTCGAGTCCAATCGCCGAGGCGAACCCGCGAAAGGTCTCATCGGCCGGAACGCGCTGCTCTCCCCACTGTCGCTGCGTGTCGAACATCTTCTTGTACATGGCCTCGAACCGGCCCTGCTGAGCGGCAGCTTCGACCGCACGCGCGGCGCGTTCTGCATTGAAATGCCCCGGGAGGGGGAAGTAGCGAACGACGAAGTTGACTCGCCCAGCATAGTCATTCCGTAAACGCTCGACGTTGGGGAACATCGCTCCGCAGGCTTCGCACTCGAAATCAAGAAACTCGACGAACGTCACTGGGCTGTCAGCCGAACTCAATCGATGACTGTCCGGCCGCACCAGCAACGATGCCCGATCAGCCTCCCGCGCCGTCGGCGCCACCTCATCCCCGCGATCAATGATGATCCAGCTGAACAGACCGACTGCGAAGACGACAACCAATCCGATAGAGATCAGAAATCCTCGGCTCATGAACGACCGTCGGCTCGACCGCAGTGACTCAACCGCGAGTGATGATGGTACATATCGGACACCCTACAGCAGGATGCGTCCCCATCAACTACTATGCAACGTAGTTTTAATGAATCACACTTTCGGTGAAGTGATCTGCGACACCGCTCATACTTGCTGATCATTGGCGTACTTGTGCGGTGACCTGCAGCAACTATCACGCTACGTAGTATTCAGTTTGGCAGTGACCGTGACGCCGACGGTTCGCTCTCAGGGTGCTGTAATGATCGACTCTTACGTTGGGCGCCATGCCCGAACTGCCTGATTCTCTGAGAAGCGTGATCCGACATGACGTTCCGGCGTCTCTCGTGGTGTTCCTGGTCGCTTTGCCTCTGTCGTTGGGCATCGCGATCGCTTCCGGCGCGCCCGTCATGGCCGGACTCATCGCGGCTGTCGTCGGTGGCGTTGTCGTCGGCTCCTTAGGTGGGTCACCACTTCAGGTAAGCGGGCCGGCGGCGGGCCTGACAGTTGTTGTCGCGCAACTCGTCGACAGCGTCGGCTGGCAAGTGACCTGTTTGATCACCGTTGGCGCGGGCCTGCTTCAGATCGTGTTCGGTTTGAGTCGCATCGCACAGGCTGCGCTCGCCATCGCCCCGGTCGTGGTGCATGCAATGCTGGCGGGCATCGGCGTCACTATTGCTCTCCAGCAGATTCACGTGCTGCTGGGCGGTTCCTCGGCGAGTTCTGCATGGGCGAACATCACTGCGCTGCCGAGCCAGCTCACCAACGTTCATGGTCCCGATCTCGTTGTCGGAATGACCGTCATCGCCATTTTGATGCTCTGGTCGCGACTTCCCTCGCGTGTTCGAGCGGTTCCGGGTCCGCTCGTGGCTATCGCTGCCGCCACCCTGCTCGCCATGGCGCTATCACTCAACGCTGAGCGCATCCAACTCGATGGCGACTTCTTCGATTCGATCGCGTTGCCCGCCTTGCCGCAAGGCAATTGGGGGGCCGTAGCGCTTGGCATTGTGACCGTTGCGCTCATCGCCAGCGTGGAGTCACTACTCTCGGCCGTCGCTGTGGACAAGATGCATACCGGACCGCGCACCGACTTCAATCGCGAGATGATCGGGCAGGGAGCGGCCAATACGATCTCGGGCCTCATCGGCGGATTGCCAGTGACCGGAGTGATCGTGCGGAGTTCGACCAACGTCGCCAGCGGTGCACGCACGCGGGCGTCGGCAATTCTGCACGGCATCTGGGTTCTGCTGTTCGCGGTGCTGCTGACTCCCATCGTGCAGCAAATCCCCAAGGCGGCGCTGGCCGGCCTGCTGGTGGTTATCGGTATCCAGCTCGTCAAGCTGGCCCACCTGCGCCTGGCCCGCCGGACCGGAGACCTGTGGGTCTACGCGGTCACCCTGAGCGCGGTCGTCTTCCTCAACCTTCTCGAGGGCGTAGCGATTGGACTTGCCCTCGCCGTGGCGATCGTGGTGTGGCGGGTGGTGCGTGCAGAGATGCATGTCGAACCGTTCGGAACCAGCGGCTCGCGGCAGTGGCGGGTGAGTGTCACCGGCTCGTTGAGCTTTCTGGGCCTACCGCGGCTCAACAGAACCCTCAGCGCCGTACCTGCCGGGGCCCATGTCACCCTGGTGCTCGACACCGACTTCCTCGACCACGCTGCATCGGACATGATCAGCGATTGGCGTCGCGCGCACGAAGCCACTGGCGGCTCCGTGCATGTCGAGGAGATCGGTGTAGCACGTCTCGCGCACGCCCCATCCTCACCGCCACGTCGACACGCGACCCGGTCACAGGCCCGGTCTCTCATGCCGTGGACTACCTGGCAACGTCTTCTGCGCTCACCGCAAATCTCGGATACCGAACCCACCAAAGATGCTGTGTCACAGGGTATTGATCACTTTCACGAGACCGTGGCGGATATCCTGCGCCCCCACACACGACCGTTGGCCGACGGCCAGCAACCCGAAGCATTGTTCATCACGTGCGCAGACTCGCGAATCGTACCGAACATCATCACCTCCAGTGGCCCCGGTGACCTGTTCACCGTTCGCAACATCGGCAATCTCATCGCCCAAGAGACCGGCCAGGACAGATCAATCGATGCCGCAATTGAGTTCGCGCTCCGTCACCTGCAGGTTCGATCGATCGTTGTGTGCGGTCATTCCGGATGCGGGGCGATGACTGCCCTATTGAACTCCCAACCACACCCCGACCACGCCACCCACCTGTCGTCGTGGCTTGAACACGGCCGGCCCAGCCTCGAGGCATTCTTCACCGCTCACCCCGCCCGACAGAGTGCAAGCACCGCAGGCTATGGACCCGTGGACCAGCTAGATCGTCAATGTGGCGGTCGGTGTACAACGCCTCGAAACTCACCCCCTGGTGCGCGAGCACCCCGGCGGGGTGAACGTGATCGGTCTGTTCTTCGACATCGGCCCTGCTCGTGTCATCGAGGTCGACGCCGACGGTATCGCTTCGGTCCCGTCGCCAATACTCCCCGAGTGACTCACGGATGACTCACTGCGTCGACCTCGCCGTCGTGGACATCCGCGTTCTCGATCTGAAAGGTGGAGTGTTCAAAGGAAACCGGGAAGTGCGAGGCCACGCATGTCTGGATCTGACGAAGAATCTCCGGTGCGTGCCCATCGCGGAAGCAGCTGTCGTCAACGACCACATGTGCCGAGATGACAGGCAGTCCAGTTGCCACCGTCGATGCATGCAAGTCGTGCACGTCACGCACGTGCTCGAGCTCGAGCACGTGATCTCGCACCTCGTCGAGATCAATTTCCTTCGGAGAGAACTCCATCAGTACCCACACCGCGTCCTTCATGATCCGCAACGCTCTGGGCGCGATCAGCACAACGATGAACAATCCCGCAATCGCATCCGCCTGTTGAAATCCTGTCGTCACGATAACGATCGCCGCCACGATGACACCCAGCGAGCCCAGTGCATCGTTGAGCACTTCCAGGAACGCCGCACGCATGTTGAAGTTGGCCGACCGGCCAGATGAGAGCACGATGATCGCCACGATGTTCGCAGTCAAGCCGATGACACCGAAGACCAGTAACTCTGCTGAAGGTACGTCGGGAGGTGCGAACAAGCGGCGGATGCCTTCCACTCCGGCGAAAAGTCCCACGCCGAGCAGCAATGTCGCCTGCGCAAGCGCGGCGATGACCTCCATCCGCCGCAGCCCCCAAGTGCGCCGTTTATTCGGTGGCCGGTGCATGAGACTCGCCGCAACAACGGCCACAGCCAACCCGATCGCGTCGGTAGCCGCATGGGCGGTGTCAGTGAGCAACGCCAGGCTACCCGTGATCGCCGAACCCACCAGTTGCGCGATCACAATGACGCTGGTGAGCACAAACGCAATGATCAACCGCTTACGAAGACTGTTATCAACACCCTCTGCCGCAGTCGAACCCGCCGCATGGTCATGGCCAGCGCCCACTGCCCCATCCCTCCGAATCGATAATTCGATGCCCGTCGCCCGGACGCTCGTCGTCCTGACCGACACGACCACAATACATAGCGATATTCGCATATATGCATGGATGGTGTCTCCGGCCTCGCTAAGGTGTGGCGATGAGTGAGCCCCCGAAGGTGATGCTCGGCAATGGGGACTTGCCCGACGAGCACGTCATCCCGACTCCCGTGCGAGTGCATCGTGCGTTATCCCACCAGATGCACGGTGCCACGTTTCCTCCTCCGCGCCGCGGGAATCGGGTAACGCATCCTGGCGCCCGGTCGGTGCTACTCATCTTGGTACTCGCTGCTCTCAGCGCCTGCGGGACTGGTTCTGACGCAGTGACACAGGGCGATACGTTTGAGTTCGTATCCCCGCGCGGACAGACAGTCATCACCTACGATCCTCCGCAGCAGAGAACGCAGATCGCGGCGCTCAGCGGGGCCGACCTGATGGTTGACACCACCGTACGTACCACCGATTTCGCGGGCAAAGTCCTGGTCATCAACGTATGGGGGTCATGGTGCGGTCCGTGCCGCGGCGAGGCCGATGATCTCGAGCAAGTGTTTGAAGAGACGAAGTCTCTCGGAGTGGACTTCCTCGGCATCAATTTTCGAGACGATCGGCAGTCGGCCAGAGACTTCGTGATCGATCGCGGCGTGGAGTACCCATCGATCTACGATTTCGACGGGGCGACGCTTGCCGCGTTGACCACACCCACCTCAGTGGTCCCTACCACGGTTGTCCTCGATCGCAAGCATCGTCCCGCCGTCGTGTATTTGCGGTCAATTACCGCGACAGAACTCGGCGCGGTGGTACGACGGGTAGCCAGCGAACCACTCTCACCATGAGTGACCTACCGCTTGTTCTTGCACAGAGCTCTGTCGGACAGATGTTCGCCGACACTGTCTCGTCGGGACCGTTCGTCCTTGCCGCGATCGCCGCGGCTCTGGCGGGCTTGATCTCGTTTGCCTCCCCATGTGTCATCCCGCTTGTGCCCGGCTACCTGTCCTACCTCGCCGGATTGGTGGGCGCTGACGCGCCAACAGTGAGGTCTACTGAGACGAGCAGCGTGCGCGGGCGTGGCCGCGTCGCTCTGGCGACTGCACTTTTCGTTCTGGGTTTCACTGCGGTGTTTGTAGCGGCGACTGCCACCATCTTCGGAATCACCAGTAGCTTCGTCGTCAATCGCGATGTGTTGCAACGCATTGGCGGCGTCGTCACCGTCGCGATGGGCATGGTGTTCATTGGGCTTTTCTCACCGCTGCAACGCGAGCTCCGATTTGCTCCACGCTCTCTGTCCAATCTCGTCGGCGCACCCCTGTTGGGCGGGGTGTTCGCCCTCGGTTGGACACCGTGCCTGGGTCCCACCCTCGCCGCCGTAATCGCCACCGTCAGCGGAACTCAAGGCGCCACCGCCGTCAAAGGTATCGCGTTGATCGTGGCCTACTGCCTCGGCCTAGGAATTCCCTTTGTCGCCCTGTCCTTTTCCTCCGCCTGGGCAGTTCGAAGTTTGGCCGTCCTGCGAAGGAACGCGCGAATGATCCAAGTATTCGGGGGGATTCTCATGATCCTGGTCGGTATTGCCCTACTCACCGGCCTGTGGGACCACTTCATTCGTGTGGATACGAGACGCGTTCATCACCGACACTCAGCTACCCATCTAACTCAGTCACGCTACGGTCAGATAGATCAGGACGATATTGAGTACGACTATCACCGCGACGACCAACATGGCGACACCTGTGACACCGCG
>NZ_JAPKFM010000042.1:0-22234 GCF_026262595.1 Gordonia aquimaris | reverse complement strand
TTGACCGAGACCACGCAGAACGTCCCGACGACCCCGGCGATGCCCATCGGAATCAGCATCAGCAGATGGCGTCGAGGCGGCATGCGGTCCCAGCCGTAGAGGTAGATCCCGAGGAAGATCGCCTCGACGAAGAACGACAGCCCTTCGAACGCGAATGGCAATCCCAGCACGTCACCGAACCGGCCCATCAAACCGGGCCACAGCAGACCCATCTCGAAGCTGAGGATCGTGCCCGAGACCGCGCCGATCGCGAACAGCACTGCCGACACCTTGGCCCACCGTCGGGCCAGTCCCATTGCGACAGGGCCGTCGCGCACGATGCCGCGACGGCGCATCACGAAGATCATCGTCGGGAACGCCACCCCGAAACACGCAAGGACGATGTGCCAGCCCAGGGACACCGCCATCTGCTGCCGGGCCGGCATCAGACCCGGAGGTTGCTGACCCTCCGCCACAACCAGCAATGCCTCGGCCAGGTACACGGTCGTCACCGTCGAGCAGGGCCGGTTGTTCCAGCCCGACACGTCGTCATCTGTACCGAAGGTAATCGCACGCAGATGAGGTTCCCGCCGGGGGTGGCCGGTAAACGCCACTGCCCCGCCGCCGGCTCGAGCTCGTGTCCGCAACGACGAGGGTGGGTCCGAGTTGCTCGACGACGATGAACAGCGCGTCGGGGACGGTCCGGCGGGTCAAGTCAGCGGCGGGATACGGTGTACCGGAAACCCGATTTCCGGGTGAAAAACTTTGTTTCGTACTCTTTTCCCCGTCAATCCCGCTGCTGCCGATGCGTTCGTGACCGAAACCACTTCGAGTGTTTGCGTGTGGTGCTCGTCCACCGACGAAATCGCGGAGTTCCGCGGCGAGAGGCGCGGACGGTGCTCAACCAGACGCGCACGCAGACTCCCCCGCGTGCTGCTTCCCGGCGGCGAAGCGTCGAACCGCGACGACGACTGCCCACGAAGGCAGGCGGGAAGGCGGTGGCCACCAAGCCGCAGAATGTCAGGTCCGGCGTCGCCGGGCCGGCGAACGTCTCACGACCCGACCGCGCCGAGCTCATGAGCCGGGCGCAGAGCCTCCTGGCGCAGCTCACCGAGATCGAGGAACGTCTGCAGGTCGCGCAGAAGGATGGCGGCTTGAGTGGCAAGGCCAAGGTGTCCGACCTGACCGCGAAGCGCGACTCCGTGTTGCGCACGCTCGCCGCGTTGGAGAAGGCCAAGCGGGCGCTCGAGCCGGCCTGAGGTGGACGCACCACACCCCGTACGCTTCGTGACGGGGCACCTCGCTGCGCGCGGTGCGTCAGCCGCGTAAGGCGGACGCAAAGAGCGACGGCAGCCGGGTGGCCTTCGGATCTGCCGCGAATGCAACCATCTTTCGGCCTACATGGTGCGCATGCGTGTTCCTGACGAACCACGCCGGCTTCGGCGTGATCGACAGCTGGCCGGTGATCAGAGATCGGCTCAGCGGGCGGAACGGGCCGGTCACGACCGTGCGCTCTGTGTCGTCCACCAGTGATGCGTTGTGTACCAATCCGATTCCGCTCTCGACATCGACGAGGGTCGCACCGGGAAAGCCGCCCCATGGTGCTGCTGCGGTGAGATAACCGACCCCCGTCCACGCGTTGATCGCAATCGTGCCGTAGCGGAGCGATTCCACGAACCACTCGAACTCTCGACCGAGCTTGCGGCGGTATCTCGGGTGCACCAAGACGTTGGCGCCGAGAGTGCCCTCGAGCCGCTCATTGACGAAGCGGCTCGCTGCCCGGAGGTAGGCAATCCCGTCTCCGGGGATCTCCACGACGGCCAGCACGGGCGAGAAGTACTCCACGGTGAAGGCCTCGGCCACCTGGTCCGGTGAGAGCCCCTCGATCAGCAGCCGGCCGTTCTCGCGTGCGTTGGCCGTGGCGTGCCGGTCGGCTGCCGCGGCGACCCGTTGGTCGCTTCCGGGGTAATAGGCTGGCCGCGCGGGAGCCTTGTCGATCTGGTCGCGGAGTTCCCGGAGGAACTCCCCTTTCTTGGACCACTCGGACGGGATCACGGCAACCTGGGCGGCGATGCAGTTGTAGCCGCCGTTGTGCAGACGCTGGGTGGCCAGGTGCTCCGCCTGGAAACGGATGTCCTTGGCCGACCACCCGGTGGGGACGACGACGGTGGGTGATACGCCGCCGAGTTCACTGGTGATGGTCTTGCCGAGCTTCGGTACGCCGGCCCGGCGACGGGCCTCGCCTTCCGGGCCGGTGCCGAAGACGATGGCGTCGTGACTTGCCGAGCTTCCGGTGATGTGGACATGCGCCACATTCGGGTGATCGACGAGATACGAGCCGACCTCGACACCGCCCCTGACGACCTCCACGAAGCCGCGCTCGGACAGGGGTCGCAGGACGGCGTTGATCGCGTCGAACATCTCGCCCAAGACGGGGTTCAGTTTGAGGATCACGACGCGATTGTGCGCGATCAGCTCGTACAGGGTGTCCAGCACGGCGATCGAGGTGATGTTGCCGGCGCCGAGGACGACTGACATGCCGTGCGTCGTCGCGGGGTCGAGTTGCGCCAATCCCGCCGCCGACCGCGCCTGGGTGACACTCACCCCCGGCTTCAGCCAGACCTTGGCCGAGACGCCCGACAGCAGTAGCCGATCCCAGATCTGATGGGGAAAGACGTCGAGCGCAACACGACCGCCGGGAGCGACGGAAGTCGGTACGTGGGCGATGGGACTGTCGCCGCTGCTCAGGTCGCGCAGAGAACGGGCCAGCGTGGCAGCGTTCGTGATGACCGGGTACGGCCCCGACAGCCATTCTTCGCCTGCGAGCGGCGATGAGGGCGAGATCCGCTTCGCTCGGCACGCGGCCTCAACCCAATCCGATGCCTGCTCGGCCGCCTGGTGCGCCACCTGTTGCAGAAGGTCGGCGCGCCGGGTCAGCGGGAGGTCTGCCCACCGGCGCTCGCCTGCGCTGAGTCGTAGCAGCGCACTGTCGAGCTCCGCGACTGTGGTGAAATCGGTGGTGAGAGTCATGAGTTGTTCTCCATGGTGTGGTGTGGATGGCTCAGGGTTTCCGCGGCTACACCGGTGTGAATTCGGAGATCTTCCAGCGATCGCCGTCCTTGGCCATCTGGACGCGAATGCGGCTGCCGTCGAGTCGCGGCCCCTCAGCGTCCTTCTTGGACGTCGTCTGGTTGACGAAGAGCAGGACGGTTGCGTGATCGGCGTCCGACGCGACGAGTGCGGCGTCGACCACCTCGGCGTTCGTGACGATCTGCTCCTTCTTGGCAGCAGGTTGAATAACTGATTCGCCCAGTTGGGTGTATTCGTCGAGGAACCTGCCGGTCAGCATGGTCTCGGCAGCTTCGGGCAGCGCGGTGTCGACTGTTCGGTAGTCATAACTGAGCAGTTTGGGGATGTCGGTACGTGCCGATGCAAGCGCGGACTGCCCCGCCGATGCCTCCGTCGTCGCCGCGCTCGTCGCGAACCACACGTAGCCGAGTCCACCGGCGCCGGCGATCACGAGTGCCGCCAGCACCCTGACCAACCCGTTACGCGCCTTTGTCGAAAGTCTGGCGGGCCAGCTCACAACGACGGGGCCGAGTCGTTTGACATGACCGCCGCGCACCTTGTCCTGCTTCTCGGCGCCGTCGGTAGGCGCCGCGTCGGTGTCGACGTCGCGATCCACCTCCGCCTCGGCGAACTCGGATGAGATATCTTGCTCCACAACCTTGTTCATGGCTTCCTCCTCGGTTCTGCCGCCTTCGCGTCGGTCGACGCCTCTTGGTCCGCGCTCCCCGCGTTCATGACACGAACTCCACGTTGCTGACCTTCCACGCATGGTCGGCGGCCGTCAGATCCACCTTCATCCGATAGACGCGTTGCTGCCCGTCGGGTGCCTCGGTGTTCTTGACGATCGAGCTGACCGCGGCCAGGACCCGCGCGGCGTCGTCGTCGGCGGTGATGATCCCCGCCTCCTTGACCGATCCAGTCGAGAGGACCTCGCCGGAGGAAAGGACCTGCTCGAACGACGTAGCCAGCTGTTCAAACTGCTGCTGAAAGGATCCGGTGGCGACGGACTTGATCCGATCCAGGTCGGCCTTCGACCGGCGGTAGTCGAGGCTGACGAGTCCGGCGACCACCTCGCGGGTGACGTCGAGTACCTCAGAGTTCCGCTTCTCGTCCTGCTTGGCCTGATAGAGATCGGTGCCCTTCACGCCGAGCAGCGCGAGCACCGCCACGAGGGCCGCCACCAGCGCCCACACGGTGACCACGGACCGGAGTGGAGCAGTGCCCGCCCCTTCGCCGGCGCTCTCCGGGCCGACCGCGTCGTCGTCGACTTCCGGACCGGTGGCCTCTACTTGATCAGTAACGACTGCCATGTCGCCTTTCCTTTCGCCGAAGCTGAGTTGGTGGGTGTTCCCACGAAGTACGTCACCCCGTCGGGCCCTCGGAACCTTCCGGTGGTCTCCGAATACGGCACCGGCTTCGACGCTGTACGTAAGCGCTTCGGCACCCTCTTCGCCCCTGGGTCACCGCCGGCGTCGCCCATAGAGTGCGGACGCGACAACATCTCCGGCCACGTGGACGGAAGTCCCCCGGGGCAATCGGCCACTAAGGGAGTCCTCACGCGGGGGTCGGTCGCGCACGGGACGTTCCGGGCGCCACGCGCCACCTTCGGGTTGTCGGGGCGCGCGTCGCAGTACTGGTCCGGAACCACCGGCACAGTCCGCATGTCCGATGCGTCACGACGTCGGCTGCCGCCATATCCCTCGGTGCACGGGGGCGGGTTCAGCGTGTTTCCGAGCTTGATGTCGAGTGGAGCCTGCGGACTCTGGCCGAGCGCGTAGCCGTCGACCGAGTTCAGGGTTCCCGACGTGAACGCCGGATAGACGGTCAGGATGTGCCGGAGGTTGGGGACGTTGACGCGCAGCACCTGTCCCACGGACTGGAGGTCGGCGAGCAGCGTCGGCAGCGTAGGCGTCAGCTCGGTCAGGGTGGCCGACACCTGGTCGGCTGCCGACGGGGTCTGGGTCAGCAGAGTCCGCAAGTGTTCATCGCTCAGCGCGAGCTGATCGGTGAACGACGCGAGGTTCGCCACCGCAGAGGTCAGGTCGGCGGCCACCCGGTTGCCAGTGGTCAACAGCGGTTCGGCGTCGTCGATCAGCCGGGTGGTGGGGCCGATATCGATCTGCGCCAACTCGAGCAGCCGCTGTGATGCGTCGATCAACCGAGCCAGGCGATCACCGGTCTGTCCTAGCCCGTCGGACACCTCGTCGACGGTCGTCTCCAGATTCTGGGGCGAGATCGTCGCAACGAGGTTCATGGTCCTCTCCAGGACGTCTTTTGTGGGCGTGGGCGCCTCATTGCCCTTGGCCGACAACACGTCTCCGTCCGTCAGCGCGGGCCCGCCGTTGTCGCGGGGAATCAGATCCACGTATTGTTCCCCGACCGCAGACTGACTCCTGATGTGCGCCGCACTGTTTCGCGGGATCGTGTTGTCCGAATCGATGCGCAGGGTGATGCGAACCGGCGCCGACAAGTCGGCCAGATCGACGTCTACCGAATCCACCCGTCCCACGGTTACACCTCGATAGGTCACCAGTCCGGTCTCGTAAATGCCGCCGGCGGTGTCGAACTCGGCGACCACGCGATACGATCCGATGCCGGTGACCCGACCGATGCCGACGTAGGTGACAGTCCCGTAGACTACGCTGACCACGGTGAGGACAGCGAATACGACGAGCTGCCATCGCACCAGTCTGGTGAGTTTCATCGGGGGCCCCCCATCCCGGCGGGCTGCGGTGAGGTCTTTTTCGATGGGCTGTGATCCGTTGTGGGGGTGCGCAGTCCGAATGGAGCGCGGAGTGGGTCCGCGGCTTGCCGCGAGGTCGCCATCCTGGCCAGGGCCACCTTGGGAATACTGCCGAGCACCTTGTCGCGTATGGCGCCCACCGACAGGTCGAGGGTCAGGAAGAGGTTCTGGTAGTCACCCTTCATTCCCTTGTCGATGACGGTCACCGGGAACGGAACGGTGAGCCCGACGATGAGCGAGCCGACCAGGTCGTCGCCGGACTCCTCGAGCCCCTTCAGTGCGGGACGGAGTTCCGCGGCAATGGAGTTCAGATCGGCGTTGCTGCGTGCGATCACGCTGCCCACCTTTGCGCCGAACACTCCTACGCGATCGAGCATCGTGACCAGCTCCTCGCGTTGGTCCGCCAGCACGGTCAGGGCGGGTTCCAGGTTGTCGATGCCCTCCGCCACGGTCGAACTCTGATCGGCCAGCGTGGCGCTGAGCTTGCCGAGCGAATCGATGGCGCGGCCGATGTCATCACGTTGCTTGTGTAGTCCGGAGACGAAGGTCTTGAGTTGAGATATCGCTCGGTTGGCAGCGGCTGTGCGGCCATCGGTGGCGTCGTTGAGCTCGGTCATGATCGACCGGAGCTGTTCGAGGCCACTGCCGTTGAGGATCAGCGACAAGGCCGCCAGCACCGACTCGGTCGACGGATAGGCTGCGGAGCTGTTGACATCGAGTGTGTCGCCGGGCAACAGCTTGCCCGGCGTCTGCTCCGCGGGAGGAATGAACTCCAGGTACTGCGCGCCCAGCACCGAGGTCTGTGCCAGCTTCACGGTCGAACCGTTCGGGATCTCCACTCCCTCGGAGAGCTCCACGTCCACTTCGGCGAACGACTCGCGCACTGTGATGGACCGGATCTGCCCGACATTCGCGTTGTCGAGCTTGACCAGGGAGTTCGACACCAGGTTCTGCACGTCGGCTAACTGGACGGTGATGCTGTAGCTGTCACCGGAGACGGCGTCGCCTGGCAGTGACAACGAGTTGGCGCCGTCGAACCGACAGCCCGCCACCGTCGACATCGCGACGGCCGCCGCGATCAGTCCCGCGCCGACGTGAAAGCGCTTGTGTCCCATCAGCGTCCTCCCTCCTCGGGGCGACCGGTCGAGCGTGCCATCTCGGACGTGATGACCCGGGTCAGGGTGGTCTCGGCCTTCTGGCATTCCGACTTGGGAGCGTCCACGGTTGTCAGCAGTGCACAGATGAGCGACACCGGATCCGGGAAGTCGGCCACCGCGAGACCGGCCGTCAGTGAGTTCGAGTCCGGGTCGTAGATGTTGTAGAGGTTCGACAGCGCGGTCGGCGCCGTGTGCAGGATCTGAGCCAGATCGTCCTGCCTGTCGACGAGCAGTCGGGACACCCTGGTGAGGTCCTTGACGTCACGGCTTAGCGCACCCTGGTTCTGCTTCAAGTAGTCGCGCAGGCGTGGGGCCATCGAGTTGAGGGCACGGATCGCGGCATCGAGTTGCGTCCGATTGTCGTCGAGCACGGCCGACGCGTCGTCGAGTTGCGAGGCGAAACCGACGATCTGCTGGTCGGCGGTGCGCAGCGCGGTGACGACCTGCTGGAGATTGCGGACTGTGCTGAACAGGTCGGGGCCGGCCGCGGAGAGCGTCCTCATCGCGTCGGAGAGCGCATCGACCGACTTCCGGAGTGAGCCGCCGCTGGTGTCGAGCGCACCGGCCGAGGTGTCGATGAGTCGGCTGAGCGCCCCCTTCTCATCGCCGGTGGAAGGTCCGAGTTGGTGCGCGAGGTCGGTCACCTGCTTCTTGATCTCGTCGTACCCGACCGGGACCGCGGTCCGGCCGACCTCCACCACGGCATCGTCTTTCAGCGCACCAGCCGGCGATCGCTTGACCGGGTTGACGAACTGAACATACCGACCGGAGACGAGGGTCGGCGCCACGATCGCCGCCCGTGCCTCGGAGTCCACGTACGCCGAGTCGTCGTACGAGACCTCGACGCGAACCTTCGCCGGTGTGGCCTCCACTGCTTCGACAGTGCCGATGGTGACGCCGCGCATCTTGACCGGATCGCCGACGAACAGCCCGGTGCCGTCCGTGAACCAGATTGTGGCCCGTGAGGTGTGCGTGCTCTCCCATACCTTCGCCGCGGTCACGGCCACCATGGCGACGATGACGAGGGCGATGACCGCGGGCCCGCCGAGTCGGTTGACGGCTGATGACGTGCTCATCGCCCGCCTCCCGGACTGCCCGGCTGCTGGCCGCGGAGATTGGCCGGCGTGATGTTCTGGAGCAGTACTGAGAAGAACGGTCCGCTGCCCAGGACGTCGGCGAATTGCATGACGAATGTGCGCATCCCCTTGATCGACTTTTCGAGGTTGGCGTAGTTGGCGTTGAGCGTGGCCGTCACCTGACGGACCTCCTCGAGCATCTGTGGGGTGGACGATCCGGTGTCATGGACGAACGTCTCTATCTCGGTGGATACTGCGCGCAGGCTGGTGAGCAGCCTGCGGATCACCTCGGCCCGATCGACGAGGGTCTCGAACAGCACCGACCCGTCGTCGATGAGCCTGGTGATGTTGCCCTTTCGCTCGGCCAGCACGTCGGAAACCGAATCGGCCTTCTGCAGAAGCGTCCGGATTCCGGCATCGCGCGACGACACCGTCCGTGCCGCAGCGGCGACGTTCTCCAGGGAGCCGCCGATGTCGGACGGGAGATCGTTCATGACCTTGTCGAGGCTCTCGACCGCGTCGACGACGCTCTTCTTGTCGGTGTCTCCGACGGTCTCGGTGAGCTGGTCGAGTGACTCGGTGAGGTCGAAGCCGGAACTTGTCCGCGACACCGGGATTCGGTCGCCGAGCTCGCCGGGGCCGGCGGTCGTGAGTTGGACGAAGCGACGCCCGAGCGCGGTCTCGACCTTGATCGAGGCCGTGGTCTCGGAACCGAGCTTCTCCCAGCCGTCGGTGAGCCGCATCGTCACGTCGACGTGGTCCTCGGCGAGCTCGATCGACTGCACACTCCCCGCGGCCACGCCGGCGATGTGCACTTCGTCGTCGGGATTCAGGCCACTGGCGTCGGAGAACTCGGCGACCACGACGGTCACGCCGGGCAGGAACGGAATCGAGCGGTAGTTGAACGCGAGCGCGAGAACCGCGAGTATCGCCCCGATTCCGATGAGACCGGCCCGGATTCGACGGCGGGAGTCGTCAGATCTCATGATGTTTTGACCTCATCTGGTTGTCTCCCTCACTTACAGCGCCGAGCTGGGACTTGGACCATCGGTGTGTCCGCATGTCCGCCGTCGAGCGTCGGATAGCGGATCGCGAGGCCGCACACGAAGAAGTTCACAAAACTGCCGTAGCCCGACGACCTGCCCAGAAGCCGATAGGCCTCCGGCATCTTCGCGAGCAGCATGTTGATCGTTGAAGTGTTGCTGTTCAGGTTCTGGGCCAGACCGCGCAGATGCTCGATGTCGGAGGTGAGATCGGGGCGGGCTCGGGACAGCAGCTCGTCGAGCTCGGTGGTCGCGCCCGCGATGTTCGTGAGGCCGTCGGCGATCAGCCGGCGATCACCGGCAAGCTCGGAGACCAGCTCCTGCAACTGGACGACGACGCTGCCGAAGGCCTCCCGGCGATCCGCTACCGTTACGAGCACGGTGTTCAGATCGGTGACCACCGATCCGATCGTCGCGTCGCGATCGGCGATGGTTTCGCCGAGTTCACCCATTTGGGTGATCAGATCGCTGATATCGGCTGTGCGGCCGTTGAGTACCGAGACCAGCGCAGCGGACAGCTTGTTGGTCTGCTCTGGATTCACCCCGGTCAGTAGGGGTTTGAACCCGTTGACGAGTGCATCCATGTCGAGAGCCGGCTTGGTCTGCGATACCGGGATCACGCTGTCGGCTGACCGCCTCCTACCCACGTCTCCGGGGTCGGTCTTCAGCTCGAGGTACCGATCACCGATCAGGTTCTTGTACCTGATGTAGGCGTTGGTGGTGGTCGTCACCGGGATGTGGGAGTCGACGTCCATACGGACCTCTGCTCCCAGACCCGTCTGCGCAGCCGCACCGGAGTCCACGATGTCCACATCGGTGACCTTCCCGACCACCACACCGGCCACCTTGACGTCGTCGCCGGTCCGCAGGCCGGATGCGGACATGAACTGAGCGCGGAAAACCGTTGTCGGACCGAAACGCAGGTCGCCGACGATCACGAACAGAGCCGAGGTGATCAGCGAGCTGACAGCGAGAAAGATCCCCAGCTTGATGGCCGGTCCGGTGATTGTCATTTCGTCATTCCGTAGATCATCGAGGCGAACGGGTTTCCGATGACGTCTTCGATCGACTTCACATCGCGGTACGCGTGACTGCCGTCGTCGAAGTCGACGTGCCCCGGCCCCTTTTCGCCGGGTGCGCGCGGGTAGCCGTAGCAGCTCGGTCCCGCCGTTCCTGCCGTGTGTTCGGGCGCGTCGATGCCCGGTCGGTATGGCGGGTCGCCGATGAGCAGGGTGCCGACGATGTCGAGGCCCGGTCTCGCTCCGCCGAACGCCCGCTCGAGATATTTGCGGCTCGTGTTCAGTCCGTCCAGGAAGCACGGGTAGATCGGTCCGTAGTCTCCGAGCACCTGCGCCGGCGGCGCCAGGGCGTCGGCGGCCTTCACCAGTGGCGTGCCCGCGTTAGTCATGAACCGGTTGCCGGTGTTCCCGAACTCGGTGAAGCTCAACAGGAACGCAGTCAGCTGCGACTGGTTCTCCACAATCGTCTTCGAGGTGGTGGTGAGGTGACGGACGGTGGCCATCAGGTCCGGTGACAGTCCGGCGAATGTGTCGAGATTGTCCGCACCGAGCTCGAGATCCCGTTGCAGAGTTGGCAGTGACTTGTTGAAGGTCGCGAGGTAGGTGTTCACCGAGTCGACCAGCTCGCCGAGCTTCTCGCCCCGATCGACGGTGCCGGTCTGCACAGCGGTCAGGGTTGCATTCACCCGCGCCGGGTCCACACGGTCGAGAATTCCGACAAGCAACTCGA
This sequence comes from Gordonia aquimaris, assembly GCF_026262595.1. Lineage (NCBI taxonomy): Bacteria > Bacillati > Actinomycetota > Actinomycetes > Mycobacteriales > Gordoniaceae > Gordonia > Gordonia aquimaris. Next base: position 11,418 of record NZ_JAPKFM010000042.1, on the reverse strand, counting down.
AAGTGTCGTAGACCTCGACCGGCGTTTGCGAGGTGTCGATGGTGGCACCGGCGCTCAACGTCGATGCCGCCGGCTGCTCCGGCATCGTCAGCGCGACGTACTTGCGGCCGAAGAGCGTGGTCGGCTCCATCTCCGCCCGGACGTTCGTCGGCAGATCGCCGAGCTGGTCTTCCTCCACCGCCAGCTCGATGCGAGCGTGATCGCCGTACACGTCGACAGATGCGACACGACCGATCACTACGCCGTACAGCTTGACGTCCGATCCAGGCACCAGCAGCAGCCCCGTGCGCGGGGCGTTCAGGTAGATGGACCCGGTGGCCTGGAACCTGCCGTTGTACGACATCAGCGCAGCCACGACGACGCCCACCACCACGGCGAAGGCGACGAACGCGTACAGCAGGTGTTGTCTGCGTGAGTGTTCGATCATCCCGACACCCGCACAGTCGCGTGGACGCCGCCGTACAAGGCGATACCGACGATGAAGTCGACCATCATGATGATGATCAGTGACGTGCGGACGGCGTGGCCGACAGCGACGCCGACCCCGGCCGGTCCACCGCTGGCGTTGTAGCCGTAGTAGCAGTGCACCGCCATCACGGCGACCGCCATGACGATCACCTTCAACAGTGAGATCGCGATGTCACCGGGCTGCAAGAACAGCCGGAAGTAGTGGTCGTAGGTGCCCGGCGACTGGTCCGACAGGAACACGCTCACGAACTTGGTGGCGGCGTACCCGGTGAAGAGGGCGATCGCGTACAGCGGCACCACAGCGGCGAGTCCCGCCGCGATCCGCGTCGACACCAGATAGGGCAGCGACTGAACCGACATCACCTCGAGCGCGTCGATCTCCTCGCTCACGCGCATGGCACCGAGTTGCGCAGTGAAACCGGAGCCCACCGTCGCCGTGAGTGCGACGCCAGCAATGACCGGGATCGCTTCGCGGGTGTTGAAGAAGGCGGAAATGAAGCCCGACATCGCTTCCACACCGACGCGCCCCAGTGAACTCGATCCCTGTTGACCGACCTCGTATCCGGCTGCAGCCGTGAGGAATCCGATGATCACGACGGTCCCGCCGATGATGGCGAGTGCACCTGCGCCGAGCGACACCTCAGCTAGCAGGCGCAAGGTCTCGCGACGATAGTGGGTCATCGCCTTGGGTACCGCCCGCAGCGCCACCCCGTAGAACGCCAGTTTCTCTCCGAAGGATTCGGCGGGCTTCAGCGCCTTCCCGGCGTCCAACCGGTCGGTCAGTCGCCGCGACGGTTCGGTGGGCATCTGAGTCGATGTCAACGTGGTCCCTGCTCTTGTGTTCGCGCAGTCATGTCGAGGCCTTCAGTGCAGTGCGAGCGTGGTGATGACCGCGTTCGCGAGGAACAGCAGCACAAAGCTGAAGACAACGGTCTGGTTCACGGCGTCGCCGACACCCTTCGGTCCGCCTCCCGCGTTGAAGCCGAGATGGCAGGCCACCAGTGCGGCCAGCAGACCGAAGATGCCGGCCTTGAGCTCGCTGATGAGTAGGTCGGGAATTCCGGTGAGGATCGGGATCGCGGTGATGTATTGACCCGGCGTGGCACCTTGGAGGAAGACGCCGTACACGTATCCCCCGGCCAGGCCGATGGCGGTCACCAGGCCGTTCAGGAACACCGCGACGCCGCAGGAGGCGATCACGCGCGGAACTGCGAGTCGCTGGATCGGGTCGATACCGAGCACCTTCATGGCGTCGATCTCTTCGCGGATGGTGCGCGAACCGAGATCGGCGCAGATCGCGGTGGCACCTGCGCCCGCGACGACGAGAACCGTGACGATGGGTCCGATCTCTCGGATGACGGCCACACCCGCGCCCGCACCGGACAGGTCGATCGCACCGATCTCGTTCAGCAGAACGTTGATCTGGAACACCACCATGACGCAGAACGGGATCGACATCAGCATGGTCGGGACAATCGATACGCTCGCGATGAACCACGCCTGCGCCACCAGCTCACGCCACTGGAAGGGACGCCGTGGGAGCATCTTGACGATGCCCCAGAAGGTGAGGAAGAAGTCGCCGACCATTTCGGTACCGTGGCGCGCCTTCTTGAGAACCGGTGCGAGCGTTGACGATTGGCGTCGTTCCGGGAGCGCTGTTTCGGGGGCGAGTGCGCTCATCGGGCGTCGGAGCTCTCACGCGTTGCGGCCCGCGAGATCTTCTCGTCTGCCACTCGACGGACAGGAATGATGGGCAGTCGCAGCGCTCCAGGCGCCGAGACCGGCACGATCGGCGACCGGGGTTCGGTGGGCTCGATGCGCCGATAACCCGAACCCTGGATCGGGCGAAGGTCCTTCTCCCCCTTGTTCGGCCACAACGCGGCGGCCCGCTCGGCCTGAGCAGCTATGGTCAGCGACGGGTTGACGCCCAGATTCGCGGACACGGCCGAACCGTCGACCACACTCAGCGACGGATAGCCGTACACGCGGTGATATGGGTCGATCACACCGTTGTCCTCATCGTCCCCGATCACGCATCCGCCGAGGAAGTGTGCGGTCATCGGCACGTTGAACACCTCGCCCCACGTTCCGGCGGAGGTGCCGCCGATCTTCTCGGCGATGCGCCGCGTGGCTTCGTTGCCCGCGGGGATCCAGGTGGGATTGGGCTCGCCGTGCCCCTGCTTGCTGGTGAGCCGGCGACCGAACAGACCGCGCTTTGTGAAAGTGGTGATCGAGTTGTCGAGGTTTTGCATCACCAGTGCGATCACGGTCCGCTCGCTCCAGCCCTTCACCGCCAGGACACGTGCTGTGGCGAGTGGATCCCGGAGCGCGACGCCGATGAATCGCAGCCATCGCGGCAACCGTCCGTCGCCGTCGGTCATCGGCGCCTGCAACAACCCCATCGCGTTGGAGCCCTTGCCGTATCGGACGGGTTCGACGTGGGTGTCCGGCGTGGGGTAGAACGACGACGTGATCGCCACGCCCTTGGTGAGGTCGAGGGATTCGTCGACGCGGTAACGGGTGGCCCCGAGGATCGACTCGGAGTTGGTCCTGGTCAACTCGCCCAGTCGCGTCGAGAGCTCAGGAAGGCGGCCGGAGTCCTTGAGCTTGTGCAGCAACTGCTGGGTACCCCAGGTACCCGCCGCGAAGACGACATTGTGAGCGGTGAACGCCTTCTCGCGCTTACGAATCCAGGCACCGGTCTTGACTGTGTCGACTGTCCAGGAGCCATCGGGTCGCTGACGCACGTCGGTGACGGTGGTCAGCGGATTCACCACCACTCCAGCGCGTTCGGCGAGCCCGAGGTAGTTCTTGAGCAGCGTGTTCTTGGCACCGTGACGGCAACCTGTCATGCACTCGCCGCACTCGATGCAGCCGGTGCGATCCGGTCCGACCCCACCGAAGTAGGGATCCGACACGGTACGACCGGGCTCGCCGAAGTACACCCCGACCGGAGTCTGGACAAACGTGTCGCCGACACTCATGTCGTCGGCCACCGACCGGATGATCTCGTCGGCAGGCGTCATGTGCGGGTTGGTGACCACGCCCAGCATGCGACGCGCCTGGTCGTAGTAGGGCGTCAGCTCGTCTTCCCAGTCTGTGATGTGCGCCCACTGCGGATCGCCGAAGAATGCTGATCCCGGCTGGTAGAGGGTGTTGGCGTAGTTGAGAGAGCCCCCCCCGACTCCCGCCCCGGCCAAGATGACACAGTCGCGAAGTAGGTGGATGCGCTGAATCCCGTACGCACCCAGCTTCGGCGCCCACAGGAATCGTCGAACGTCCCAGCTGGTCTTGGCGAAGTCCGCATCGTCGAATCTGCGGCCGGCTTCGAGAACGCCGACCCGGTAGCCCTTCTCTGCCAGGCGAAGGGCGGTGACGCTGCCGCCGAACCCGGAGCCGATCACCAGGACGTCGTAGTCGGTGTCTTTCTCGCTCGCCTCAGCGTTCATTGGATGCTCGCAATCGTCTGTGGGCGTGGGTATTACGTGGCTGATTGAGCCTCTACAGGAACACGTCCCTGTGATGACCGTGTGCCGGTCGCCGCTTCTGTCCGTCCTGGCCAAGCGGGGCGGTGCGGTCGGACACAGTGTGTTGACACTGTGAGATGAACTGTATTGTTTTTACACATAATTGCCTAATGTGTCAAACACTCAGGCGGGCGCCTTAGGCCTGCATGCCAATTCGGGCATGATGGACACATGGCTACGCCCCCGAGCTTCCACGACGAAGTACGCGACCTGCTGCGCGATCGCATACTCGACTCCGCTCGCGATCTCGTGGTGGAACGGGGATGGTCCGCGGTGAACATGTCCCGGGTGGCGCGCGAGGTCGGAATCAGCCGTACGACCCTCTACAACGAGGTCGGGACCAGGGATCAGCTTGCGGCATCGCTGATCGCACGCGAGGCAGACCGCTTCCTCCACGGGGTCGTCGAGGGCATCGCGGACGAACAGGACATCGTTGACGGACTCACAGCCGCCGCGGAGCGCACACTGACCCTTGGTGAGGACAACGAGCTTCTGATGTCGATCATCTCGGGCAGACTCCAGGGCGGCGAACTCCTGTCGCTGGTCACCGTCGACTCAGAGGTCGTCCTCGGGCGGGCGACGCAGGTGGTAGCCGATCAGATCCGTTCTCGGAAGCCCGATCTCGACGAATTCGCGCTGGAGTCGATCACCGAGATCTTCGTACGACTCACCGTGAGCCACCTGCTCCAGCTCCGGGGTTCGCGTGCCGAATCCGTCGTGCAGATCCACGCTGTCATTCTCGCCTTGTTCGCAAGCCCGCCAGCTCCCCCGGCGGGATGACGCGTGGACGGAACAAGCCAAGCCGAGCGCTTTGAGAACACTGATCCCCATCTTCGGGAATCGCTTGTGCAGCCAGGTGGCCAGCGCCATTCCCAGGGAAAGATGGCCTCACGCCGGTTGGTGCGTATCGCCCGGACAGTTCGTCGAGCGACGTCTTCGGGCTCCAGAACCGGAAACCACTGCGACATCCGGGGGTACCACCCCATGTCTGCATCGTTCCGTTCGAAGTAGTCGGTGTTGACCTCCGAAGGGCAGACGAGTGAGACTCCGATGCCATAACGACCGACTTCCTCGCCGAGACTGTTCGAGAACCCCACCATGGCGGCCATAACGGTGGCTAGAACGAACCGGCTGGTGTCCTCGGCGAGGCGGCAGACGTTGAGGTGTGGCTGAGAATTGCCACGTAGGCGATGCTGGCTGACTTGTAACGACCGTGCGCTTCGGACGGGGCGGGCCCGGGTTACCGTATCGAAACGTTATGAACCAGTCGCGAAATTCGTTGTGGTGTAATCAGCTGACGCCCCGATTGGGCTGGTCGAGCATTCATGCGGCTGGCGGGCGTGCACGTCGAAGTCGAAACTGCGACGGGGAGCAGCCGACCCACCGAGCAAACGCATGAGAAAAGCTTGCGACGTCGCAGTACCCCAGTTCGGTAGCAATCTGGCCGATTCCGACGCCGGGATCGAGAAGTCGGAGGATGGCGTGCTCCTGCATGAATTGCTGTCGTAGGCGGCGCAGGGTGGTGCCCTCGGCGTGTAGGTGCCGTTTGAGTGTGCTTACCGATACCGACAGCTCTGCTGCGATCCGACTAGCGTTGACTCGAGCAGGGTCTGCATCAAACTGGGCTCGGACGCGCTGCGTGTACGAGTTGTGACGCCGCTGATCGCAGAGCCGTCGCAGTTCGGCGGTACCGATCCGGTAGGCGACGGGATCGGAAAAGCGGCACACCTCATGAAGCGCCTCGGCTGGTATGCGAACAAATGACGCTGGCGCATCGAAGACGACTCGATGCCCTATCTCTCCCACGTTCAGCGGCTCGGTCGGCGCCGGGCAGGTCAGGTGTAACTCTGCTGAGGACACATCTCCTGTGAGTATTTTCACCAGACGCAGAACGGTCAGGCCCCCATAAGTGACGGCAAAGCAGTCGGTACCCGCGCTGTCGGTGCGCCCTGCGAGACCGATGGTAAGACCACTGGCGCCATGATGAAAGTCCGCACTTAGCGCCGTCGAGATCAACGGCAGAAAACGAAGCAACTCGACGATGTCAACGACCGACCCGGCACTGACCAGCGGCAGGCTCAGTGGACCGAAGGAGGTCAGCTGAGCGTGCTCAGCGAATGCGAGGCCCAGCCGAAACCCGTCGTGCGGCCCCATCGTCGGATACACGTCATGAAACCATTGCATCGGCACCTGCGCTTCTTGCGTGATCAACGTTCTGAGGTCGGTGCCCTCCTGGGCCATTATCCGACCGAATGCGCTCGTCGCCTCCGTGCCCAGCGCACCGCTGTCGAGAAGCTGTGCAAACGCCAACGGGGGCACACCGGATTCACCGAGGGTCACGTGAGCCAGATTAACAACAGATTGCGACGTTCACACATGGATCGGTCGGGATCCGCACATTCACACTCAAGGGGAACCTCATACGTGCAAGGAGGTGGCCATGGCCACGATCACATACATCACCCACGATGGAGACGACTACGAAGCCGATCTCGTGGAGGGGAAGTCGCTCATGCAGACCGCCGTCGACGAAGCCGTCCCCGGCATCGACGGTGATTGTGGTGGCGAAGCGGCCTGCGGTACGTGTCACGTCATTGTCGACCCGGCGTGGATCAAGACCGTCGGGCGCAGCGGCGAGGGCGAGGAAGAGATGCTGAGCATGCATCCGGAACGGGAAGGAACCTCGCGGCTGTCCTGCCAGATGATCGCGACTGAGGAGTGGGACGGCCTGACTGTTCGCCTCCCGGAATTCCAACTCTGACCCGCAACGACGAAGGAATGCAATCATGAGCATCGCAGCCACCGTCGCCGAGAAGGCGCAATCAATGATCCCGATCGACCTTCAGATCCGGGGGGCGCATGTCTATGACAAGACCCGCCGAATCGTCACAAGGACCGACGGCCAGAAGATCTTCACCGAGACCCCGATCCCGCCGGTGGACGAGGTCGATCTCGCCGAAATCGACCTGAGTAACCCGTTCCTGTATCGCCAGGGTATGTGGCGCTCGTACTTCGAGCGTGTCCGCAACGAGGCGCCGGTGCACTTCCGTTCGGAGAGCCCCTTCGGTCCGTTCTGGTCGGTCACGCGACACGCCGACATCATCGCGGTCGACAAGAATCACGAGGCGTTCTCCGCCGAACCGTTCATCATCATCGGCAGGCCCCCGCGTTTCATGGACATCGCGATGTTCATCGCGATGGATCCGCCCCGGCACGACAAGCAGCGCGCCGCAGTGCAGGGCGTGGTGGCTCCGAAGAACCTTCGTGAGATGGAGGGGCTCATCCGCGCGCGCGTCCGCGAAGTCCTCGACGGACTCCCACTCAACGAGCCGTTTGACTGGGTCCAGACTGTGTCGATCGAACTCACTGCACGCATGCTCGCGACGCTACTTGACTTCCCTTACGACAAGCGGCACAAGCTGGTCGAATGGTCCGACCTCGCGACCTCGATGGAGCAGGCCAACGGCGGCCCCTCGGACAACGACAGGGTCTTCCGTGAGATGGTCGCGATGGCGCAAGGCCTGAGTTCGCTGTGGCGGGACAAGGCGGCACGTACCGTGGCCGGCGAAGAGCCTGGCTTCGACCTCATCACCATGCTGCAAAGCAACGAGGACACCAAGAACCTCCTCGACGATCGCCCCATGGAGTTCCTCGGTAACCTCGTGCTGCTGATCGTCGGCGGCAATGACACGACCCGCAACTCCATGAGCGGCGGAGTGCTGGCCCTCAACGAATACCCCGAGCAGTTCGAGAAGCTCAAGGCCAACCCCGACCTCATCCCCAACGCGGTGTCGGAGATCATCCGCTGGCAGACCCCTCTTGCTTACATGCGCAGGGTCGCCAAGAAGGACGTCATGCTCGGCGGCCAGTTCATCCGCAAGGGTGACAAGGTGGTGATGTGGTACGCCTCGGGCAACCGAGACGAGCGCGTCTTCGAGCGTCCAGACGAGCTCATCATCGACCGGGCCAACGCCCGCAACCACATCGCGTTCGGTTTCGGTGTACACCGCTGCATGGGCAACCGGCTCGCCGAGCTCCAGCTACGCATCCTGTGGGAGGAGCTCCTCCCTCGCTTCGACAACATCGAGGTGGTGGGTGAGCCGGAGTACGTGCAATCGAACTTTGTCCGTGGGATCAGCAAGATGATGGTTCGCCTGACCCCCAAGGGGGAAATGTGACGGCTGATCAGGTCGTCATCCTCGGCGCGAGCCACGCCGGCGTCCAACTCGCGGGCGCTCTCCGAAAGGAGAAATGGGCCGGGGATGTCTTGCTGATCGGCGACGAGGGCAGGCTCCCCTACCAGCGTCCACCGCTGTCCAAGGCATACCTGGCAGGTGCATCACAGCTTGATGACTGCGCGATCCGCGGACGTCAGTTCTACGACAAGCAGCGGATCGAGCTCGTGGACGGAACGGCGACGGCGATCAACCGTTCCGCGCACACTGTCACCCTCAACAGTGGAGACGTGGTGTCTTACGCCACGCTGGCACTGTGCACCGGCGCGCGCGCCCGCGCGCTGACCGTTCCGGGCGCCGAGTTGACGGGCGTCCACTACTTGCGCACCGCCACCGACGTCGAGGCCATCCGTGCCGCGGTGGTGCCAGGTTGCCGGGCCGTCATCGTCGGCGGCGGCTATATCGGCCTGGAGACGGCCGCCTCACTTCGAGCTCAGGGTGTGGACGTCACTGTTCTCGAGGCTGCGGAACGCGTGCTCGAGCGGGTGACCGCGCCGGTGGTCTCGAGGTTTTTCGACCGTACCCACCGGACCGAGGGTGTCGATGTTCGCACCAGCGCGTTGGTCGAGGGTTTTCGCGGGGAGGGGCGAGTCGAAGAGGTGGTGCTCGCCGACGGTGAGACCCTGGCCGCGGACCTCGTCATCGTCGGTGTCGGCATCATTCCCAACACGGATCTCGCGGTCGCCGCGGGCCTCGAGGTTGACGACGGAGTCATCGTCGACGACCATGCACGCACCAGCGACCCCGACATCGTCGCCGCCGGCGACTGCGTCAACCAACGGATCGCACGGTACGACAGGCGCGTCCGCCTCGAATGTGTGGCGGCCGCCACCGAGCAGGCCAAGGTCGCGGCAGCGACCATCTGCGGCAACGAAGCCGGTCTCACCGCGCTGCCTTGGTTCTGGTCCGATCAATACGATCTGAAGCTGCAGATCGCCGGGCTCAACACCGGGTACGACGAGGTACTGGTCAGCGGTGACCCTGACCACGACCGTGACTTCACCTGTTACTACTTCAACGACGGCGAGCTGATCGCCGCGGACTGCGTCAACAGACCCAAGGATTTCATGAACGCGAAGCGTACGATCGCACAGCGTTCGTCGCTCGACAGGTCCGAACTGATCGGAGCCACACCATGACCACATCACCCGCGGCAGCGGAAAGGCCGGCGGCGGCGCTCACAGCATCGACCTTCCTCGACATCCATCACGCGACCGTGCAGGCCTTCACCCAAGACGCGGTCGGCGACGCGGACACCGATCGCGAGAAGGCGCGGCGCCTCTTCGCCGCAGTCCGAGACCAGATCCGTTACGACCCCTACACCGTCTCTGACAAGCCCGATCATTACCGGGCCAGCCATGTCATCGAGTCCGGACGTGGGTACTGCGTACCCAAAGCGGTCGTACTGACAGCCGCGTTCCGCGCGGCAAACATACCGGCCCGGCTCGGCTTCGCTGATGTACGCAATCATCTGCAGACCGACGCGCTGCGCGAACTCATGGGAACCGACGTCTTCGTATATCACGGATACAGCCACGTCTACATCGAGGGGCGCTGGTTGAAAGCTACACCCGCGTTCAACATTGAATTGTGCACTCGATTCGGGGTCCCACCTATCGACTTCACCGGCGATCGCGACGCGTTGTTTCACGCGCACGCGGCGGACGGCTCCGCGCACATGGAGTACGTGCACGAACGCGGCGTCTACAACGACTTGCCCCTCGAGGAAATCCTGGCGGGCCTGCGGCATGCCTACGGCCCTCGGATCTTCTCGGGACGGCCAGCTCCGTCCGACGCATTCCGCGCATAGTGTGCGCTCCGGCGGGCTACCGCCGCAGGTTACTGCCCGCTCGAACACCCGTGCCACCACCTGTCGGCCAGATCCCGTCGCACAGTGTCCACCACCACTAGGGAGACCATGACAATGTCCGAGTCATTGCTCGACACCTATCCACACCGAATGGGCGGCCATTGCGGCTCCAGCGCGATGCGCGACTTGATGGAGTGGTCGGGACTAGGCTTCGACGGGCCACCGAACGAGGGTCTGGTGTTCGCTCTGGGCGGAGCACTCTCGCTCACGTATGTTCGCACCGACGCCCTCGTGCCGCCGTTGTATCTGGTAGGACGTGGTCCTGACTTCGAGATGGACCTCCCCCGCCGTCTCGGCGCTACGGTGGAGGTCCGGTCCACCGACGATCCCCAGCTAGGGTGGGATCTCGTCCGCGACGAACTCGACCGCGGCCGGCCCGCGCTCGTGTGGGCCGAAATTGCTGAATTGCCCTACCTGCGCGTTCAGTTGCGCATGAGTCGCCACGATATCGTCATAGTGGGCTACGACAGCGACGCAGAAATCGCTTACGTCGCAGACAACGATCGCGTCGAAATTCAACAGGTTCCCTTCGACGCGCTGGCGCGAGCCCGACGCTCGATGACCTTCCCCGAGCCGACCCGACATACGCTCTTCCGCATTGACTGGCCCGAGGCGCTACCGTCAATCGCCGTCGTGGCTGCGGAGGCGTTCGCGCAATCTGCGGCATGCATGCGCGCGCCCGCAGGATCCACGATCGCCGGCCCTGTCGAACACTCGGGGACACACGGAATAGACGCAGCCCTAGCACTATCCTCTGACGTGGTGCTCTGGCATGAGCTGCCCTCCGACGTGCTCGAAGTCCACCTATTCAGTCTTGGTGCATTCATCGAGAAGGCAGGTACGGGTGGTGGCCTGTTCCGACGACTACTCGCGTGTGGCTGCGACGAGATCGCCCGACTGACCGGCGATGCTGCAACCAGCGACCTTGCCAGAGATGCTCACCGAGCGGCTGCAGCATGGACATCAGTCGCTCAGGCGGCCGTACACAAGGGCTCGACCGCTGCTACCCGGCTCGACCACGTCATCGAGGCCGCGGCGGTTCTAACTGACACTGAGTCGAGCCTTGCCACCTCACTGGACTCCGCCGCCAGATCCCTAAGGTCCGCCGTTTAGAAGAACTGCCAGCACCGCATCGGTGAGTGGCTGGCCCTAGCCCGGCCCTTTCGCATCTGGATCGACTGAGGTGGGTCGCTACCGGAGTCCGACGGGGTGAACCACGAGATCGTGGGCATCAGTTCCTACGAGTTGATTCGGTCCTACTGGTCGCGCCAGACCTGGGGCCTGACTGGCTCGCCGGCTTCATCACCGGGGGCGACGT
>NZ_JAPKFM010000041.1:0-23087 GCF_026262595.1 Gordonia aquimaris | reverse complement strand
CCGACACCACCCACCCGCTCCACACCTCGGGTGGCAGCCAAACACGCCCGCCGACAGCAAGAACGCGAACGCAACCGCCAACGACGAGAGGAAGCCGAAGCCGCCGACGACCGTGATCAGGACTAGTCGGACACTAGCGTCCGGAGAATCTCGGCGCGCGCTTCTCGGCGCGTGCCGCCCGCCCCTCCGCGAGATCATCGCTCTCCCAAGCCTGCATCATCGCCGCGAGCCGATCGGCGGCGGGCTCGGTGCGCGCACCGTCCTCATTGAGGACCATCTTGTAGTGCCGCAGGGTCAGCGGCGCGAGATCGGCGATCATGGACGCCCAATGCTGCGCGTCGGTCAGATCCCCGATGCGATTCGCAAACCCCAGCGCATGCGCCCGATCGGCCGACAAGGGATCACACCCGATGAGCATGCCACGCGCCTGACCGGCGCCGACCAGCGACACCAGGCGCCGGATGGTCCACTCGTCTACTGCGACTCCGATCTTCGCGGCCGGGATACCCGCTATCGCATCGGGCGCCATCACGCGCAGATCGGCCGCCATGGCCAGCTGCAGACCCGCCCCCAGCGCCGAACCGTTCAACGCGGCGATCACGGGAATCGGGGTGGCCTCGATCTGCTGCAGCGTGCCCACCAGTCGGTCCAGAAACCCCGGGTCGTAGACGGGCCCGGACAGATCAGCGCCCGCGCAGAACACCGATCCGCGCCCGGTCACCACGATGGCCCGCGCGCCCGCATCGACCGCGGAGGTGAAGGCGTCCGACAATCCGGCAAGCATCTGCTCGTCGAGAGCGTTGCGCTTGTCGACCCGGTCCAGCTCGATGGTCACAACGGTCCCAGTGGCAGACGAGTGGATCATGAGCCGAAGCCTACCCATCCCCCGGGTTCGGCGTCTGTGCCCACGGCGGCGGGCACCACACCCGAGCACGATGCCAGACTGAGAACCGTGGACATGGCTGACCGAACCGATGTGGTGGTGATCGGCGGCGGACAGGCGGGGTTATCGGCGGCCTACTTCCTGCAGCGATTCGGTCTCGGCAACCGCTACCTGTTGCTCGACCACGCGCCCGGCCCCGGTGGCGCCTGGCAGTTCCGTTGGCCCACCCTGACCCTCGCGACCGCCAACGGCGTGCACGATCTCCCCGGACTCGGGTTGGTCGAAGCCCTGGGCCGAGACTGCGAGGCCTTCCCCGCCGCCACCGCCGTGCCCGAATACTTCGGCAGGTACGAAGAGAAGTTCGGACTCGCCATTCGGCGTCCGGTCAGCGTCGAGATGGTCGACCACGCTGACGACAACTACACCGACGGCGAATTCGCCGTCACACTCGGCGACGGAGCCGTCATCGGCGCACGCGCCATCATCAACGCCACCGGCACCTGGGAGCGGCCTTTCGTCCCGTATGTCCCCGGTATCGCAGACTTCCGCGGCCGGCAACTGCACACCCATGACTATGTGGGCCCCGACGAGTTCGCCGGCCAACGGGTCCTGGTGGTGGGCGCCGGAATCTCTGCGGTGCAGTTGCTGATCGAGATCGCACGGCATGCTGTCGGCGTCGAGACGTACTGGTGTTCGCGCACCGAACCCGTCTTCGACGCCACACCGTTCGACCCCGACAAGGGCAGACAGGCGGTGGCCCGGGTCGAGGAGCGAGTACGCGCCGGCCTGCCGCCCACGTCGGTGGTGTCGGTCACCGGGTTGGCACTGACCCCGTCGATCGCCTCCGCCCGCGATGACGGCATCCTGACGTGGCACCGGATGTTCACCCGGATCACCGAGACCGGCGTGTGCTGGGACTGCGGTACCGGCCCGGCCGGGAGTGATCATCTCGACGTCGACGTCATCTTCTGGAACACCGGTTTTCGCAGCTCACTGGATCATCTGGCACCACTGCGCCTGCGCTCGTCCGGCGGTGGAATCACCATGACGGGCCGGCTCGCGACTACCGTCGCCGATGATCCGCGGGTGCAGTTACTGGGGTACGGGCCGTCCGCGTCGACCATCGGGGCGAACAGAGCCGGCCGCGAAGCTGCACGCAATGTCGCAGAATTCCTCGATTAACAGCATTTCGATGTATCCCCTTGACATGTTGTTGTGTTTTCACAACACTTGGTCAGGTGAGTCCAGTGCGGCGGGGTGACAAGCTCCCCATTTACAACCGGATCGGCGTGTTACGCGCCGAGCGCAAGCTCACCCGCGCCCAACTCGCCGAGATGGTCGGGGTGAATGTGCAGTCGGTGGGCGCACTCGAACGGGGCGACAACTATCCCAGCCTGGATCTGGCCTTCCGCATCTGCGCCGTATTCGATTTACCCGTCGAAGCCGTGTTCAGTCGCACTGAATTCGGTGCGATGTCGGCGGAACTGTATCGGCGTCCGGACAGCCACGATTCACCGACTTCAGACCTTGGAGGTGCACGATGAGGGACCCCAACTCCGCCGTTCCCGAGGAGGCGACTCCGGAATTCTGGCGTCGCTACGATCTCTGGCGAGCCCAGCGGCATCTGCGGTTCAACACCAGGCATGCCGGCTCCCTCCGACGGTGGCGCAACCGTCGCGGCTATCGCACATTGGTGGTGTGCCAGTTGGTGATTCTCGCCGTCGCCGGCATCGCCGCCGTCCTCTCCTACTTCACCGAGTGGTTCATCGTGCCGTTCGGGGTGGCAGTGGTCGGCTCGCTCGTATGCCAGTACCTGCTCCGTATCGTCACCGGGTCGATCGCCGACACGCCCGTCTCGGCCCTCGACGAGATTCAAGCGGCACAACGTAACTCGGCACGATCGATGGCATTCATCGTGCTGTACTCGCTGATGTTCGTGCCCTACTTCATCTTGGTCGCCCTCAGTACCCAAGACCAGGTCAGCGGCGACGCGGTGTACGGCACCGCGATCGTGCTGATCACGCTCGTGTTGTGCGCGGTGATGCTGCCGACACTGCTGACCACATGGTGGATGTCCGACCCCGATCCCGAAGATCTCGAAGTCGCCCCCGCCTACCCCGAGGACTCCGCGCACCACCCCGGCTCCGCGCCCCTCCCCGACCCGGACAACCCAGACACCGCCGACCCCGAACGGAGCACGCGATGAACGAACCGTTGATCATCGACGGCCTACACAAACGATACGGCGATCTGGTCGCCCTGCAGGACATGACTTTCCAGGTGTCACCCGGGGAGTTGTTCGGATTCGTCGGCAGCAACGGCGCCGGCAAATCCACCACCATGCGCATCATCCTGGGTGTTCTCGCAGCCGACGCAGGCCGCGTCACCCTCGGTGCGAATCCCATCGATCTGCACACCCGCCGTCAGATCGGGTACATGCCCGAGGAGCGCGGCCTATATCCGAAGATGAAAGTGGGTGAACAACTCGTCTTTCTCGCTCGCCTGCACGGTATGTCCATCAGAGCCGCGCAGGAAAGTGTGGACCGTTGGACCACCCGACTCGGGGTCGACCAGCGTGTCAATGACGATGTGGGCGATCTGAGCCTGGGCAACCAGCAACGCGTGCAACTCGCTGCCGCACTCGTCCACGATCCTCGCGTACTGGTCCTCGACGAGCCTTTCTCCGGTCTCGACCCAGTGGCCGTCGATGTGATGAGTGATGTCCTCAAAGAGAAAGCTGCCGAGGGTATCCCGGTGATCTTCTCGTCGCATCAGCTCGACCTGGTCCAACGGTTGTGCGATCGCGTCGGCATCGTGGCGCGCGGCCAGATGCGTGCGCTCGGACGCGTCGACGAACTACGTGCCCGCGACGGCGTCACCCTGGAGATCACCGGGCCGCCGACCACGACCCGGTGGGCCGACGGTCTGCCCGGCGTTCTGGGCGCCGATTATCGGCACACAGACAACATCACGTCGCTGCGCGTGGACCCGACGATCGCCGACGACCAGTCCATCCTCGCCGCTGCCCTGCGCACCGGACCGGTACACCGGTTCGCGCCCTCGACTCCCGATCTGACCGAACTGTTCCGAGAGGCCGTTTCCGCATGAACTCCTCTGTCCCGCAATCCTCAGCCGCCCAATCGATCTGGCTGGTCGCCCAACGAGAAATCGTCACCCGCGCCAAAACCCGATCATTCCTCATCAGTACCGGGCTACTGATGGTCGTGATCATCGTCGGCGCAGTCGTGTGGTCGGCATTGGCAGGCGATTCCGAACCCGACAAGGTCGGCGTCGTCGAGGGTGGCCCCGCATTGTCGAGCACGATCGAGGAATTCGGGAACGCGACCGGCAGCCCGGTCGACGTGCAACCGGTGGCGACGGCCGAGGACGCGCGCAATCAAGTGGCCGACGGAGAGCTCGACGCCGCGCTGGTCGTCGGGCCGAACGCACAGTTCGTTGCGATCTCCGACAGCGGTCTCAGTCCGACGCTCGATGGCATCCTCCGGTCCTCGGTCGACCAGGCGTCATTGAACCAAGCCCTCTCCGATCGTGGTGTCGACGCGGCCACGCTGCCCCGGGCATCGCTCACCGTGGAGCAGACGACCCCCGACCGACCGGATGAGGGACAACGTATCGTCATCGCGCTGGTCGGGACGATCCTGCTCATCACGGCGATCATGATGGGGGGTTCCATGGTGGCCGTCGGCGTGGTCGAGGAGAAGACCTCACGCGTCGTCGAACTGTTGCTGGCCACCATCAAACCGCTGCACCTCTTGTGGGGAAAGATCATCGGGATCGGCGCGATCGCGATGGCGCAGGTTCTGTTGCTGGGAGCGACCGCGTTGATCGCCGGCATGGCCACCGGGTTGCTGACCATCCAGGGCACGGCTATCGGCATGTTCGCCGCCGTCATCGCGTGGTTCGTGCTCGGATTCCTGTTCTTTGCAACGCTCTACGCCGCGACAGGCGCACTCGTCTCCCGGCAGGAGGAACTCAACGCCAGTTCCGCGCCGTTGACCATCCTCGCGATGGCGGTGATGTACTCGGGCATCTTCGGCATCCAGGCACTGGATTCCACGTTGATTCAGGTACTCACGTGGATTCCGCCGTTCAGCGCCGCGCTCATGCCGATTCGGATCGCGACCGGCGACACCTCGACCATGCAGGTCATCGTCACCTTCGTGCTGATGATCCTGGCCTGCGCCGCAGCAACCTGGTTTGCCTCGCGGATCTATCAGCGGTCGATCTTGCGTACCGGCACCCGCATCAAGTGGAGTGAGGCACTGTCGCTTGCTCGCTGATCAGGGTCAGATCTCGCCGAAGCGCCGGAGTGCTTCTTCTCGCTCCGCTTTGTGGTCGACCATGGGGTCGGGATAGTCGTCCGACCCGTACTCCGGCACCCAGCGCTTCACATACTCGCCGTCCGGGTCGAACCGCCCGGCCTGAGTATCGGGATTGAACACCCGGAAGTACGGCGCCGCATCGGTTCCCGTACCGGCAGCCCATTGCCACCCATGCTGATTGGAGGCCATGT
Source organism: Gordonia aquimaris (assembly GCF_026262595.1). Taxonomy (NCBI): domain Bacteria; kingdom Bacillati; phylum Actinomycetota; class Actinomycetes; order Mycobacteriales; family Gordoniaceae; genus Gordonia; species Gordonia aquimaris. The sequence goes on along the minus strand of NZ_JAPKFM010000041.1, from coordinate 17,670 downwards.
CCCCGTCGATCAGCTGGTCGAGAAACCACTGGGCACCCCACCACCACGGCAAGTGCAGGTCCTTCACCAGAAACGACGCGGTGAGCATGCGTACCCGGTTGTGCATGAATCCCGACTCGGCCAGCTGGCGCATACCGGCGTCGACCAGCGGGAAGCCGGTACGCCCCTTCTTCCAGGTGTCGAAGCGTTCATAGGCCGACTTGTCGGTGTCCAGGGCGATGTCGTCGAATTGGCTGTTCCAGTTGTGCCAGGCGCTCTTCGGCCAGTGGTAGAGCACGTCGGCGTAGAAATCGCGAAACGCCAGCTCCCGCAGATACGCTTGCGCGCCTTTCGATCTGCCAAGATCGGCGGCCAGCGTGCGCGGGTGGATGTTGCCGAACTTCAGGTAGGCCGACATCCGGCTGGTGACGTCGAGATCGGGTCGGTCACGGTCGTCGTCGTAGCCGGGGAGATCGTCGTCGACGAAGGTCCGCCACCGCTGCAACGCTGCCCGCTCCCCGGCAGGCAGCGACAATTCGGTGGGGGCAGCGGGAATCTTGATGCGGCCGGAACGCTTGATGGTGCTGGGATCCACGAGGTCGGTAGCGGAAACCGACGACGACGCCGGAGCGCGCCACCCGTGGCTGCGCCACTGCTTGAAGTACGGCGTGAACACTTTGTAGGGCTCGCCATCGGATTTGGTGACCCGTCCCGGCGACACCAGGTACGGCGAGCCCACCGCCTCGAATGTGGTGTCGCCCAACGCTTCGGCCACTGCCCCGTCACGCCGACGACCGAACGGCGAATAGTCCTCGCTCACATGGACCGACGACGCATCGACGGCGCGGGCCAATCGGGGGATCTCCTCGTCGGGCCGACCGCGGACCACCAGGAGCCGCCCGGACAACTGCTCGTCGAGGTCGCGCAGCGAGTCGAAGAGAAAACTCAAACGTCGTGGACCCGACGACTTCTCCAGTCGCGGGTCCACGACGAAACAGATCAGTACCGCGTCAGCGGCTTCCTGCGCCGCGATCAGCGGCGGAAGATCGCCCAGGCGCAGATCGCGCCGGAGCCACAGCAGCGAGGGTCGTGCGGAAATGGACTACCCCACACCCAGCAGGTCGATGACGAACACCAGCGTCTTGCCGGACAGACGGTGGCCGGCACCGGCCGGGCCGTAGGCCAACTGCGGCGGCACGGTGAGCCGACGCCGACCGCCGACCTTCATACCGGGGATGCCCTCCTGCCAACCGGGGATGAGGCGCTCGAGCGGGAAGTTTGCGGACTGGCCGCGATCCCAGGAGGAGTCGAACTCTTCACCGGTCTCGAACTCGACGCCCACGTAATGCACGTCCACGACGCCACCCCGCTGGGCTTCGGCGCCCTCGCCGACCACAAGATCGGTGATCTGCAGTTCGGACGGGGCAGGCCCCTCGGGGAAATCGACTTCGGGTTTCTCAGCGCTGGTCAACGGGACTCTCCTTTGAGTCGTCAGTCGGTATCTGTGGGCGGACGGCTTGTCGATGTCGTCCGCCGGCTCCCCGCGGGTCGGTCAGCGCGCATCCATGGCGACATAGTCGCGCTCGGTGTAGCCCGTGTAGAGCTGGCGCGGACGACCGATCTTGCCTGCCGGGTCCTCGTGCATCTCACGCCAGTGTGCGATCCAGCCGGGCAGCCGGCCGAGTGCGAACAGCACGGTGAACATCCGGGTCGGGAAGCCCATCGCACGGTAGATGACACCGGTGTAGAAGTCCACATTCGGGTAGAGCTTGCGCTCGATGAAGTAGTCGTCATTGAGTGCGACCTCTTCCAGACCCTTGGCGATATCGAGCAGATCATCCTGAACGCCAAGGGATTCCAGGATCGAGTCCGCAGTCTTCTTGACGATGGCGGCACGCGGATCGTAGTTCTTGTAGACGCGGTGCCCGAAGCCCATCAGCTTCACGCCGGCCTCTTTGTTCTTGACCTTGTTCATGAAGGCCTGAGTGTCGCCACCGGAGAGCCGGATCTCCTCGAGCATCTCCAACACCGCCTGGTTGGCGCCGCCGTGCAGCGGACCCCACAGGGCGTTGATGCCGCCGGAGATGGACGTGAACAGGTTGGCCTGCGACGAACCGACCAGGCGCACGGTCGAGGTCGAACAGTTCTGCTCGTGGTCGGCGTGCAGGATGAACAGCATGTCCAACGCCTTGGCGACCTCGGGGTTCACTTCATAGGGCTCGGCCGGGAAGCCGAAGGTCATCCGCAGGAAGTTCTCCACCAGGCTCAGCGAGTTGTCCGGGTAGAGGAACGGCTGTCCGGCCGACTTCTTGTAGGCGTACGCAGCGATGGTGGGCAACTTTGCGAGCAGCCGGATCGTGGACAGCTCGACCTGCTCCGGGTCCTTGGGATCCAGCGAATCCTGGTAGTAGGCCGAGAGCGCGTTGACCGCACTGGAGAGCACCGGCATCGGGTGCGCGTTGCGCGGAAAGCCGTCGAAGAACCGTTTGAGGTCCTCGTGCAGCAGGGTGTGCCGACGGATCTTGTCAGTGAAGTCGTCGAGCTGGGACGGCGTCGGCAGCTCACCGTAGATCAGCAGGTAACTGACCTCGATGAAGGTGGACTTCTCCGCGAGCTGATCGATGGGGATGCCCCGGTAGCGCAGGATGCCCGCATCGCCGTCGATGTAGGTGATCGCCGACTTGGTCGACGCGGTGTTGACGAAGCCACCGTCGAAGGTGGTCAGCCCGGTCTCGGCGAGGAACTTGCCCAGCGCGACGGAATCGGACCCCTCGGTGGCCTTCAGGATCGGAAGCTCCAGCTGCCCACCGGGGTAGGTCACGGTCGCTGATGCCGTATCGGATGCCTGGTCAGCTGGGACTGTTTCAGCGGACACACGAACCCCTTTACTCAGGTTTGAGCCTATGTTCAACGCAGATCCGGGTAAGGATGCTGTTGGCTACAACCTAGTCGCTTGCCAGCTCGCTCGCCCACGGAGGGTCCGCGCCGGGCCTGGAAACGGTCACCGCAGCGACCTCACCTGCGAATTCGGCGGTCGCGCGCCATTGATCGGCGTCGAGCTCGGCCACCGCCACCGATGACAGCGCACCAATCCGATCCAGGTGTCGCAGCACACCGCCGACAACGCTGTCACCTGCACCGATGGTGTCGACAACCTGAGTAGGCGGTGCGGGTACGGTCAGCTCGGTGTGGCGGGTCCGGACGGTGATTCCGGCCGCCCCCGCCGTCGTTATGATCGCGCTCACACCTGCCGCGAGCCATTCGTCGCCGGTCGTGCCGTCGGGTCCGCTCGCCAACCACCCGGCGTCCTCGTCGGAGAGCTTCACGATGTCGACCGACGATGTCCAGGACGCGAACCGACGACGGTACGCGTCGGGATCTGCGATCACCGCCGGCCGGATGTTCGGGTCGACAATCACCAACCGCCCCTCGCCGTGAGATCGCCGCAACAGCGATTCATACACCGACGCACCAGGTTCCAGCACCATCGACAGGGTGCCGAAACACACCGCGGCCACCGTGCTGGCCAACGGGCCGGGGTCGCTCACCTGACAGTCCGCGGTGCCCTCCACGTAGAACGAATACTGCGCGCCGCCGTCGGGTCCGATCGTCGCCAGGGCCAGCGACGTGGGTTCGGCCCGCCGTTGCAACAGCGACGTGCCGACGCCCGCGGAGCGCAGCGCAGACACGATGGCCTCGCCGTAGGTGTCGGTGGACACCGCCGAGCACAACGAGACCGCGCTCCCCAGCCTGCCGAGAGTGACCGCAACATTGAACGGGCCACCACCGAGCGCCGGCTGCAGCGGCGACAAGCCACCGCCGGCACCAGCCGGACTCGCCGACGTTCCCACCACGTCGACCAGCGCTTCACCACACACCACGATTTCGCGCATTCGCACCTTTTCGTTGTCGAGCATCTCGGCCGGACCGGCAATCCGCCACGCGGACAGATCCGGCCACGCCGCTGTTCGTGGTGTCATCATGGCCGCTGAGTGGCCGGTAGGTTGGACGTATGCGCGAGTTGCCCGCAGGTCACGACGCGGTGATGCTCGACTTCTCCGGCCACCCGGCGCCGACCGAGGCGGTTGCGCGCGCCACCGCCGCCCTGCATGCCGCCCGGACGGCGGGAACCCTCCTCATCGCCGACGTGGTACCCAGCGCGCAGACCGTGCTGGTGCAGGCCGATCGAGGGAACGGTATCGACACCCTCGGCGTCCACCGGGCACTGCGCACCGGCGATGCGAGCGTGGCGACCGCCGGCGGGGCCGACGACGAACTGCGGATTCCCGTCGTTTACGACGGGCCCGACCTCGCCGACGTCGCCCGACTGCTCGATGTCGACATCCCGCGGGTCGTGGAATTGCACACGAACACCCTGTGGCAGGTGCAGTTCATGGGCTTCGCCCCCGGCTTCGGCTACCTCATCCCCCACGACGAACACGACCATCCGTTGTGCACGGTGGGCCGGCGGTCCGAGTCGCGCACCCGTGTCCCGCGCGGCGCGGTCGCGATCGCCGCGGGCTACAGCGCGGTGTATCCGCGGGTCAGTCCCGGTGGCTGGCAGCTGCTCGGCGCGACGTCGATGACGATGTGGGACGAGGCGGCGGTCCCCCCGGCCCGACTGCGGCCGGGCAGCCTGGTGAGGTTCGTCGCGGATGAGTGATCGACACCGGCAGGTCACCGTCGTCGCGCCCGGCCCGCTGGCCACGGTGCAGGATCTCGGCCGCGCCGGATACGCCCACCTCGGGGTCCCGGTGTCCGGTGGCGCGGACCGCGGGGCGTTGACCTTGGCCAACCGACTCGTCGGCAACCCGGAATCGGCAGCCGTGATCGAGGCCACGTTGGGAGGCTTGCACATTCGACTCCACGGCGATGTGCTGATGGCGGTGACGGGGGCCCGCGCCGAAGTCCGCGTGGACGGGATACCGGTCGGCGTCGACGCTGCGCTCCCGGTCTCCGACGGAGCCGAGGTGACCATCGAGAGTCCGACCCGCGGGTGCCGCAACTATGTTGCGATTCGCGGCGGCATCGACGTCCCGCTCGTGCTGGGGTCCCGCTCCACCGACACCCTGTCCGACCTCGGTCCGCCCGCGCTGCGTGCCGGTACCGAACTGCCGGTGGGCCAACCCACCGAGGACTGGCCGGCCACATCGTCGGCGCCCCGGGCGGCCGCGGACTCGGCGGTGACCGAACTCGAGGCCACCGAGGGACCACGCCGCGATCATGTACAGACCCCCGCGCATCTGACCCGTGGCGTGTGGGTGGTCGGCGCCGACAGCAACCGGGTGGGTGTGCGACTGTCCCGTCCCGAAGACAGCGATGACCCGCTGGTCGTCCATCGCGCCGACACCGCAGAACTCGCCTCCGAGGGCATCCCGCATGGCGCTGTGCAGATCCCACCCAGTGGACGTCCGGTCGTGTTCCTCGCCGATCACCCGGTCACCGGCGGATACCCCGTCGTCGCCGTTCTCACCGCAGCGTCGTCGGACCGCGCGGCGCAGCTCGTCGCGGGCGATAGGGTGCGCTTCCGCATTCGGTGAACATTGACACCCCGGGTGAGACGATTCTAAACTTTCGTCTCATGACCGAGGTGCTGACGAACACGCCAGAGGACTCATCGATCGAGCACCGGCGCCCGGCGCCCATCCGCGCCGAGGACTACACGCCGCTCGGCCCGGACTCGTTGACGTGGCAGATCTGGGGCACCTGGACCGGGATGTTCCAGGGCCTGTGGGCCGGCTCCATGCAGAACATGCACCCCAAACTCGGCGCGGCCGTCTGGGAGCACTCGGACTTCTTCGGCGAACGCTGGCAACGGTTGATGCGCTCGCTCTACCCCATCAGTGGCGTGGTGTTCGACCCCGTGCCCGACTCGGGTCCGACCACCGGCGAGGAGGTGCGCGACTACCACCGGGACGTCAAGGGCGAGATGGAGGATGGTTCTCGGTATCACGCCCTCGATCCCGACGTCTTCTACTGGGCGCACGCCACATTCTGGTACGGCAACGTCCGACTCTGCGAGCGGTTCGGCCCGTGGCTGAGCGAGGACCAGAAGCGGCAACTATTCGAGGAGTCGAAAGCCTGGTACGCGATGTACGGCGTCTCCATGCGCCCGGTCCCGGATACCTACGAGGACTTCCTCGAGTATTGGGACTACATGTGCCGCAACGAGCTTCGCGATCATCCGGCCGTACGTACGGTGCTCGACATCAGCAAGCTCCCACCGCCACCGTTTCTCTCGTTCATCCCGGAGTGGTTCTGGTTCCGCTTCATGGCCGAACAGAACCAGCGATTCTTCACCTGGATGACCACCGGCTTCTACGACGAACCGGTGCGTGAGATCCTCGGGCTGCCGTGGAGCGAGACCGACGAGCGACGATTCCGCCTACTCGGTAGGGGCGTGAACCTGGTGATGCACCGCCTGCTGCCGAAACGGTTCCTGCGCCATCCGCGTCCCCGCGACGCCTGGGATCGCGTGCACGGTCGGGTGGCTGACGACGCCCCGCTGGTGCACACCCCCGCCCGCAACCTGCCGCCGGAAGCCGAGCGCGACAACCCGATGCACTACTGTCCGGTGCACGCCGCACGGCGCGCCACCTACCCGGGCCGCATCAGCTCCGACTGAGCGGGTCGGGGCTACTGCTGGCCCATGCCGCGACGCATCGCCTGGCGGACGCGTTGCGCTTCGCGGCGCGCGTAGGGATTCGACAGCCCCGCGCGCGAGCCGGCCAGCTTGGCGCCGATGTGCTCGCCGACCGTGATCGGCGAATAGCGACTGCCCGCACCCACACACGACGGGAGGGTGGAGATGGTGGCATCGATGTTGCCGTCGTGGAAGAACGCGGCGGACCGACGACGTTCGATGGTTCCGTCGATCACCGGCGGCTTCACGCGGTGCAGCGTCGACATCCAGCGTTCGTTGGTCCAGCGCGCCATCAGGTCACCCAGGTTGATCAGCAACGCGCCGTCCGCGGGCTCCACATCGTGCCACTCGCCGTCCCGATCGAGGACCTGCAGTCCACGCACCTGGTCGGCCCATAGCACCGTGACGATCCCGTAGTCGGTGTGCTCACCCATGCCGGTCAGCTCACCGTCGAGCTCCACCTCGCCGGGCGGCAGCGCGTAGTTGTTCATCCGCAGCACGTCGAGGGAATGGTCGGTGTATCCGTCGAAGAAATCCGGCGGGAGATCGAGCGCCTCGGCGAAGATCCGGGTGAGGGTGTGCGCCACCCGCGAGGCCTCGGCAAAATACGCGGACACGGCCGCCTCGAAGTGGTCGACACTCGGCCAGGTGTTGCCGGCGTACTGATCGTCGGGCAGTTCGAGGTCCGGGTAGGCGGCGGCCTCGACGCCTACGTTGTAGGCCTCGAAGAAGTCGTTCATGCCCTCGGCCGGCTCCACGCCGAGGCTCAACGACAACGACTCCGACTTCGGCGGCGAATACCCGCGATTGATCTCCGGCGGCGTACGGTAGGCCTTCTTCTCCTCGAGCGGCAACGCGAAGAAATCATCCATCACCGCGGTGAACTCCTCGATCACCGCGGCCGGGATCTGATGCCCGATGATCTGGATGAAACCGACCGTGCTGGCGGCGTCGTCGATCTGGGCGGCGACGACTGCGCGTTGCGCCGCGTCTCCGTTGGCCGTGTACGGCGTGATGTCGATGATCGGCACCGCGAAGGTGCCCGTGGGGTTGTCGACTACCGCACTCATGGCACCATACTGGCACCGAATCCGCGGCTTCGCTGAGCAGGCACTTTGTCCGAGTCGCGACGGACTGCCCCATCACTCAGGCCAGCTGACCGGCCCGGTATCGGACGAACGCCGGAATGACCAGCGCGGCAACGATCGTCAGCACGATCACGGCCAGCCCGCCGCCTGCGGTCGCCACCGCGGTGCCGACCACGGCCGCCGTGGCCCCGTGCGTGACGTCGGCGATGCGGGGCCCACCGGCCACCACGACGATGAACACGCCCTGCAATCGGCCACGGACGTTGTCGGTGGCCGCGGCCTGCAGCATCGTCTGCCGAAATGCCGCCGAGGCCATGTCCGCCGCCCCGCCGACCATCAGCGCGACCACCACGACCGGCAGCATCGGCAACGCCGTACCGTGCGCGAAGAACAGCGCCCCACCGGCCACCGAGATGGCCGCACCCCAGATCAGGATGCACACGATCACGGCCAGACCTTGACGGCGCACCCGCACGACCCACCCGGAGAACACCCCACCGATCACCGATCCGAGCGGAATCGCCGCGAACAGCAAGGCGAACGCGAGACCACCACCTTCGGGACCGCCGAAGCTCTCGTGCGCCATCTGCGGGAACAGTGCGCGCGGCATCCCGAAGATCATCGCGATCAGATCCACCAGGAAGCTGGCCAACAACACCCGGTGATCGCGCAGGTATCGGAATCCGTCGAGCACCGACCGCAACCCGGCGGCGGGACGGCGCTGACCGTCCGCGAGTTCCGGACGCAATACGGGTAATCGGAGCACCGCCCAGAGCGTGGCCAGCAGGCTCAGTGTGTCGACCAGGTACAGCGTGGCGTAGCCGAGTACCGGGATCACGCGCCGCCGACGAGCGGTCCGGCGATGGCGCCCGCCTGTATCACCGTCATGTTCAGCGAATTGGCGGCGGGCAATTCGGTCAGCGGCAACAGTCGCGGGAGCACGGCGGTGCGGGTGGGCTGGTTGACGGCGAAGAACGCCTGCTGAACGGCGAAGACGCTCAACAGAAGCCAGACATTCCCGACACCGAGCGCCGCTTGCGCCCAGAACAGCGCGCTACAGCCGATCAGACCCAGTGTCGTCACGATCAGGATGCGCCTGCGGTCGAACACGTCGGCCAGCGCACCACCCCACAAACCGAACACGATCAGCGGAACCAGGCCGAACACGCCGGTCAGGCCTACATAGGCCGAGCTGCCGGTGATCTGGTAGATCTGCGCCGGCACCGCGACGACGGTCAGCTGCGCGCCGACGACGGTGACGATGTTCGCGGTCCACAGTCGCCGGAAGTAAGGATTCCGCAGTGGCGTGGTGTCCGCGAGCAGTCGTCGACTCGACAGCCGCCTCGGCCGGGGAGCGGTGGGCACCAGCGAAGCCTAGTAGTGGCTCACGGCTGCAGTCGCACGGCCTCCCACCCGCCGTCCGATCGGGTCAGGCGAACCCGATTGTGCAGCCGGTTGGCACGCCCCTGCCAGAACTCGACGGTCGTGGGCACCAGTCGATAGCCGCCCCACGCCGGCGGCACCGGAATCTCTGCGCCGGCATCGAATCCGCCGAACTGCGCGGCGACCCGGGCCGCGAGATCCTCGAGGTCGGTACGGGTCTCGATGGGTTGCGACTGCGCAGATGCGTACGCGGAGAGTTGGGAGCCGCGTGGTCGCATGTACCAGTACTCCGCGGTCTCCTCCATCGTCACGTGCTCCACCGCTCCGCGGAAGTGAACCTGGCGCTCCAGCGCGATCCACGGGAAGGTCACCGACGCATACGGATTGGCAGCCAGGTGGTGCCCTTTGTCGGAGTCGTAGCCGGTGAAGAAGACGATGCCCGACGCGTCGGCCCCTTTGCACAGCACGGTGCGTGTGGACGGGATGCCCTCGGCGTCGGCGGTCCCGAGCACCATGGCGTTGGGTTCGGGGATGCGCGAGTCGATGGCCTCACGCAGCCACACATGAAACAGGTCCAACCAGGGCGGGTCCCCGCGTAGCCAGCTCGGATCGAGGTTCTCGCGGATGCCGTCGGCACCCGCCGCGCGGTCCCCTTCGCCGATGTTCGGTGGGATGCCGCCGCCGTAGCCCACCCGCATGTTGGGTAGGTCAATCGCATCATCGGCCACGAGGTGAGGCTACTCCGCGACGCACGGTTACTCCCCGGTATGCCGCCGGTGTGCTCCTGTCCTAGAGTTCCTGGTGAGATTGCGGGTCGTGGTGGATCGCGGTGTGGTATCCCCACGACAGTGGTCCACACGATGTGCGTGTCGAGGTGAGGTGGTCTTCGATGTCCAACACGGTGCCCGACGATTTCGTCGCCGGTCTCGAAGGAGTGGTGGCGTTCACCACCGAGATCGCCGAACCCGACAAAGACGGCGGCAACCTGCGCTACCGCGGCGTCGACATCGAGGACCTCGTGGAAAACCACGTCACCTTCGCCGATGTGTGGGCATTGCTCGTCGACGGCCGATTCGGCGACGGACTCCCCCCGGCCGAACCCTTCCCCCTGCCCATCCACACCGGCGACGTACGCGTCGACGTACAGGCCGCCCTGGCCATGCTCGCCCCCATCTGGGGCTACCGACCCCTCCTCGACATCGACGACGACACCGCCCGCGCCAACCTCGCCCGCGCCTCGGTGATGGCACTGTCCTACGTCGCCCAATCGGCCCGCGGCATCCATCAGCCCGCCGTCCCCCAACACATCATCGACCAATGCGACACCGTCACCGCACGTTTCATGACCCGATGGAAAGGCGACCCCGACCCCCGACACATCCGAGCCATCGACGCCTACTGGGTCAGCGCAGCCGAACACGGCCTCAACGCATCGACATTCACCGCACGCGTGATCGCCTCCACCGGCGCCGACGTCGCCGCATCCTTGTCGGGCGCGATCGGCGCGATGTCCGGGCCACTGCACGGCGGCGCACCGGCCCGAGTGCTCCCGATGATCGAAGAAGTCGAAACCACCGGCGACGCCCGCGGCCTCGTCCGCGGCATCCTCGACCGCAAAGAAAAACTGATGGGCTTCGGACACCGCGTCTACCGCGCCGAGGACCCCCGGGCCCGCGTACTACGCCGCACCGCCCAAGAACTCGACGTCCCCCGCTACGAAGTGGCCGCAGCCCTCGAACAAGCCGCACTCACCGAACTACGCGAACGCCGCCCCGACCGCGCCATCGAGACCAACGTCGAATTCTGGGCCGCAGTCATCCTCGACTTCGCCGAGGTCCCACCCCACATGATGCCCGCCATGTTCACCTGCGGCCGCACCGCCGGATGGTGCGCCCACATCCTCGAACAAAAACGCCTCGCCAAACTCGTCCGACCCGCCGCCATCTACACCGGACCAAGCCCACGACGACCCGAGGACGTCGCAGGCTGGGGCGACGTCAAACCGGCGCCGGGACTCTGATCCGCACCCGATCGCGGGGAGGTGCGCCCCGCCCCGCCCCCGCGCATAGGGCAAGCCGGTGTCGTAGGGTCATAAATCAGACACATAACGATTGCCCGAATACCACTGATTGCACACCCTGATTCTGCAGTAGCGTCCGATTAGGTCGCGAATACGTCGCGGAACCGGTCGGTTCGCCGCCGATGTGAGCAGGTCGACTGCCGTCGATGCCGAGCAGCACGCTGTGCCGCTCCGCGTCGACGACGATCGTCGATGTGCACGAGTTGCAAGGGAGCGAGATATGTTCCGGTCCGCCTGGCGGGAGCAGCACAAACCGGTGTTCGTCACCGCGTCGCTGATCATCTTCGCCTTGATCATCTTCTGCGTGATCTACGCGAGCACGGCAGCCGACGCATTTCAAAAGCTGAACGGGTGGATCACCTCCGGCGTGGGTTGGTGGTACATCCTCATCGTCACCGGGTTCGTGATATTCGCGATCTACTGTGCGATCAGCCGGATCGGAACGATCCGACTCGGCAAAGACGACGAAGAGCCCGAGTTCGGTGTCCTGTCCTGGTTCGCGATGCTGTTCGCCGCCGGCATGGGCATCGGCCTGGTGTTCTACAGCGTCGCCGAACCGCTGTCGCACTACATCACGCCACCCGAAGCCGGTGGCATCGAAGGTTCCACCGACGCCGCCGCCAATCAGGCGATGGAACTCACGCTGTTCAACTGGGGCCTGCACGCCTGGGGCATCTACGTCGTCGTGGGTCTCGGCCTGGCGTACATGACGTTCCGCAAAGGACGCCCGCTCGCGGTGCGCTGGCTGCTCGAGCCGTTGATCGGCCGCGAACGTGTCGAAGGCTGGATCGGGCATCTGGTCGACGTCGTCGCCATCGTCGGCACTTTGTTCGGTGTCGCCACCTCGCTGGGTTTCGGCATCCAGCAGATCTCGGCCGGCCTGGAGTATCTCGGTTGGCTGACGGTCAACAACTGGGTGGTCGTCATCATGATCTTCCTGATCACGAGCCTGGCGATCTTCTCCGTGGTCACCGGTGTCACCAAGGGCCTGCGATGGCTGTCGAACATCAACATGGCGGTCGCGGCGCTGTTGGCCGCGTTCGTCCTGGTCCTGGGGTCCACGCTGTTCCTGCTGCAGTCCTGGGTGCAGAACATGGGCAACTACATCGCCACGCTGCCGGACATGATGCTGCGCACCGCGCCGTTCGCCGACGACACCTGGATGGCCGATTGGACCATCTTCTACTGGGGCTGGTGGATCAGTTGGGCCCCGTTCGTGGGCATGTTCGTCGCCCGGATCTCCCGCGGCCGCACCATCCGTGAGTTCATCGCCGGTGTGCTGCTGCTCCCGACGTTCATCAGCGCCATCTGGTTCACCATCTTCGGCGACTCCGGCATCCTGCGTCAGCAGCAGGAGGGCAACATGCTCGATGACGGCAGCGTCAACGCAAACACGTCGCTGTTCCAGTTGCTCGACGGGTTCCCGCTGGCCGCGGTCACCAGCGTCATAGCGATCATCGTGGTGGTCATGTTCTTCGTGACGTCGTCGGACTCCGGGTCGCTGGTCGTTGACATGCTCGCCACCGGCGGCAAGATCGAGACCCCAGTCCTGACCAGGGTCTACTGGGCCAGCCTCGAAGGGGTGACGGCAGCCGTGCTGCTGCTGGTCGGCGGCACCGACTCGTTGACCGCCTTGCAGACGATGTCGATCGCCACGGCGGTGCCGTTCTCGATCGTCATGGTGCTCGCGTGTATCTCGTTGCTACGGGCGTTCCACTACGACATCGCCGTGCAGCCGAGATTCCTTCACCTCAGTTTGGGCAATGGGAGCGAGGCGGCCGCCGTCGCCGCAGCCGCCGAACCGGCGCATCGTCACGAGAAACGCCGGCGTCCGATGTCGGCGACCTTCGCGGGACTGCCCGACAACGCCGACAAGCCCGATACCGGCGAGCTGATCGTCGCGGTGCACGAGGTACCGCATCACGCCGTGACGGTCGACCCGGAGACCGGATCGTTCGCGATGGGTGCGTACGAGGAACCCGAGGATCCCCTCGCAGATGGCGACGGGTCCACCAACGGCGAGGTCAGCCGATCTGTCGACGACGAAAGATCGCCCAGCCAGTCGTGACGAACAGCGCCGCGACCCCGATCAGCACGACGATCGGGGTCGCGCGCATCGGGTCCACCGGCACCAGCGGGGTGTGGGTGAACGGCGACAGATCGGCGGCCCACTGCGGCAGGTCGAACATGCCCGACAGCGGCCCGAGCAGCAACGCCCCCACCACGACCACCCATCCGACATGGGCCAGCGACGGTCGGATCGCGTAGAGCGCAAGCGCTATCGCCACCACGACCAGCATCGCCGGAACCTGCACTGCGCCCGTTTGCGCGGCGTTGGTTGCGGCTCTCGACCATCCCCCGCCCGCGATGCCGGAGCCGAGCACCATGCCGGCCGCCGCCACGATCACCAGGGTGACGCCGCCCACCGCACCGATCACCGTGTAGGTGAGGAAATAGCGGCCCCGAGCAGTCGGCGTCGTGAGTATCACCTCGGCGCGACCGGCCGACTCCTCGGCCCGCAGACGTTCGGCCAAATTGACTCCCCATGCCGAGGCGGCGACAGCGAGGAAGCCCAGCATGGTCATCCCGAACAACGTGCTCAACGTCGCGTCACCGAGTGCGGCGCGCATGACCTGATCAAACTGTTCGTTGCCCTGCGCGAGGTCGGCCACTGAGGGCTGCATGAAACCGATGATCAACGCGTAGACGAATATGCCTGCAGCCCAAGCCAACAGCAACGACCGAGACAGCCGCACCGCCAACGACTCGACGCGTGGCAGGCGAGAACTCGCCGCCGGACCGCGGCGCTGGGCGATCAGCCCGGCTCCCAGATCGCGGTGCACCGCGACCCGCCCGGCGATGGCCGTCCCGCCGACGAACACCGCCACCGACAACACGGCGGGCAGCAGATCGTTGTTCCCGAACGGGTCGATCTGCTCAGCCCATCCGATCGGGTTGGTCCACCTCAGCCATGCCCAGTCGTCGGTTGCGTCGGCTGCACCGCGAAGCAGGTAGCCCAGTAGGACAACCGAACTGGCGGTCAGGTTGGCGATATGGGAGGTGGTCGCGATCTGCGCGGCGACCAACGCCACCCCGATCGCAGCCAGCCCGGTCGAGGCGTACTGCGCGAACACGGCGACCGCATCGCCTGCATCGGCCCCCAGCGGGAGCAGGATCACTGCCATTGCCCCCGAGACGATGACGACGAAGAGGGTAGCGACGGCCGCGGCCGCGGCGGCCGGTGCCAGCGGGCCCACGGCGGCCGCCCGGACGAGTTCGGTACGGCCGAGTTCCTCCTCTTTGCGGGTCTGCCGCACGGTCATCATCGCCGCGCAAACCCCGAGCGCGGCGATCAGGAACAGCCCCGCGCGCCAGGAAACCAGCGCCGCAGTAGGTTCCACGTGGGTCAACTCACCGAGCAGAAATCGGAAGGCCGGGTTGGCACCGGGCCCGGCCTGCAGGCTCAGCCGCTGCTGGGGTGTCTCGTACATCCCTGAGATCGCCCGTGCGGTCGACACGTTGATCAACACGAACAACACAACCGTGATCGGCGCGAGAATCCGTTCGCGTCGTAGGCCGAGTCGCACGAGCACTCCGACGTGGGCCAGTTGATGCGACACCACGCTCGCGCGCACGCCGGCGACTCCCGCCGTCCCCGCCGTCATGCCCCGACCTCGCGGGGTTCGGAGTAGACGTGCAGGAACAGTTCCTCGAGACTCGGCGGCTCGACCGCCAACCCCCTCACGTCGAGTCGGGCGAGGATGCGGGTGACTTCGGCCAGTCCGGCGTCGGCGACGGTGAAGCTGACCTGATCGTGGTCGACGGTGAAGTCGTGCACGCCGACAATCGAGGCCAGGTCGTGTGCGCCGACTCCGATGGTGGCGGTCACCCGTGAGCGTCGCAGGTGGCGCAGTTCGGTGAGCGGGCCGGACCGGATCGTCTTGCCGGCCCGGATGATGGTGACCGTCTGGCACAGTTGCTCGACCTCGTCGAGGAGATGGCTCGACATCAGTACCGCCGCCCCGCCGTCGGCGACTTCGCGCACGCAATCGGTGAACTCGCGTGTCATCAGCGGATCCAGTCCGGAGGTGGGCTCGTCGAGCACCAGCAGTTCGCATGGCGCCGACAGCGCGGCGATCAACGCCACCTTCTGGCGGTTCCCTTTCGAGTATGCCGAGGCCTTCTTGGTGGGGTCGAGGTCGAACCGGTCGATCAGTTCGTTCTTGCGTCTGCCGGACTCGACTCGCAGACCGCGCAACGACAGGAGCAGGTCAATACATTCGCCGCCGGACAGTTGTGGCCATAGATTGACGTCGCCGGGCACATAGGCGAGACGACGATGGATCGCCACCGCGTCGGCCATCGGGTTGCGCCCGAATACCGCGACTCGCCCGGCATCGGGCCGGTACATCCCGAGCATGGTGCGGATCGTGGTGGACTTCCCGGCGCCATTGGGACCGAGAAATCCGGCGATCTCGCCGGCGCACACGGTGAGATCGAGGCCGTCGAGGGCGGCGAACGAGCCGAACGTTTTCCGTAGCCCCTCGATGTCGATCACCGGATCAGTCAGAGTCATGGTCATTGCGTTCCTCTCGATAGGCCAGTACCGCATCGAGCAATGACTCGTCGGTCATCACCCCGTGAACGGCGAGTTCGGCTGCGGGCAACACCACCCGGTCGACGTAGGACTGCAGGATCACCCCGGCATCCGACCAGTCCGCGGGCGGATTCATCACCACGTCGACCAGCAATGCACCCATCGACTGCGCGACCATGTACCGGGCGCGGGCGGCCTCGTCGCGGGAGGGCCGGATGGTTCCGGCGGCCACGCCTTTGCGGAAGGTCTGTTCGGCGTCCTCGGCCAGGTGCGCCAGCAACTGACGGGCCATCTCGCCGCCCGCCTGCAGACTGCGGATGAGATAGACGATGCGCGGGCCATCGGAGTCGATCTCCTCCATCCGCCGCACGAATCCGGCGAACGCGTGCGGACCGGCCTGCTCGTCGAGCCCCTGTTCGTTGGCCTCACGGGTCTGCCGCAGGACATGTTCGTCGCACTCGGCCCGCAACTTCTCCTTGCTGCCGAAGTGATGGATCACCAACCCCGGACTCACCCCGGCGGCCTCGGCGATCGTGCGCACGGTCGCGGTGAAGCCGTCGCGGGCGAACACCTCGATGGCGGTGTCGCGGACCCGAGCGCGGGTGGTGCGATCGTCGGCGTCAGCTAAACGCATGTACAAGATGCTAAACACACGTTCAGCCGGGGTCAACAGATACTCGGTGGGGCCTGACCGGGGTGGTCGGGGCCACAACCTTAGACTTGCGGACATGAGTGACACCGCCACCGCACCGATCACGATTCCCGCCGACCTCCTGCCGTCGGACGGCCGCTTCGGATGCGGCCCGTCCAAGGTGCGCCCGGAACAACTGCAATCCCTCGTCGACACCGGTGCGTCGGTGTTCGGCACCAGCCACCGTCAGGCGCCGGTGAAGAATGTCGTCGGCTCCATCCGCGCCGGCCTGTCGGAGTTGTTCGCCCTGCCCGACGGGTACGAGGTGGTGCTCTCCAACGGCGGCACCACCGCCTTCTGGGATGCCGCTGCGTTCGGACTGATCAAGCAGCGTTCCCTGCACCTGACCTACGGCGAGTTCTCGTCGAAGTTCGCCACAGTCGCCAAGAAGGCCCCGTTCCTCGACTCGCCCGCGGTGATCTCCACCGACCCGGGGACCGCGCCTGATCCCGCCGCGCTGACCGCCGACGACTTCGGCGGCATCGACCTGATCGGCTGGGCGCACAACGAGACCTCCACGGGCGTGGCCGTGCCCGTGACCCGTCCGGCGGGCTCTGACGATGCACTCGTCGCCATCGACGCGACCTCCGGCGCCGGCGGCCTCCCGGTGAACATCGCCGACGCCGACGTGTACTACTTCGCACCGCAGAAGTGCTTCGCCTCCGACGGCGGCCTGTGGATCGCGTTGATGAGCCCGCGCGCCTTGGAACGGATCTCGCATATCGCCGAGACCGACCGGTGGTGCCCCGAGTTCCTCTCGCTGCCGACCGCTGTGGACAACAGCAGCAAGAACCAGACGTACAACACCCCAGCCGTGGCGTCGTTGCTGCTCCTCGACAACCAGGTGCAGTGGATGCTCGGCCAGGGCGGTCTCGATTGGTGCGTTTCGCGCACCGCCGATTCCAGCGCACGCCTCTACCAATGGGCCGAGGCGAGCGAATTCGCGACACCGTTCGTCGCCGACCCGTCGCAGCGCAGCCAGGTGGTCGGCACCATCGACTTCGACGACGAGGTCGACGCGGCGGCGGTCGCGAAGACGTTGCGCGCCAACGGCGTCGTCGACACCGAGCCGTACCGCAAGCTCGGTCGCAACCAGCTGCGCGTCGGCATGTTCCCGGCGATCGAGCCGGACGATGTCAGCAAGCTGACGTCGTGCATCGACTTCGTCGTCGACAAGCTCTGAGGGCCTCCTGCTGACCGTCCCGCTGA